>NZ_JABFDP010000011.1:0-249389 GCF_013179005.1 Bradyrhizobium denitrificans | reverse complement strand
GGATTGACAAGCCAAGGCCCGTTACAGAAGCCCGGATGAGCGCAGCGACATCCGGGTTCAACGCGCAGCTCGTGAGATCCCGGATATCGCTCCGCTCATCCGGGCTACACGACGCAGCCTGCCCATCCGGGGAGTTCCGAAAGCGCCATCGACGCTCCACATTGGGATCACCCCATGGAGCTCTCGATGTCCGATCTGTCCCCCCTCTCCTCGCTCTCGACGGCGCTCGCCGCAACCGTCGCCACGGCCGCCCCCTCGCTGGTCTCGGTCCACTCGCACCGCTCGCGCGCGACGGGCTTCGTCTGGAAGCCGGGCCTGATCATCACGGCCGATGAGGCGCTGGCCGACGAAGGCGACATCATCATTGCCTTCGCCGACGGCACGACGCGCGCCGCCAGCATTGCCGGGCGCGATCACACCACCGACATCGCCCTGCTCCGCTTCGACGGCACAGATGTCGCGCCCATGCCGCTGATGGCCGAAGTGCCGCCGCTCGGCGCGCTGGCGGTCATCGCGGCCGCCGATCAGGGCACGCCGGTGGCCGCGCTCGCGATGGTGTCGAAATCCGCCGGCCCCTGGCGCAGCCTGCGCGGCGGCGATATCGCGGCGCGGATCGAGCTCGACACAAGGCTGCGTCCCAGCTCCGAAGGCGGCCTCGTGCTCGACGCAACGGGACACGCGATCGGCATGGCCGTCCGCGGCCCGCGGCGCACGCTCGTCATTCCAACGGCCACCATCGAGCGGGTGGCCGGCAGGCTCGAAACCCACGGCCGCATCGCCCGCGGCTATCTGGGCGCGGGGCTGCAGCCGGTCAGGCTCGATGACGGTCTCGGCGCCATGGTGATGAGCATCGACAAGAGCGGTCCGGCCGCCGCCGCCGGCCTGCGCCAAGGCGACATCATTACCGCCCTCAACAAGGAGCCGTTCAGGGGCATGCGCGGGCTGATGCGCGAGCTCGGTCCGTACAGCGTCGGTGCCGTGGTCGAGCTGGCGGCACTGCGCGCCGGCGAGCCGGTGCAGGTCGCATTGACGATCGGCGAGCGGCCGGCGTGAGCGCGGACGAGAGCGAGCCGATCACAATCGCGATCGCGGTCGATGATGCCGCGCTGGCCGACCGGCTGGCGGCGCTGCTCGGCGGCGTCGCCGGGCTGAGACTGGCCGCGCCGGACGAGACCGCGGACGTGGCCATCGTCACGCCGCACGGCCGTGACAAACGCAGCCTCGACGAGGGCAGCCTCGACCATGACAAGACCGACGGCCGCGCGATCGACGGGTTTCAACTCACCGCGCGCGAGCGCGACGTACTGGCGCTGATGGCCGAAGGCTGCTCCAACAAGGAAATTGCGCGCAGCCTCGGCATCTCCGTGCACACCGCGAAGTTCCACGTCGGCTCGCTGCTCGACAAGCTCGACGCCACCGGCCGCACGGATGCCGTGGCGCATGCGGCGCGGCGCGGGATCATCGAACTGTGAAAAGCCGCCAGCCGCCGCAGAACGCTTCACGGCCTCCGGCGACCTCGTTCCACACACCGCTCGTCACGTGCGGCAGCAGCAACGAGGCGATGCGAGAGAGTCAGGCACGATGTTCACCCCGCGCGCCTGCCCCATCGGAACCAAGACAAGCTGTTCGTCCGAAACGTCCAGGCGCGAGGTTAGAACGCGACTTTGAGGCCGCCGTTTACGCCGTAGTCGTTGCGGTCGGATCTGGCGAACGTGCTGACCACGCCGAGATTGACGCTGACCTTATCGGTGATCGCCGCGGCCAAGCCGGCCGCCACCTTGCCGTAGGTCGCCGCACGTCCATCGATCGGAGTCAACACCGGCAGCAAGGGTGTCGTCACCTGCGTCGTGATCAGGCTGCGTGCGGAGCTAATGAACTCATGCTCAACGGTCAAGTTCAGGTATGGATTATAGAAGGCTCCGGCCGCGGCGAACGGTGCGCGCAATTGCACGCCGGCGCTTCCGGTCAGGCTCTCCAGACGCTGACGGTTGACCATGTTGGTGAGCAGCATATCGCCGGTTTCGGTATAGCCCGCGATCTGCACATTGCTGTAGGACAGGCCGCCGATCGGCCCCATGCGCACCGCGCCGAGATCCCAGAGATAACCACCGCGCGCGGCGACCGTGAACGTGTCCGCATGCGTCGACCCGCGGATGACATCGATGACGCCCTGACGATCCGTGGAGATCGCGTGACGGCCGTAGGCGAGCAGCGCATCCGCAAACCAATTGGCGCGGTTATAGGCCGCGTAGCCGCCGATCTGGTAGGCGTCGATCTTCTCATGGGCGTTCTGCAGAGCGAGATTGACGTTCGGCTGGGCGTAGCTGAACAGCCCGCCGACCATCAGATCAGGCGAGAGACGATAGTCGAGCCCGATCCATCCCCCGACCGAATTGTAGTTGTAGCTGGACAAGAACTGCTGGGAGTCGCGGCTTCCCCCGGAATAGGCGACGTCACCGTAAACCGACCAGGGGCTCTGCACCGCGGCCGGAGCCGCCAGGGCCGCCTTGGTCGGCATGTCGGCCGCCATCGCGTTCATCGCATCAGCCGCACCACGGACGTTGCGATACGCATCGAGATGCCCGAATATCGAGCCGGCGAAACCGCTCGCGATCGAGGTCGCAACGTCACCCTGCGGCGCCACCGTCAACGGCGCATCGATCTGGTTGGTCTGGTAGCGACCGATCAATGCGAAACCGGCGGTCGTGAAATGCAAGCCGTCATAGGACAGAAACTGGTTCTGTGCCGCCACCGAGCCGCCGACGCAGGACGGCACATCGGTACAGGCTGTGGTGACGTTGGTGAAACCGTAAAAAGACGGATTTGCGACGACTCTCTGCGTCAACGTCGCAAGATCGAAGAAGAAGATACGGACGCCCGAGCGCGCCAGCGGCGCCAGGCTGGCCTGCTCCATCTGCGTCAACGTCGATTGGAAATAGTGGACGTTCGCGTTGCCGGCGCCGGCAGGCAAATAGGACAGATCCCCAACCGACAAGATCGCAATATTGCGTGCGCCGGCCTGGACCATCTGCTGAACGTCCGACAGGATGCTGGCTGTCGTCTGCCGGGCAGCGGTGTTCATCTGATCTTGGGTGATTGTCGGATTGAACAGGATCGGCACGCTGTCATTGCCGCCTGCGGTAGTGATGTCGACGAGGTCTCGTGGGCCGAAACGCCCTCCCGCCGCAAGGAATACTCCGATCTCAGTGCCGGTTCCCGGCAGCACCGGGCCGGTGGACCCGAACAGATTTCCGACATTCGTGCCGCCACTCATGGCGCCCCCGGTGGCGTAGTTGGCGACCGCCGAGGTGGGCAGACCGTAGTGGTATTGCACAACGTCGGCCATCGCCAGCCCTGCGCTGAAGCGGCCGCTCGCAGGAACAGACGACCCGGCCCGCATCTCATTTCCCCAGTCGGCGTAGCTGTCACCGAACACGGTCAGGCGTGTAAACTGTCCTGCCACTCTGGGGCCAAGCCACCCCTGAACGAATGGATTCTGCTGAATATATGCATAAACGTCCGGGCTCGGTGTGATGGCGATCGGCGTATAGGTCTGAGCCGATGCACCAGCCGCGCCACACACGACTCCCGCGGCCGCAATGGAAGCAGCAACGATGCCGCGACAGCCGGCAGAAACGGGCATCCACCCGACTTGCTCCCGGTGCTCGAGCGATTTGCCCGCGGCGCTGCTCGACCGCGCCCGTCCCACAAAATTGAGCATTTTCCTCTCCCCCAACACGAGCGCCGTCGCTTTTGCGGGCGTGCACAGGCCGGAGGTTGAGATGCCCGGCAATTGCGCGAGGCATTGTCCTGCCGATGTCAACGCGCCAATCGGTCGCTCGTTAGAAATGTATGTTCACATCGTGACTTGTTCAGGTCAAGAACAATTGGGGTAGTAGGTAATAGGGTTGAATTGGCCCCGCAGTCGGGCAATGTGTGCGCCTCAAGATTACAACCGCGAATATATTGACCGACCGGCCTCGAGGCACTTTGAGACGCGCATCCAAAACCGGCGACTCGATCGCCAGACCCATGAGGCGACTTCTGACCCAGGAAACCGACGCACGTTCTCGGATCCGCATCGACGGTCTAACAAGCCGTGCCGGCTACCTGATCCGGCAGGCCCAGCTCTGGGTATTCGAGGACTTCAACGCGACGCTCGCCCCACTCGATATTCGCCCCTCACAGTATTCGATACTCGTCGTGATTCGGGACAATCCGGGGTTGTCGCAAATGGCCCTGTCGGAGGTGCTCGGCATCGGCCGCTCGGCGATCATTCCACCGCTTGACGAGTTGCAATCGCGCGGATTGCTCGAACGCTTGCCGACGTCAGACCGGCGCACGCACTCGCTGCATCTCACCGGAGCGGGCATCGCGCTGCTTGAGCAAGCCGAGAGTCTGGTCCAGGAGCACGAGCGTCGGCTGATGGATAAGGTCGGCCCTCAAGGACATCAGCAACTTCTGCAGGTGCTCAAAGTATTCGGGCGAAATCGGTAACGATCCCTCCAAACGCAGAGACCGGGGCGCTACGCCTTCTTCTTCACGTCCTTGACGTTGGAGAACACGATGCCTTCGGCGCGCTCCTTGGTGTAGCCGAGATAGAACTCGTTCTTGGCCAGAAACACCGGGTCGCCATCGACATCGTCGGCGACGCCGGAATTGTTGGCGGCGATGAAGGCCTCGAGCTTCTTCTTGTCATCGCAGGAGATCCAGCGCGCCAGCGAGAACTCGGAGATCTCGAACTCGACGGGCAGCGAATATTCGGCATCGAGCCGTGCCTTGAGCACGTCGAGCTGCAGCGGGCCGACGACGCCGACGAGCGCAGGCGCGCCGTCGCGCGGCCGGAACACCTGCACGACGCCCTCCTCCGACATCTGCTGCAGCGCTTCCTTCAGCTTCTTGGCCTTCATCGCGTCGGTCAGCCTGACGCGGCGGACGATTTCCGGCGCGAAGCTCGGCACGCCGACGAAGGTGAGGTCCTCGCCCTCGGTCAGGGTGTCGCCGATGCGCAACGAGCCATGATTGGGAATGCCGACGACGTCGCCGGCGAAGGCTTCGTCCGCCACCGAGCGGTCCTGGGCGAAGAAGAATTGCGGGCTCGACAGCGGCATGGTCTTGCCGGTGCGCACCAGCTTCGCCTTCATGCCGCGGTTGAGCTTGCCCGAGCACAGCCGTGCGAAGGCGATGCGGTCGCGGTGGTTCGGGTCCATGTTCGCCTGGATCTTGAAGACGAAGGCGCTCATGCGCGGCTCGGCGGCATCGACCTTGCGCAGGTTGGATTCCTGCGCGCGCGGCGACGGCGCATAGCGGCCGAGGCCTTCCAGGAGATCGCCGACGCCGAAATTGCGCAGCGCGCTGCCGAAATAGACCGGCGTCAGATGGCCCTCGCGGAACGCATCCAGCTCGAACGGCTTGCAGGCCTCCCTGACCAGCTCCAGTTCGTCAGTGATCTGGCTCATGTCGAGATTGGCGTTGATCTTGCCGAGCTCGGAGATCTCGATCTGCTGCGCGGCGCCGGTCTTGGCGCCGCCGCCTTCGAGCAGACGCACGCCGCCGTCGCGGATGTCATAGGTGCCGATGAAGTCGCGGCCGCGGCCGACCGGCCAGGTCATCGGCGTGGTGTCGAGCGCCAGCGTCTTCTCGATCTCGTCGAGGAGATCGAAGGTGTCGCGGCTCTCGCGGTCCATCTTGTTGATGAAGGTGATGATCGGGATGTCGCGCAGGCGGCACACCTCGAACAGTTTTCGCGTGCGCGCTTCGATGCCCTTGGCGGCGTCGATCACCATGACGGCGGAGTCGACTGCGGTGAGCGTGCGGTAAGTATCCTCGCTGAAGTCTTCGTGGCCCGGCGTGTCCAAGAGATTGAACACGAGCCCCTCGAACTCAAAGGTCATCACCGAGGTCACGACGGAGATGCCGCGCTCGCGCTCGATCTTCATCCAGTCCGAGCGGGTGTTGCGGCGCTCGCCCTTGGCCTTGACCTGGCCGGCAAGGTTGATGGCGCCGCCGAACAGCAGGAGTTTCTCGGTCAGCGTGGTCTTGCCGGCGTCCGGATGCGAGATGATGGCGAAGGTGCGCCGGCGCGCCACCTCGTCGGACAAGGCGGTGCGGGCGGGCTGTTCGGTCGTGACGGCGGTATCGGACATGAGGCGGCAGGCGTCGTTTCGGGGCCAGAGAGCGGGCGATGTCGTGGGAAACGCGCGGGATCAATGCCGCCGCGCGCCCTCCATATAGGCGTTTTGCACCGCAACTCCAACCGGGGAGTTAACCGGGCGGCCGACGGGATAGCTCCGGCGCTGGCACCCCGCCCGCGGCCGTCCTTCGAGACGCCCGGCTGTGGCGGGCTCCTCAGGACGAGGTCTGAAACGCGCGGCGAGGTCTTCGCGACCAGATTCCCCCTTCAACCGCATGGTGAGGAGCGCCGCCGTTGCGGCGCGTCTCGAACCATGAGCCCCAACGCCCTTAGGAAGGCACTCCCATCCAGTCACCCGTGCCGGAGCACCGACACCAGCCAGAAGGCCAGCGCCGAGACGATGGCGGAGGCCGGAATCGTGAAAATCCAGGCGTAGACGATCGATCCGGCCACGTTCCAGCGCACCGCCGAGGCGCGGCGGGCGGCGCCGACGCCGACGATGGCGCCGGTGATGGTGTGGGTGGTGGAGACGGGCACGCCGAGGAAGGTCGCCAGGAACAGGGTGATGGCGCCGCCGGTCTCGGCGCAGAAGCCCTGCATCGGGTTCAGCTTGGTGATGCGCAGACCCATGGTGCGGACGATCCGCCAGCCGCCCATCAGGGTGCCCAGCGCCATCGCCGCCTGGCACGACAGCACGACCCAGAACGGAACCGTGAAATGCTCGCCGAGATGGCCCTGCGAGTACAACAGCACGGCGATGATGCCCATCGTCTTCTGCGCGTCATTGCCGCCATGGCCGAGCGAGTACAGCGAGGCGGAGGCGAATTGCAGGATGCGGAAGGCGCGGTCGACTGCGAACGGCGTCGAGCGGACCGAGGCCCAGGACACGATCGCGACCAGGATCATCGCCAGGATCAGTCCGACCAGCGGCGACAGCACGATCGCCAGCACTGTCTTCGATAGCCCGCTCCAGACCGTGGCCGAGATGCCGGCCTTGGCCACCCCTGCCCCGACCAGCCCGCCGATCAGCGCGTGCGAGCTCGACGACGGGATTCCGGCGGCCCAGGTCACGAGGTTCCAGACGATGGCCCCGACCAGCGCGGCAAAGATCACCTGCGCGTCGACGATCGCGGGATCGATGATGCCGGTGCCGATGGTCTGGGCGACGTGCAGGCCGAAGACGCCGAAGGCCACGAAATTGAAGAACGCGGCCCAGAACACCGCATATTGCGGCCGGAGCACGCGGGTCGAGACGATGGTCGCGATCGAGTTGGCGGCGTCGTGCAGGCCGTTCAGGAAGTCGAAGGCGAGCGCGACGGCGATGAGGCCGACCAGGATCGGAAGGCCGAGATGAGCGTCCACGGCGCGACCCTACCCTAGACCTGTTCGATCATGATCGAATTGATCTCGTTGGCGACGTCGTCGAAGCGGTCGGCGACCTTCTCCAGATGATCGTAGATCTCCGCGCCGACGATGAAGTCCATGGTGTTGGCGTTGCGGTGCTTGAGGAACAGCTCTTTCAGCCCGATGTCGTGAAGGTCGTCGACGCGGCCCTCGAGCTTGGTCATCTCCTCGGTGATCGCAGTGATCATCGGCACGTTCTGGCCGATCGCCTGCAACAGCGGCAGCGCGCGCCCGATCAGGTTGGCGCAGTCGACCAGCAAGGTGCCCATCTCCCGCATCGTCGGCTCGAACTCCTTGACCTCGAACAGCACCACGGCCTTGGACGTCTGCTGCATCTGGTCGATGGCATCGTCCATCGAGGTGATCAGGTTCTTGATGTCGCCGCGGTCGAACGGGGTGATGAAAGTGCGGCGGACGGCGGTCAGCACTTCGCGGGTGATGTTGTCGGCCTCGTTCTCGAACTGGCTGACCCGCTGGCAATGCACCAGAATGTCGTCGCCGCCCTTGAGCATGTCCTGCAGCGCATGCGCGCCCTGGATCACCACCTTGTTGTGGCGGGCGAACAAATCGAAAAACCGCTCCTCCCGCGGGAGGACGGCACGAAACCAGTTCAGCATGGGACGAGATCCATCGATTCCGAAACGGGCCGGGGCCGGCCCGTCACAGAAGTGTCATACTCCGGATCGCGTCACAGCAGAAGCGGCGGCCGGATCATCCACCGCTTTCTGCCTTTTCGGCGTTACCCCAACAAATCAATGACTTAGAGGGATCGCTTGAACAGATGGGCGATTTCCCCGACCACCCCGCGGCGGAAGGTGAGCACGCAGGCGACGAAGATGACGCCCTGGATGACGGTCACCCACTGCCCGAAGCCGGCCAGATATTGCTGCATGGCGATGATCACGAAGGCGCCGACGACCGGACCGAACACGGTCCCAAGACCGCCGACCAGGGTCATCAGCACGATCTCGCCCGACATCGACCAATGCACGTCGGTGAGCGAGGCGTTCTGGGCCACGAACACCTTCAGCGCGCCGGCAAAGCCGGCGATGGTGCCGGACAGGATATAGGCCAGCAGCTTGTACTGGTCGGTCTTGTAGCCGAGAGAGATCGCGCGCTGCTCGTTCTCGCGGATCGCCTTCAGCACCTCGCCGAACGGCGAGTTGATGGTGCGGAAGATCAGCAGGAAGCCGGCGAGGAAGCCGACCAGCACGACGTAATACAGCGTGGTGGGCTTCGACAGGTCGATGAAGCCGAACAGCCTGCCCTGCGGGATGCCCTGGATGCCGTCCTCGCCATGGGTGAACGGCGTCTGCAGATAGACGAAGTACAGCAGCTGCGACAGCGCCAGGGTGATCATCGAGAAGTAGATGCCCTGGCGGCGGATCGAAATGTAGCCGGTGACAACCGACAGCACGAAGGCGCCGGCGATGCCGGTGAGGATGCCGAGCTCCGGCGGCAGGCCCCAGACCTTCAGCGCATGCGCGCTGCAATAGCCGGCGGTGCCCAGGAACATCGCGTGGCCGAACGACAGCAGCCCGCCATAGCCGATCAGCAGATTGAAGGCGCAGGCCAGCAGCGCAAAGCACAGCGCCTGCATCACGAAGAACGGGTATAGCCCGGTAAACGGCACGATGGCGAGCAGCGCGGCCATGATGACGAACACGATCATCTCGTCGCGCATCGCGCGCGGCGTGATCGGCAGGGTCTCGTCGGTGATCGATGTCATGTCAGGCCGCCCGTCCGGTCAGACCCGTCGGCTTCACCAGGAGCACCAGGACCATCAGAACGAAGACCACGGTGTTGGAAGCCTCGGGATAGAAATATTTGGTCAGTCCCTCGATCACGCCGAGCGCGAAGCCGGTGATGATCGAGCCCATGATCGAGCCCATGCCGCCGATCACGACCACCGCGAACACGACGATGATCAGGTCGGCGCCCATCAGCGGCCGGACCTGGTTGATCGGCGCCGACAACACGCCGGCGAGCGCGGCGAGGCCAACGCCAAGGCCGTAAGTGAGCGTGATCATGCGCGGCACGTTGACGCCGAAGGCGCGCACCAGGGTCGGATTTTCAGTGGCCGCGCGCAGATAGGCGCCAAGCCGCGTGCGCTCGATCAGGAACCAGGTCGCCAGGCACACGATCAGCGAGAACACCACGACCCAGCCGCGATAGATCGGCAGGAACATGAAGCCGAGATTCATGCCGCCGCGCAGCTGATCGGGGATCGCGTAAGGCAGGCCCGAGGAGCCGAAATAGTTCTGGAACAGGCCCTGCACGATCAGCGCGATGCCGAAGGTCAGCAGCAGGCCGTAGAGGTGGTCGAGCCCGGTCAGCCACTGCAGCAGCGTGCGCTCCAGGATCATGCCGAAGATGCCGACGATGATCGGCGCCAGCAGCAGCGCCCACCAATAGTTGATGCCGCCGAGGTTCAGCAGGAAATAGGCGCAGAACGCGCCCATCATGTAGAGCGCGCCATGGGCGAAATTGATGATGTTGAGCATGCCGAAGATGACGGCAAGCCCGAGACTGAGCAGCGCGTAGAACGAGCCGTTGATCAGTCCGACCAGGAGCTGTGCGTAGAGGGCCTGCATCGTCTTGTTCTGTCTTCTCTCGGCGTTTCCTAAAGGACGAGCAGCCCCGGCAGCG
The DNA here is from genome assembly GCF_013179005.1 of Bradyrhizobium denitrificans. Classification (NCBI taxonomy): domain Bacteria; kingdom Pseudomonadati; phylum Pseudomonadota; class Alphaproteobacteria; order Hyphomicrobiales; family Nitrobacteraceae; genus Bradyrhizobium; species Bradyrhizobium denitrificans. The sequence goes on along the minus strand of NZ_JABFDP010000011.1, from coordinate 239,203 downwards.
GACCGCCGGGGCTGCAGCGGCTCACTTCTTCAACAGGGCGCACGCACTCTTGTCGAGCGGCGTGAAGGCCTGGTCGCCCGGCACCGAGCCGACCAGCTTGTAGAGATCCCACGGCGCCTTGGACTCGGACGGTTTCTTGACCTCGAACAAATAGGCGGTGTGGATGGTGCGGCCATTGGGCTGGATCTCGCCCTTGCCGAACAGCGCATCCTCGGTCGGGATCGACTTCATCTTCTCGACGATCTTGACGCCGTCATGGGGGTTCTCGCCGAGCGCCTCCAGCGCCTTGAAGTAATGCAGGAGGCCCGCATAGACGCCGGCCTGCACCATGGTCGGCGGCGCACCGTTCTTCATCCGCTTGGCAAAGCGCTCCGAGAAGGCGCGGGTCTGGTCGTTCATGTCCCAGTAGAAGGTTTCGGTGAAATTGAGGCCCTGCGCGATGTCGAGCCCGATCGACTTGACGTCGGTCAGGAACAGCAGCAGCGCGGCAAGCTTCTGGCCGCCCTTGGTGATGCCGAACTCGGCCGCCTGCTTGATCGAGTTGGTGGTGTCGCCGCCGGCATTGGCGAGGCCGATGACCTTGGCGCCCGAGGACTGCGCCTGCAGCAGGAAGGACGAGAAGTCGGAGGTGTTGAGCGGGTGCTTGACGCCGCCGATCACCTTGCCGCCATTGGCGGTCACGACCGCCGTGGTGTCGCGCTCCAGCGCCGCGCCGAATGCATAGTCGGCGGTCAGGAAGAACCAACTGGTGCCGCCCGCCTTGACCAGCGCCTGGCCGGTGGTGTGCGCCAGCATGTAGGTGTCATAGGTCCAGTGCACCGTGTTGGGCGAGCACTGCGCATTGGTGAGGTCGGAGGTCGCGGCCCCCGAATTGATGTAGACGCCGTTCTTCTCCTTGACGACGTTGTTGACCGCCAGCGCCACGCCCGAATTCGGCACGTCGACGATGATGTCGACCTTGTCGACGTCGAACCATTGCCGCGCGATCGAGGTGCCGATATCCGGCTTGTTCTGATGGTCGCCGGAGATCACATCGATCTTCCAGCCCTTGCCCGCGAGCCCGGAATCCTCGATGGCCATCTGCGTCGCCAAGGTCGAGCCGGGGCCGCCGAGATCCGAATACAGGCCGGACTGGTCGGACAGCGCGCCGATCTTGACGGTCTTGTCGCCGGCCGAGGCGATGCTGCCCGCCGCGAAGCTGAGCGCCGTTCCCAGCAGCAATGACGCGATGAATCTGTTTTTCATTTCCAACTTTCCAGAATGTTCCAAGAAACGGTCCCAGCGCCGGTCAGACGCCGAGGTAAGTATGAAGCTTGTCCATGTTGGCGGCGAGATCGGCATTGGCGAAACCGTCGATGACCTTGCCGTGCTCGACGACATAATAGCGGTCGGCGACGGTCGAGGCGAAACGGAAGTTCTGCTCGACCAGGAGGATCGTGAACCCCTCCTTCTTCAGCCGCGCGATGGTGTGGCCGATCTGCTGGATGATGACCGGCGCGAGGCCTTCGGTCGGCTCGTCCAGCATCAGGAAGCTCGCGCCGGTGCGCAGGATGCGCGCGATCGCCAGCATCTGCTGCTCGCCTCCCGACAGCTTGGTGCCCTGGCTCTTCAGCCGCTCCTTCAAATTCGGAAACAGCTCGAAGATCTGGTCGAGCGTGAGCCCGCCCGGCCGCACCACCGGCGGCAGCAGCAGGTTCTCGCGGACGTCGAGGCTCGCGAAGATGCCGCGCTCCTCCGGACATAGCGCGATGCCGAGCCGCGCGATTCGGTCCGAAGTCATGCGGATCAGCTGCTGGCCGTTGAACTGCACCGAGCCGGTGCGCTTGCCGATGATCCCCATGATCGACTTCAAGGTCGTGGTCTTGCCGGCGCCGTTGCGCCCGAGCAAGGTGACGACCTCGCCGGCATTCACCGTGAAGTTCATGCCGTGGAGAATGTGGGATTCGCCGTACCAGCTCTCGAGATTTTTCACATCGAGAATGGTGCTGGTGGCAGCCGCCTGCCCTGGCTTTGCAGCCGTCATCACCTCAGGCATGTCCGGCTCCCAGATAGGCTTCCTTGACGCGCTCATCCTTCGCGAGCTCGGAATACGGTCCCTCGGTCAGCACCTGGCCGCGGGTCAGCACCGTGATGGTGTCGGACAGGTTGGCGACGACGCTCAGATTATGCTCGACCATCAGGATCGTGTATTTGGCCGAGATGCGCTTGATCAGCGCGGCGATCTTGTCGATGTCCTCATGGCCCATGCCGGCCATCGGCTCGTCCAGCAGCATCATCTCCGGATCGAGCGCCAGAGTGGTCGCGATCTCCAACGCGCGCTTGCGTCCATACGGCATTTCGACCGCCGGAATATTCGCGAACTCGCTCAGGCCGACATCGTTGAGCAGCTCCAGCGCCCGGGCATTGAAGCGGTTCAGCACGCTCTTGGAGCGCCAGAAGTCGAATGACGAGCCATGCTGGCGTTGCAGGGCGACGCGCACGTTCTCCAGCGCGGTCAGATGTGGAAACACCGCCGAGATCTGGAACGAGCGGACCAGGCCGAGACGCGCCACATCGGCCGGCGCCACGGCCGTAATGTCCTGCCCCTTATAGAGAATCTTGCCCGCTGAAGGGCGCAGGAACTTGGTCAGAAGATTGAAGCACGTGGTCTTGCCGGCCCCGTTGGGACCGATCAGCGCGTGAATGGTGCCCCGGCGTATCTTGAGCGAAACATCGCGAACGGCAAAGAACCCCGCGAATTCCTTCGTCAATCCGTGGGTTTCGAGAATGAACTCTTCAGCCAAACAGAATCCCCCCAGCCGGCGCCGTCGGCGCCCAGCCCTCGCTTCTTCCTGTACGGCGGCTCTGCCGGACGGTTGGACAATTGCTTGCCACCACCCGCGGCCGCTTCGCGCCGGAATATGCCGTCAATCGAGGGAGTTAGGCAAGGCGGAAAGCTGGGCATTGGCGTCGCAACGCCATCCATGCACCTTGCGTTGATACGATTCTCTTCTTCCCGCGGACATAGAATACTATGCCACCATCATGCGCTTCACCGCCAGCGCGTTTGGCGCCGGCCCCGCAGCGCGCGTGGTCATTCGCGATCGCGCCGGCACGGGCTCTTACGGGTTGCCGGCACCGGCCTGCTACTTCGCGCCCTTCACGTCCTTGGCGTAGATCTCCGGCTTGAAGCCGACGATACGGCGGCCACCGAGATCGAGCACCGGCCGCTTGATCATCGATGGCTGCGCCAGCATCAGCGCGATCGCCTTGGCTTCGGTGAGTCCCTCCTTGTCGGCGTCGGGCAATTTCTTGAACGTGGTGCCGGCGCGATTGAGCAACAGCTCCCAACCGACCTCGTCGCTCCAGGTCTTCAACGTCGCCTTGTCGATTCCAGCCGTCTTGTAGTCGTGGAAGTCGTAAGCCACGCCATGATCGTCGAGCCAGGCACGCGCCTTCTTCATCGTGTCGCAGTTCTTGATTCCGTAGATCGTGATGCTCATGGCTTGCGTCCTCAAACAATCGTGTCGCACCGCAACGGATGTCTCATGTTGCGACAATTGGCCCGGCATTTTGCAGTGCGATTCACCGGCTTTTGATGCGGAAAACACGCTTCGTTCCGCGGTCGGAATTCACCCGGACCTTTGCCACGAAACTGTCGGCTCAGCATTACATTTTCTTCGCATCCCCGGCGTATCTGGCGCGCGAACAGGAGACCGCGATGGGCAAGATCATGGTACGTTGCACGCAGACCGGCCGCAGCATCGAGACCGGGATGGAGATGGAGGCCGCACGCTTTCAGCGCATGCCTGTGTTCTTCTCACGCACCTATTGCCCGCACTGCCGCATCCACCATGAATGGTTCGCCGCTCACGCCTGGGTCGAGGACTCGCGCGACCGCGAGCCGTTCGCTCTCGCCTGACCAGATGCAGAATCCCGATACAGAATAACGTATGCCATTTGGACCTGATCGAGCGACGGCGCGATGATCTCTCTCAGTCGTCCTTCGGGTCATTCTTCAGCGGCTTGGTGGAATCTCCCGGCATCAGGCACGGATACAATTCCTGAAACTCGAACTCGGTCGCGCCGGCAGCGCGATCGAGGCGCAGCACCACGTCGAAGCGCTTGCCTGACCAATGGGTCGGCAACTGGTCGGCATTGCTGACCGGCAGGCGCGGCAGGATGTCGGAGATGATCGCCTTGTGCTCCCAGGCGACCAGCACCGTGCCGGCGAGCGGCAACAGCGCGTCGACCAGCGCGGCTTCCTGTCCCTTCGCAAACGATGTGTTCGGCCTGTCGAGGCCGACGCGGGCCGCCAGGTCCAGCACCGTCTCATAGGGTCGCCGGCTCGGTTCCGAGCCGTCCTTGGTGCTGTCGGGATCGGCCGCATAGACCGCCTGCGGCGCAGGATAGGTCGAACCGCCGAGCCCGGCACCGAACAGCGCCGTCCACGCCCCTGCCCGCTCCCAGCCGAAGATCACCAGCGACTTCGAATCCACCTTGCCCTTGTGCGTCAGGCCCGGACCGGTCGCATCGCCATCAGGCTTCTCGGCGTGGCGGATGATCAGAAGCGTGAGCGCGTCCATCGTGTCCTCCGCGGGCAGACTCCATCGTCAGATGCTGGCGGCCGCCAAAGTAACGCACGCGCCAAGGCCCTGCTGTGAACTCGTTCACAGGATGCATCGCGGCGGGCGCCCCTCAACCGGAAGCCTTGCGCTGCGGCGTTGCGGCGCCAGCGCCCGCGGCTGGCATCAGCGGCTGTCCAATCCAGGCGCGGTTGAGCAGCCGCGTGAACGGCGGGCAAGCATTGCCGCGGATGCGCGCCATCGCTTCCTGATAGGGACCGACGGTCCGCAACCGGTCCGGCAGCATTGCGTAGGCCCGTGGCAGCCAGACGCGGGCCCGCGCAGCGCTGCGCCGTTCGCGCTCTCCATGAGGCAGGTCGAACGCGAGCCGCAGCCGCTCGGGCAGCATCTCCGCGGTCAGCGCGGTGAACCAGCGCGGCGGCCCGATCAGAGTCGCCTCGCCGGAGAAGATGCGCCGCGCGATATCGCGCGCGGCCGTGCTGACCGTGAGCGTCTCCGACGCCATCATCCCGGCGGTGTAGGCCTTGAACGCGTCCCAGTCGCGCGGCAGCATGTCGTGCGGAATCCCGAACAGGCGCGCGAAGCGCATCGCCTCACGCCAATATTGCTCGCGCTCGGCCGCCGCGAGCGGTGGACACAGCAGGCCGTAGGACATCATCGCGGTCTCGACCAGCGTGGCATGGACCCAGCGCAGCGCCTCGACATCGTTGGCACGATAGCGCGACCCCGCCGCGAACGGTCCAACCGTCTCCGGCATCACGCCGTCGACGGCGGCATGACGCCGATACAGCCGGCGCGCCACCGCGACCGCCTGCGCGCGCGTGCCGAACACCATCGTGTAGACGATGCTGAAGGTGCGGTGAAAACGGCCCAGCGGATCGGCGAACACTTTCGACTGCTCGGCGATTCCGGCCGCCACCCAGGGATGGGCGAGCTGCAGCAGCAGCGCCCGCCCGGCGCCGAGAAACAGCGCCGCCTCGCGATGAACGCGCCACATCACGCTGTCCGGGCCGAGCACGCCGTCGCCCGCCAGGGCGGGCGCCGACATCACCTCGTCCAGGCGATTTTCGAAATCGGCTTCGCTGACGATCACGGCCGCTTCGGGATCTCCAGCCCGCGTTGCACCGCCGGCCGTGCCAGGCCGCGCTCCAGCCAGGCCGGCACGTGCGTCAGCTCGTCGAACGCCACCAACTCGCGCGCGCCATAAAAGCCGATCAGATTGCGCACCCAGCCGAGCGTCGCAATGTCGGCGATGGTGTAGTCGGCGTCCATGATCCATTGCCGGCCATCGAGCCGGGCCTCGAGCACGCCGAGCAGCCGCTTGCTCTCGGCGACATAGCGCTGCAGCGGGCGCTTGTCCTCGTACTCACGGCCGGCGAATTTGTGGAAGAAGCCGAGCTGGCCGAACATCGGCCCGATGCCACCCATCTGGAAATGCAGCCATTGCAGGGTCTGCCAGCGCCGCGCCGGATCGGCGGGAAGGAATTGTCCGGTCTTCTCGGCCAGGTACTGCAGGATTGCGCCGGACTCGAACAGGCCGAGGGGCTTGTCGCCGGGGCCATTGGGATCGATGATCGCCGGAATCTTGCCGTTCGGATTGAGCGAGAGAAATTCGGGGGTCTTCTGGTGGTCCTTGCCGAAATCGATCGCATGCGGCTCATAAGGTAGACCCGTCTCCTCCAGCATGATCGAGACCTTCACGCCATTCGGCGTCGGCAGTGAATAGAGCTGGATGCGGTCGGAATGCTGCGCCGGCCAGCGCTTGGTGATCGGGAAGCTGGAAAGATCGGACATTGTGGCTGTGCTCGCGCTGACATCGGTTGCATCAATCTAAGGCCGGACGCCCCTGCTGCAAGGCATGATGCGGAACCGCCGTTGCGCGCCGGTCTTATGATGCTGTCATGTGCGGAGACTCGGCGTGCCCAGTGCAACCTACCAGATGATCATGCAGGCGATGCGCACGCGCCAGCAGGTCCTGTGCATGTATCGGGGTTTCGCCCGCGCGCTGTGCCCGATCATCCTCGGCCATAGCGGCGGGCGCGAGCGCGTGCTCGGGTTCCAGTTCGCCGGCGGCGCGAGCCGCGGCCTGCCACCGGGCGGCCAATGGAAATGTTTCGACATCAGCGGCATGAGCGAGGTCGAGCTGCGCGAGGGACGCTGGCATTCGGGGCGCAGCCATTCCCAGCCGCAATATTGCGTGGCCGATGTCGAACTCGACGTCAATCCGGACAGCCCTTACGTGCCGCGGCCGCCGATCGGCAACAACGGACGGCGAAGTCGATAAGTGCTATTGCGGCTCGCGCAGGCGCACGCGCAGCAACGCCGGCAGCTTCGAGGTCGCTTCATGCTGCGCCAGCTTTGCCGCGACGCGGCGCATCAGCGCCGAGGCGCCCTGCTTCGCGAGCACCTTCATGCCGCGGGCGCTGAAATCCACCACCACCTCGTGATGACGCATGCCCTTGCCGCCCTTGACCAGGCCAAGGTCGCGCACCAGGCAATAATGCCCGTCGCTCATGCGTGCCAATCGGGTGTTCTCGAACATGTCACGAAGCAATGCATCGAGTCGCAAATCCGTCAAGATTGACAGGAACGACTCATGAACTCAGCACCTGCGACACCGGCCGCCGCGGCGCAAAGGGCAGCGCCGGACCATAGCCGAAGCGCAGCACAAGATCCGGCCGCCGGGTGGTTCCGACCACGCGCGCCAGCTCGGGCCGCAACGACGCCACCTCGACCGGCTGGTTGATGAACGCAAGCTTGAGCCCGAGCCGCGTCGCTTTGAGCGCGAAGCGCTGGCAGGCCTGCCCCACCCTGATCCAATGCGACGGATCGGCCCGCTCGGCCGCGAACACGACAAGTCCCGCGGAGGACGCGATCTGGCGGGCATATTTGTCGTTCTCGGCCGCGGCATCGAACAGGCGGTCGAAGGCAACGCCCCCAAGCGCAGTCGGCAAGGACGGGTTGCCGCTCGCCGCAGCGAACAGACCGTCGCCGGTCATCATCGCGCTGTGCGGATTGAAGCGGATCCAACGCTTGAGCTCACGCATGAACGCGACATCGCGCATCTGCGTGTCATTGCCGGCCACGACGAGATCGCGGATGGCGGCGATACGGGCGGAATCGGTGACCAGAGCGAGATCGACGCCAGGCATTGCTGCAGCGCTCTGCAGCGCGGAGAGATCGCTGGACGGCACCGCGCGGCCGTCATACGCGGTCCGCGTCGACTGCCGGCGCACGATCGCCGCAAGCAGCCGATCCTCATGGGGCACGCCCTTGACGAAATCGTAGCGGATCGTCTGGCCGTCGATCGCAAGCTCGCCTTGATATCCAGCCGCCGCGGCGGCGATCGCGAGATTGGCGGCGGCGCAGCCCAGGCTGACAAACAAATGATGGTCGTCGGGATCGACCGCCGGCGTCCGCCGCGACACATCGGGCCCGATCTCGATCGCATCGCGGCTCACGCGAAAGCGCCAGGGCTGCGTGTTGTGACTGTTCGCTGCGAGCGTCGCATAGCGGATCACGTCAGCAATGTCGGACGACAGCGGCGCGCGCAGCCGCGCGCTGTAGTCGTTATAAGAACTCATCGTTCCCGTCGCCGCGCGCCATGCGCCGGTGCCGCACGCCGCGGCCGCAAGGGCGCCGCCCGCTCCTAACAAGATCTGCCGTCGGTTCATCGAACGCGCTCGCGAATTCGCCGCAATGTGACCTGGGATCACGATAGCGGCGACCTGCGCCGGCGCGTTGTTGCAGATCAACATCTGCAACAACCAACTCATAGATAGCTCGATCGCTGTTGACAGCAACATCAAAGCCGCGTATGTCCCGCGGCCTCGCGAGCGATTGCGCCCGCGACAAACATGAGCATGACGATGTCCTTCGGCTATGAACATAAGATTTGCACCGCCAACGGCTTTGCGCCGGTGGATGGCGCACGCCATGCTCGGGGGAGCGGTCTTGCTTGAAGCAGGATCCATGAAGTCCGCATCACACGGACCCTCCCGAGCCAGCCGCTCCGGAGGGCTTTTTATTGCCCTCACGCGAGTTGGCTGCACGGCGAACAGCAACGGAAGTGCCGGCGATCTGCCGGAACGGGAGACCCGGATCCCGGGGCTCGCGCAGGTGATGCGCGGCCTAAGCGCGCGGGGCCTGTCGGAGGGAACGAGGCGTCGAGCCGGACACCGATGACAGAGCGAGCTTGCTTGAGAGCTCGCACCACGCGGCGCCCTGTGGCGCCGCAGACAAGTGATTTCAATTCCCGGCCGTTCGCGGCCGGGAGCTGCTGGTGGTGAAGATCGCGGATCCTTCGCGCCAATGCGGCCACGCGCCGCCTTCGATCGATCGTACCGTGGAATCCGTCAAGCGAGACGGGTGAGTCGCGGGTTGCGGTGAGGCCTCGCGCCAAGCCTGCGTTTCGATCGTCGTATTGCCGTGATTGCCCGTTCCCCAGCATGCCATCTATCGTCGCCCGGCCACGGCCGGGCGGCCAAGGCGGTGGTGAAGATGTCTGTTACTTCGTTGAAACCGAGCGCCCGAACAGGGCAGCAACAGCATCGCCGATTCCCCGCCGACGTCATCCACGAACCGTGGTGAAGATGACTGTTACTTCGCCTTTCACGCGAGAGGTCGCGGGTTCGAATCCCGCCCGGTGTTCTGCCGGTAGCTCAGAGGACAGAGCGCTTTCCGGTCCATTCTCGGTGGACCGGATCTCAGTCGTCGTCCGTTCCCGGCTCGTGGTCGATATCAAACGGTGATCGTTTTCGAACGATCACGTCGTTACGGTGCAGATGTTTGCTGCGCCAGCTCATCCACGCGCCGTGGTGAGGAGTGCTGATACTTCGACTGTTAATCGAGAGGTCGTGGGTTCGAGTCCCACCCGGCGTTCCATGCGCCGGTAGCTCAGTGGCAGAGCACTATCTGCTCCACGCAAATGGAGCGGAGCTCAGCATTCGCCCGTTCCCGGCGCGCGGTCCCTGCAACGCGTGATCTCCAAACCGACCACGCGGAGCCGGCCGGTCCTCCGGCCATTCCATCCATCATCAACCCAACCCGAGGAGGCCATCATGGTCAGGCTCAACACGTTCCTGCGCGCCTTCACCCATGAGGGTGCGCCGTCCCGACAGCTCGCGCCTGTGCAGGCGCTGCAGCGCACGCTGATGAGCTGTCTGTTGTGGGAGGACCAGTTCTACGAGGACGGGGTCGCGATCGCCGACCGGATCAAGGCGCTGGTCCCGCTGGTCGCACCGCGCGAGGTCGCTCAGCTCGCGGTGCGTGCGCGCGAAGAGATGAAGCTGCGGCACGCGCCGCTGCTCGTCGCCCGCGAGATGGCGAGGCTGCCGTCGCACCGCGCGCTGGTGGCCGAGACGCTGGCGCGCATCATCCAGCGGCCGGACGAGATGACGGAGCTGCTGGCGATCTACTGGGCGGACTCGCTGGGGCCGCAGCAGCAGCGCAAGCGGCAGCCGGTGTCGGCACAGGTCAAGAAGGGGCTGGCGAAGGCGTTCGGCAAGTTCGACGCCTATCAGCTCGCGAAGTATGACCGCGAGGGGCCGGTGCGGCTCCGCGACGTCCTGTTCCTGGTTCACGCCAGGCCGAAGGACGCCGCCCAGGAGGCGGTGTGGAAGCAGCTCGTCGATGGCGAGCTACCCTCGCCCGATACCTGGGAGGTGGCGCTGTCGGCCGGCGCGGACAAGCGTGCGAGCTTCGAGCGGCTGCTCGACGAGAAGCGGCTCGGAGCGCTGGCGTTGCTGCGCAACCTGCGTCTGATGCAACAGGCCGGCGTGCCGCGCGCGACGATCGCGGATGCGATCGCGGCGATGCGGACGGACCGGGTCCTGCCGTATCGGTTCATCACGGCGGCGCGGCATGCGCCGGACTTCGAGCCCGAGCTCGAGGCCGCGATGCTGCGGTCGATCAAGGGTCATGCGCGGCTTCCGGGCCGCACGCGACTGCTGATCGACGTGTCCGGTTCGATGTTCGCGGCGCTGTCCGCGAAGTCGGAGATGACGCGCGCCGATGCGGCGTGCGGGCTGGCGGTGCTGGCCCGCGAGGTCTGCGACGAGGTCGAGATCTTCACGTTCAGCGACGCTGTCGTGAAGGTGCCGCCGCGCCGTGGCTTCGCGCTGCGCGATGCGATCCTCGGATCGCAGCCGCATTCCGGGACCTATCTCGGCCGGGCGGTCCAGGAGGTCGACCGCAAGGGAGACCGCCTGATCGTCTTCACCGACGAGCAGAGCCACGATCCGGTGCCGTCGCCACGGGCGCGCGGGACCATGGTGAACGTGGCGTCGTACCAGCACGGGGTCGGTTACGGACCTTGGACGCGGGTCGACGGCTTCTCCGAGGCGGTGATCGCGTGGATTGCCGCGCAGGAGGAGACGCTGCGCGGGGCGACCCTGCACTGACGACAACCGACCCGGACGCGTCACAGACGCGCCCGGGTCTTTCCTCAACAAGCGCTTAGTTGGATGGGCCGCCCTGCGGAGCCTACTTCAACGCTGAGGGCGGCGTTCGCGCAAACGCGTCCGCGGCCTCCAGTTGCAGGCGATCCGGCGTATCGACATAGCGCGGCGAGTAGTGGAACGTGGTGAGCCGGCGCACGCCGGCCTCGCGCGCCAGACGTCCGGCCTGCGTTGCGGTCAAATGGCGGCGTTCACGCGCGATGGCAGCGTCAGCGTCGGCGAACGCACTCTCGATGAACAGATGATCCGCATTGCGCGCCAGAGCGACAATGGCGGCGGCGTTGTCGGGGGTGTACGCGGTGTCCGTGACATAGGCGACGCGCTGCCCCGGGCCGCTGCGAAGAACGTGCTCGCGCAGCCGTCCGAGGCTCTCGAAGCGACCATTGCCGACCTCGATCGGGGTGCCATCGCCCTCACCGCGCCGCGCCGCGCTTTTGGCCGTATTAAGCCAGGGACCGACCTCGAGGCCGAGCGATGCCAGCCCTTCGGTCCAGACATTGATCCGCATCGCCTCCTGCAGAGCAAAGCCGAGCGAAGAAATATTGTGCTCGAGGGCGCGGGCCTCGATCGTCAGTTCGCCATCGTCGAACACGACGCCCTTCGGCAGCGACGCGCGCTGCGCGGCTTCGCCACGAAAGGCGTCGCGGGCGCGAAACACCTTGCGATCGGCAAGGCATTCGGCCGCGAACTCGCTGACATCGACAACGAAATCGGGCGAGCTTTCCCCGAGCAGGTTCCACTCATAGGCCGCAAGCTTCGCAGCAATGCCGTCGATCATGCCCGCCGGTCCGACCACGCGCAATGCCCCGGGACGCCCGAGATGCACGCGCAGCAACCGGTCGAAGCCGCAGAAATGGTCGAGGTGGCGGTGGCTGACAAAGACGTCGGCGACACGAAGCAGCTCGCGATGCGATAGAGGCACAAGATCGCCGCAGTCGAACAGCATGGCCCTGCGGCCGAAGCGAAAATCAAGATAGACGCCGGGATCCCCGAACACGTCGTTGATCAGGCGCGGCTGCACCAACGCGCTCATCGCCCCCTGCCCTGTCGTGTCATACGGGCCAATGCTCCTCGCGCGCTCCCCGGCGCAGATGCGGCCGGCGATGTCCGGGCTTCAGGCCATCCAGATCTTCGATCGACATCACGCACAATCCCCAGAGACGTGGGGATATGCCAGATTTTTGCCGATCGACAAACCCGACGCAGCGACAATGCGTCATCGCGGCTGCGCCGCGGCCGACCGCATCACTGCGACCCGACCCGCCGCGCGCCCTGCTCCTTCAAGATCGCCTCCACCACCTCCGGATCGTCAGCGTGACAATCGACGGACACCTCGATCTCGCCTTCGAGCTCGGGCTTGCCGCTTTTACCGACGCCAGGATGGCCGCTATGGACGTCGGCGCCGGCGGCGCGCGATCCGGCGCTGTTGGCGGCGCCCGATGCCTGGACGAAGACGTCGGTGCGGGCGATGCCATGGTCCTGTACCAGATGCTCGACGGCAAGCTCGGCCTCGCGGCGCGTGGCGAAATGGCCGGTGATCGTGCGTTCCATAGATCGCTCCTGACAAGGGTCGGGCCGTCCCGGCCTGCTCAGGTCCGAACGCGCGGCACGGGGTAGCCGTTCCAGCTCTCAAGCGGCGGCCTTATTCCGCGCGCGACAATCCTCGCGAGGCTGAGCCTGCGCGTCAGTCACGGTGCTCGGCCGGCCCGACCAAGCCCGGGGCCGACCAACGCATCAGGCAATGGCAGCGCGGGACATCCCGCGTGATCACTTGCCGTCGTCGAGATGAACCAGCACCGCGGCATTGGCGATGATGATGGCGTCACTGCCCGCTTCGGCCGGAATCTCCAGCCCGCCCTTCACGGCGGTCACCGTCACCGTGCCATAGGGCAGCTCCTTGGCGACCGCCGCAGTATCGACGGCCTCGGGATTTGGCACGCCGATCGTGACATCGACGAGCATGTCCTGCGGCGTCTTGCCGACCATGCGGAAGAAGCCGAGGCTGGAATGGCGGATCGCATCCGACACCGCGCGCTTCGCAGCCTTGGTGGCGTCACGGCCATGGACGTCGACGCCCATGCCCATCTCGGTGATACAGCGAATACGCGCCATGTCGGAGTTCCCTCGTTCGCTCAGCCTGTGCAGCGTGCGACCTTAGCGCGCGCCGCAGCGGGCGCAACCTGTTGCGGATCGACGCGAGGTCGCGGCAAAAAGGTCATCAAATATCGGCATAGGTCGTGCATGATGCGGCCCTGAATGACCGCGAAATGCTTGCGGAGCAGGATCCATGGGTTTTTCACACAGCCTGGGCGGCACGACCTATCGCTTCGACGATCTCAGGACGCTGCTGGCCAAGGCGACGCCGCCACGTTCGGGCGACGTGCTCGCCGGCCTCGCCGCGCAGGATGCGGCCGAGCGCGTCGCCGCGCGCATGGCGCTCGCCGACCTGCCGCTGCGCCACTTCCTCGACGAGGCCGTCATCCCCTATGAGAGCGACGAGGTGACGCGGCTGATCGTCGATCAGCATGACGGCAGCGCCTTTGCCGAGATCGCGAGCCTGACCGTCGGAGCGTTCCGCGAATGGCTGCTGTCGGATGCGACCGATGCCCGGAGGCTTTCGGCGGTGTCGCCGGGCCTGACGCCGGAGATGGTCGCCGCGGTCTGCAAGATCATGCGGCTGCAGGATCTCGTCACCGTCGCCGCCAAATGCGAGGTGGTGACGCGCTTCCGCTGCACCATCGGCCTGCCCGGCCGGATGTCGACGCGGCTGCAGCCCAACCATCCGCTTGACGATCCCAAGGGCGTCGCGGCCTCGATCCTCGACGGGCTGATGTATGGCGTCGGCGACGCCACCATCGGCATCAATCCGGCGAGCGATGATCTCGACACGATGCTGCGGTTGCTCGACATGATCGAGACCCTGCGGCTCGCCTCGCACGCGCCGATCCAGTCCTGCGTGCTCGCCCATGTCACCACCGCCCTCAAGGCCATCGAACGCCGCGCGCCGGTCGATCTCGTGTTCCAGTCGCTGGCCGGCACCGAGGAAGCCAATCGCGGCTTCGGCATCACGCTGGCGCTGCTCGACGAGGCGCTCGATGCGGCCGAAAGCCTGGCGCGCGGTCCTGCCGGCGCCAACCTGATGTATTTCGAGACCGGACAAGGCAGCGAGCTGTCCTCATCAGGACATTGCGGCGTCGATCAGCAGACCCTGGAGGCACGCTGTTACGCGGTGGCGCGGCGCTACCGGCCGCTGCTGGTCAACACCGTGGTCGGCTTCATCGGGCCGGAATATCTCTATGACGGCAAGCAGATCATGCGGGCGGGGCTGGAGGATCATTTCTGCGGCAAGCTGCTCGGCCTGCCGATGGGCTGCGACGTCTGCTACACCAACCACGCCGAAGCCGACCAGGACGACATGGACGCGCTGCTGACCCTGCTCGGCGTCGCCGGCTGCACCTACATCATGGGCGTGCCCGGCGCCGACGACATCATGCTGAACTACCAGAGCACCTCGTTTCACGACGCGCTCTACATCCGAAAGGTGCTGGGCAAACGCGCCGCGCCGGAGTTCGAGGCCTGGCTGGCGGCCACCGGCATCAGCGACGGCAAGGGCGAACTGCGCTTCGATCCGGCCCGGCTGATGCCGTCGCTGCCGCTGCTGGGAGCCGAAGGGTGAGCGAGACAGACGATCAGGCGCCGGCCACGTCGTCATCCGACGATTGGAGCTGGCTGTCGCGCTACACCGCGGCGCGGATCGCGCTGGGCCGTTGCGGGCCGGGACTGCCGACCTCGGCCCATCTCGGCTTCCAGGCCGCGCATGCCGAAGCGCGCGATGCGGTGCTGAAGCCGTTCGATGCCGCCGGCTGCGCCGCCGACGTCACCGCGCGCGGCTGGCCGGCGATTGTCGTGCGCAGCCGCGCTGCCGACCGCGCCACCTACCTGCAGCGCCCCGATGCCGGTCGCCTGCTGGCGCCGGACTCGGAAGCGCTGCTGTCGGAGCCCCGCGCGCCGGCCGACATCGCGCTGGTCGTGGCCGATGGACTGAGCAGCCGCGCCGTGCAGGTCAATGCTCTGCCTGTGCTCGATACGTTGATGCCACTGCTCGCCGCGACCGGGCGGCGGCTGTCGCCCATCATCGTCGCCTCACAAGGCCGTGTCGCGCTAGCCGATCATGTCGGCGAGCTGTTTGATGCCTCGGCCTCGATCATCCTGATCGGCGAACGTCCGGGCCTGAGCGCGGCGGATTCGCTCGGCCTCTATCTCACCTGGATGCCGCGCCGCGGCCGCGTCGATTCCGAGCGCAACTGCATCTCCAATGTCCGGCACGGCGGGCTCGCGCCGGAGGACGCGGCCAAGCAGGCCGCCGAGCTGATCGCGCGGATGTTCCGGCATCGTGCCGCCGGCGTCCGCCTCGCCCGCCTGCCGCAGCTCCCCGCGCCGGACGGATCGTGACGCCGGCGCGTCGCGCAACAATCACACCGCGCAATAGCGATCCTGGATGTCCTTGTCGGCCAACAAAGCGGCGGCGCTGCTCTCATGCACGACCTCGCCCTGGTCGATGATCACGGCGCGGTCGGCGAGCCGCAGCGCCCATTCGACATTCTGCTCGACCAGCAGCAAGGTCTTGCCCTGGTCGCGCAGGCGACGAAACAGCACACCCATCTCTTCGACCAGCACCGGCATGATGCCTTCCGACGGCTCGTCGAGCAGCACCATGCGCGGCCGCGCGATCAAGGCCCGGGCGATCGCCAGCATCTGCTGCTCGCCGCCCGACAAGGTCACGCCCTCCTGATCGAGCCGCTCGCGCAGCCGCGGAAAGGTCTCGGCGATCTCCGCAAACGCCGCGCGCTCCTCGATGTCCGCCTTGGCCGCCACCAGCCCGAGCCGCAGGTTCTCGCGCACCGACAATCCGGGCACGATGCGGCGCTCCTCCGGCACATAAGCGAGGCCAAGGTGGAAGCGCCGATGCGCGGCCAGCGGCAGCAGGTCCACGCCCGCGAAACGCACCTGCCCCGCGGCGCGCGGCATCAGTCCCATGATGGTGCGCAAGGTCGTGGTCTTGCCGGCGCCGTTGCGCCCGACCAGCGCAACCACCTCGCCCGCGTTGACGCGCAGCGAGATACCGTGCAGCACGTGGCTCGCGCCATACCAGGCCTGGACGCCGTCGAGTTCGAGCAATGCGGTCTCAGCCATAGCCTTCACTCTGTCCCAGATAGACCCGGCGCACGTCGGGATTGCTCCTGATGTCGTCCGGCCGGCCGTCGGCGAGCAGCCGGCCGTGGTGCAGCACCAGCACGCGCTGGCTCAGCCCCAGCACCATCTTCATCTTGTGCTCGACCAGCAGCACGGTGCGCCGCTCGGCCAGCCGCTCGAGCAGCGCGACCATGTCCTTGGTCTCCTCGGGCCCCATGCCGGCGGTCGGCTCATCCAGCAGCAACAGCTCCGGCTCGGAGACCAGCGCGATCGCGATCTCCAGCGCACGCTGCTGGCCGTGGGCAAGGAATTTGGCCTGCTGGCCGCGCTTGCCGATCAGCCCGACTGCCGTCAGCGCCGCATCGGCGCGCTCGCTCAGCTCGACAAGGTCGGCGCGCCTGCGCCAGATGTCATAGCTGACGCTCATCGCCTGCGCGGCGACCCGGACATTCTCGTGCACCGACAGGTCGGGGAAGATGTTGGTGATCTGGTAGGAGCGCGAGATGCCGCGATGCACGAAGCGGTGCTGCGGCAGGCCATTCAGCGCCTGCCCCTTGAAGCGCAGCGTGCCCGTGCTCGGCGACAGCGTGCCGGACAGAATGTTGAAGAACGTGCTCTTGCCGGCGCCGTTCGGGCCGATGATCGAGGTCAGTTCGCCTGCCGCGAAAGAGACGGTAATGCCTTCGAGGGCTGTGAAGCCGCCGAAGCGACGGCCGATGCCGTCGGCGCGCAACAGCTCGGTGCTCATCGCCGCTCCCTCGCCGCCGGCAGCAGGTCCAGCAACGTGCCCCAGATGCCCTTCGGCAGGAACAGAACGAAGCCGACAAAGATCGCGCCGACGACGATCTGCCAATGCGGCGTCCAGATCGAGACGACGTCTTCCAGGATCAGGAACACCGCGGCGCCGATGAACGGCCCGAAGAAGCTGCGGGCGCCGCCG
Organism: Bradyrhizobium denitrificans; assembly: GCF_013179005.1. Taxonomy (NCBI): domain Bacteria; kingdom Pseudomonadati; phylum Pseudomonadota; class Alphaproteobacteria; order Hyphomicrobiales; family Nitrobacteraceae; genus Bradyrhizobium; species Bradyrhizobium denitrificans. The sequence goes on along the minus strand of NZ_JABFDP010000011.1, from coordinate 222,047 downwards.
AGCAGCACCATCATCACGATCATGCCGGATGTCTGATAATGCAGGATGTCGAGCGGCACGATCGACAGGTGCAATGCCGACATGCAGCCGCCGATCGCGGAGATCGCGCCCGACAGCATGAACACGATCAGCTTGCAGCGTTCGACGTCGTAGCCGCACGCCCGTGCGCGCTGCTCATTCTCCCGGATCGCCTCGATCACCGCGCCGAACGGCGAATTGAGAATGCGCGACTGGGCCCAGATCGCCAGCGCCGCAAACGCCATCAGGACGTAATATTTGTTGACCGGATCGAGAAAATTGATCTGCAGGCCGAGCAGATTGACGTGATCGACGGTGAAGCCGCGCAGCCCGTTCTCGCCCCCCGTCCATGACGACGCCTGCAAGGCGACGTAATAGACCAGCTGCGCCAACGCCAGCGTCACCATCGAGAAATAGATGCCACGGGTCCGCGTTGAGATGGTGCCGATCGCGGCGGCGAGCACGGTGCTGGCCGCAATCGCCAACGGCACCGCGGCGAACCACGGCAGTCCGAAGCGGCCGATGGCGATGCCAGTGAGATACGCGCCCGTTCCGAAGAAGGCGGCATGACCGAACGACAGCAGCCCGGTATAGCCGAACAGGAGATTATACCCCATCACCACGACGCCATAGATCAGCACGTTCACGGCCAGCGCCTTCGACGGCAGCAGCCAGGGCAACAGGGCCAGCGCCACCAGCGACACCAGGACGCGATGATCGGCGATCGCCGCCATGACGCGCTGCGCCTGCGGAAGCGCCGGTGCCGCGCCGCTCGACTGCATCGCCATCACGCTCTCCCCTTGAGGCCGAACAGGCCCTGCGGCCGGACCAGCAGCACCGCCGCCATCAGCGCGAACATCACGATGGTCGCCATTTCCGGCGCGAACAGCGCCACCATGCTGATGCAGACGCCGACCATCAGCCCCGCGACCACCGCGCCGACGATCGAACCGAGGCCGCCGATCACCGTGACGACGAAGGCCTCCGCGAGCACCAGCGTTCCCATTTCCGGATTGACGCTGCGCATCGGCCCCGCCAGGACCCCGCCCAGCGCCGCCAGGCCGACGCCGAGGCCGAAGATCGCGAGCCAGACCCTGCCGATGTCGACGCCGAGCACGCGCATGATCTGCGGATCGCGGGCGCCGGCCCGCACGATCAGGCCAACCCGGGTTTTCTCCAGCATCAGCCACAGCGCCAGCAGCACGACGGCCACCAAGGCGATCACGAACAGCCGGTACTTCGGAAAGAAGCCGAAGCCGAGATCGACGACGCCGATCAGTTGCGACGGCGTCGGAAACGGAATGCCGTCGCTGCCGAACACGATGCGCACGCCCTCGACCAGGATGTAGCTGAGCCCGAAGGTCAGCAGCAAGGGATCATCGACCGACCGGCCATAGAGGCGCCGGACCAGGACGCGCTCGATCAGCATGCCGAAGGCGCCGACCAGCAGCGGCGCGAGCAGCAGCCCCCACCAGAAACTGCCGGTCAGCGACGCCAGATAGAGCCCGGCATAGGCGCCGATCATGAACAGCGCGCCATGGGCGAAATTGACCACGCCCAGCATGCCGAACACGATGGTCAGGCCGAGCGCCGTGATCACCAGCACCGCCCCAAGGGCGATGCCGGAGAACAGCTGCATGATGATCAGGGAGAGATCCATGCGGTCCGGATCAGGTCGCGTGGCCGAGTTCGCTGCAGCTGCGCAGCATCTCGTCGGCGCCGGGATCGCTGGCCACGATCGCGAACAGGTCGCTGTCATTGGCCATGGCCGACTTCTTCTTCGATTCCAGCACAAGCACCGACTGCACCGATTGGTGGTCGCATTTGCGGTAATGCTGCGGGCCCTTGGTCAGGTCATATTGCAGGGCCTCCAGCCCCGCGACGACCTTGTCGGTCTCGGTGCCGCCGGCCGCCTGCATCGCCATCAGCAGCGAGCCGACACCCGAATAGCCATAGGCGCCGTAATCCGTCGGGATGGCACCGCCATTGGCGGCGCGGAACGCCGCGTTGAATTCGGCCGCGGTCTTGTTCTGGGTCTCGAGTCCCCAATAATAATTGGCGCCGCCGACCACGCCCTCGAACACGTCGGGCCCGACCGCGAGACGCTGGTTGTGCAGGATCACTGGCACGACGATCTTCATCTGCTGCTTGATGCCGAAATCGACCGCCTGCTTGATCGCATTGGCCTGGTCGCGGCCGAAATTGCTGATGCACAGCACATCCGGGCGCAGCGACATCAGCCGCGGCATGAAGGTCGAATAGTCCGCCGCGCCGAACGGGTGCAGGATCTCGCCGACGGTGTCGGCCCCGATCGCCGCCTGCGCCCGCTTGAAGCCGCGCAGCATCTCGTGGCCATAGGCATAGTCGGCGACGAGATGCGCGACCTTCATGCCCTTCTTCAAGGTCTGCCGCGCCACGGCCGCCGTCGTCATGTGCGGATTGAGCGCCTCGTGGAACGTGAACTTGCTGAAATCCTTGGCCTCGTTGATCGTATCGGACTGACTGATCGACACGTAGATGACGCCACGCGCGCGGGTCACCTCGTTGACCGCGAGCTGCACCGCGCTGGAGAGCGCGCCGACCACCGCATGCACCTTGTCCTTTTCGATCAGCTCCAGGGTGCGCGTCGCCGCCTCGCCCGCATTGAGCTTGTCGTCGCGCACCAGCAGCTCGACCTTGCGCCCGGCGATGCCGCCCTTGTCGTTGACCAGCTTGACCGCGAGCTCGGCGCATTTGACCTGGTCGCGCGCCTCGGCCGCGAACGGGCCGGTCAGCGGCGTCGGAAAGCCGATGCGGATGGTGTCGTCGGCGGCGCGACCGAGCCGCGGCATCGCCAGCGTGGCAATGCCGGCCGATGCTCCCAGCAGCGCGTTGCGCCGGGATATGCCGCCTGGTCCTGGCCTGTTGTAGCTTGGCATGATGTCCTCCCTCGACCTGTCTTGTTAGTAGCGATTGAGCGCTTTCAATATGCGGGCCGGCGTGATCGGAATCGTGTTGATCGACGCGCCGAACGGCGTCAGCGCGTCGTTGACGGCATTGAGCACGCAGGCCGACGCCGCCGCCGTCCCGGCCTCGCCGCAGCCCTTGGCGCCCAGGATGGTATCGGCCGTCGGCGTCTCGACATGGTCGATGACGATATCGGGCATCTCCATCGCCATGGGCACGAGATAATCGGCCAGCGATCCGTTCAGCAGCTGGCCGGTCTCACCGTAGCGGCATTCCTCGAACAGCGCAGCGCCGAGACCCTGGACCACGCCGCCACGCAGCTGCTCGTCGACCAGCATGGGATTGATGATACGCCCGCAATCCTCGACGACATAGTGCTTCAGCAGCTTGACGAAGCCGGTGTCGACGTCGACCTCGAGAGAGCAGCCCTGGATGCCGTTGGTGAACGCGAAGGGATAGCCCTGCGGCGCGAAGTGGTGGCTGACGGTCAGCTGCGCCTGCGTCCCCGGTGGCAGCGTGTCGGAGCGGAAATAGGCGATGCGCGCGATCTCCGCCACGTCCAGCCGCGGCTGCCGGGACGCGGCACTGACGACCTGGCCATCGACGATATCGAGCGCCGCCGCCTGCTCCTGCAGGACCAGGGCCGCGATCGCAAGGATGTTGGCCTTGAGCCGGCGCGCAGCCTGCAGCGCGGTCTCGCCGCCGATGCCGGCGCCGCGGCAGGCCCAGGTCGCGCCACCATGCGGCGTCACCTCGGTGTCGCCGGTGATGACCTTGACGTGCTCCTGGGCGAGGCCGAGCTGGTCGGCGACGATCTGGCCGATGATCGCCTCGGTGCCCTGCCCCTGCTCGGTGACCGAGATCGCACAGCGCACCTCGCCGGTCGGCGTCAGGCTGATCGTCGCGCCATCCTGCGACGAGATGCGCGCACCGCCGACGCCGTAAAAGGCCGGGCTCGGATTGGTGATCTCGACGAAGGTCGCAATGCCGATGCCGCGATGCACGCCGCGCCGGCGCAGCTCGGCCTGCTCGCCCCGCAGCGCGTCATAGTCCATGATCTCGCGCAGGCGCCGCAGACAGGCCTGATGCGACAGGGCCTCGAATTTGTAGCCGGTCGGCGACACCAGCGGATAGGCGTCGTCGGCAATCACGTTACGGTCGCGCATCGCCAGCGGATCGAGCCCGGCGCGGCCGGCGGCGATGTCGACCATGCGCTCGGTGACGGCGCAGGCGATCGGATGTCCGACGGCGCGATACTGGCTGGTCTGCACCTTGTTCTGGAACACGACCTCCAGCGCCGCCCGGTAGGAGGTGAAACCATAGGGCGCGCCGATCAGGCGGATGACCTGGTTGCCTTCGACCACGCTGGTGCGCGGATAGGTCGAGAACGCGCCGATCGCCGTGGCGTCGTGGACGTCCATCGCGAGGATCTTGCCATCGGCATCGATGGCCATGCGCGCCTGCACGCGATGGTCGCGGGCGTGAATATCGGAGACGAAGGATTCGATGCGGTCCGCGACATATTTCACCGGACGCCCCAGCATCATGGACAGACCGACCACCGCCATGTCCTCGTGATAGACATGCAGCTTCATGCCGAACGAGCCGCCAATATCCGGCGCGATGACGCGGACGCGCGCTTCCGGGATGTTGTAGTGCCGGGAATAGAGGTCCTGGAACTGATACGGCGTCTGGGTGGCGTGATGCACTGTCAGCATGCCGCTGTCAGGCTCGTAATCCGCGACGATGGCCCGCGGCTCCAAGGTGACCGGCGTATGCCGCCCGAAGCTGAACTGCTGTTCGATCACATGGGCCGCAGCTACGAAGACCTCGTCCACGCCACCGCTGTCAAGCTGGGTCCGAAAGCAGATGTTGGACTGGCTGGCCGGATTGGCCCTTGGCGTCCCCGGCTGGCGCGCCTCGTCGAGATCGACGACCGCGGGCAATTCCTCATAGTCGACCGAGATCAGCTCAAGCGCATCCTCGGCCAGCGCCCGGCTGTCCGCCACGACCGCGACGACCGCCTGCCCGGCCCAGACGACGCGGTCGAGCGGCAGCGGCAGCTGCGGCTCGGAGGTCATGCCCTTGAAATGATCGAGCGTGCCGGTCCATGGCGTGCATATCCTGGCGAGGTCAGCGCCGGTTGCGATCAGATGCACGCCGGCGAGCGCGCGCGCCGCGTCGGCATCGATGCTGATGATCCGCGCATGCGCGTGCGGGCTGCGCAGGAACGCCGCATGCAGCATGCGCGGCAGGCGGATGTCGGTGACGTAGCGCCCGCGCCCGGCGAGCAGGCGCTTCGCGTTCGGCCGCGGCACCGAACGGCCGATATAGGAGTTCGGACGATCAAGCGGAGTGAGCGGCGCGGTCATGACGATGCGCCCTCCGCACCTTGCGCGGCCTTGGCCGCACGTGCCTCGGCAACCGCTGCGATCGCGTCGACGATCGCTTCATATCCGGTGCAGCGGCAGAAATTGCCGGACAGCGCGTCACGAATGGCCTCCCGGCTGGGCCGCGCGACGTTTGAGAGCAGCTCGTGGGCGTTGATCAGCATGCCCGGCGTACAGAACCCGCATTGCAGCGCGTTGCGCCGGTGAAACTCAGCCTGCAGATCGGCGATCACACCGCTCTCGGACAGCCCCTCGATCGTGTCGATCCGCGCGCCATCGGCCTGCACCGCGAACATCAGGCAAGCATGGACGGCGCGGCCATCGAGCTGGACCAGACAGGCGCCGCAAGCGCCCATCTCGCAGCCGGCATGCGTGCCGGTGAGTTCGAGCTGAGTGCGCAGGCAATCGACCAGCGTGTCGCGCGGCGCGACATCGCAAGCCGTCTTGCGGCCGTTGACGACGAAGCGGACGCGGACCGTCGCGTCAGCCTCGTCCAGATCGGACATGATCGAGCTCACGTGGCCCCTCCGATCTGGCCCAACAGCCGGCCGAGCAGGACACGCGCCAGGTGCAGCCGCATCGCGGCCGGAACGTCGTCGCCGTCATCAGGCGCAAGGTCCTCGCCGAGCGCTGCCTGCGCCGCCGCAATCACATCGGGACTCAGGCGTGATCCCGCGATCTCAGATTCGGCTCGGCGCGCGCGCGTCGGGACATTGCCGACCGAGAAGAACGCGATGCGAATGTCCGTGATCAGATCATCCGCGCAGGTCGCGCTGATGCCGCAGCCGACCAGGGCATAGTCGCCGCGCCGACGCGCCAACTCATCGAATGCAATGCGCTGCCCCGGATTGAACAGCGGCACATGAACCGCAACGAGCAGCTCGCCCGGCGCAAGCGCCGTCTCGAACAGATCGACGAAGAAGTCCTCAGCCCTGACCCGGCGCCGGCCGGCCGGCCCGGCGACCTCGATCTCGGCCTCCAGCGCGAGCACCACCGCCGGGAATTCCGACGCCGGATCCGCGAGCGCGACGCTGCCGCCGAGAGTGCCCCGATTGCGGATGGCGGGATGGGCAACGAAGGGCGCAGCAGCCCGCAGCAGCGGCGCAAATTCCGCAATCAGCGGCTCGGTCAGCATCTCGCAATGGCGCGTCAGCGCGCCGATGCGCAGCCACTCGCCCTCACGCCGCACCCCGCGCAGCTCATCGATGTGGTTGATATCGACCAGACGGCGCGGCGCCTGCAGCCGCAGCGCGAGCGCCGGAACCAGGCTCTGGCCGCCGGCAATGTAGCGCGCGTCATCACCGCCTTGCGCGTGAGCGTCAAGCGCCTCCTCGACCGTACTTGCACGAAAATAGCTGAAAGCCCTCGCTTTCATCCGTTTCCTCGCTTCCAGGGCTCATCAGCCCGGATTCCCAGATTTGTGACCATCTGGTCTCAAAACACTGGCACACTGCCGCCAAGCCGGTCAACCAGAAACGAACGATTGGTCACAAATATGCTTTCGGCTATCAAGCCGAGATGCCGCGACAACGATGAAGGCCATGGCCAGACCTCCGAAAACCGCAAGCGCAAAGAAACAGGGCGCCAGCCGTGCGGGCAGCCAGCGAAAGAGCGCAAGCCATCCGAGGCTGCGGCGCCGCAACATGCGCGCCGCCGACCGTGAGAGGCTGATCGTGGATGAGGCGATCCGCTTCTTCGCCGAGCGCGGCTTCGAGGGCCAGACGCGGGAGCTCGCCAAGCGCATGGGCATCGCGCATTCGGTGATCTACCGGCATTTCCCCAGCAAGGAGGCGCTGATCGAACGCGTCTATCAGGAAGTCTATCTGAGCCGCTGGTCGCAGGATTGGGGTCCCCTGATCCGCGATCGCAGCCAGCCGCTGCAGGCGCGCTTGACGGGCTTCTATCTGGACTATGTGGCCCGCGTGTTCGAGTATAACTGGGTGCGGATCTTCGTGTTCTCCGGAATGCGATCGTTCGGCATCACCGGGCGCTACCTCGACCTCGTCCGGCGCGAGATCATCGAGCCGGCGGCGCTTGAGCTCCGACATGAGATGAACTTGCCTGATGTCGAGATCTGCCCGCTCGGCAGCCGCGAAACGGAAATGTTCTGGGGCCTGCACGGACGCATCTTCTACCTCGCGATCCGGAAGTTCATCTACGAGACGCCGGTCCCGTCCGATCTCGAGCAGACCGTTCGCGACGCGATCCAGCTGTTCCTGGACGGCGCGCGATCGACGCTCCCCGGCATTCTGCACGACTCGGCGAGCGGCTGCGGCGCGTGAACGGCCATCGCCGCCGGCCCGACAGTGTCCTTCGACGTCATCGCCGATCCGCCCCTGCTGCCCGGCTGGATCACATCGCCGGGCCGCGGAGCGTATCGCGATCGGCAAGCGCGATTTTTGCTATTTCATTTTTTCCGAATTCATGATCTACTCCTGCGCATCCTGCTTCGGCAAGAGGGGCGGATCGCGATCGTCACGACACGCGAGGCGGGATGCGGTGGCTGCGATCATGCCGCAGCGCGCTCCGATGGCGCGCGGACGAACGGCTGGTGGCGGACGTGAAATCGCGTGGTCCTGGCGCCCCGATGCTGGCGTCAAGCCGTCTGGTGACGATAATCCGGACGGCGACGGTGGCTAACAGGCCGGACACCGGGGAGAGCGCGAGATAAGCGTGAAAACCATCGCGCGGGGAATGCCGGAGTTCGGCTGAACCTGTGGTGACTGCCGCCTGCTTTTTTCTCTGCAGGCGGGCCATGGGTGCGGCCAGCCCCCGGCATTCCCCGCGCCCTCTTCTTCGACAGGGCGGAACGGACTGGAGCAACTCGGACGCATCGGCGCCGCGGGCCGCTTGACGACGTCTCGCTGCTGCGGTCCCCATTGAGGCACGGTTTGACGATACGCTGTTTGACTCCGTGAACGTCTCCAGTCCGGCCTCACGCCCCTCAGGCGACGCGGCCCCGGCCGTTGCGGCTGATCTTCGCCGCGACGAGATAGGACAGCGGCATCGCGACGATGAAGCCGACCAGCGCCGCGAGCGGCAGATCCTTCATCGGACTTCCGACCGGTCCCTGCACCGTCAACAACGCCGTGACCGCGCTGCCCGCCAGCACCGTGCCCAGCATGACCCAGATCAGAATTGCGACCTTGAACATCTCCCATTCTCCGTCAGTAGGAAACATCGATCCCTTGACGTGGCGATGCTCTGCCAGCGGTCTTTGTCCATCATTGATCTGGAACAACCGGACACGACAAAACAGGGAGAAGCACATGCTCCTCCCTGTTCCTATCAATTCCTGTTCCTATCAGTTAGAGGCAAGCTGGCGCGACTGCTCCGTACGGATCCAGCCGACGCCGGCTTCAACGCGGCGCCGGCACGAAGTGGTCGTGCTTGCTGACCGACGTGCCCGTCGCAGGATCGGTGATCCTGATCTCGATGTCGACCGGCACCGGCGGAAGATCGGCGCCCTTCGCCTCGACCGACATCCGGATCTCGCGGGTCTGGTCCTGTCCCACGTCGATCAGCATGCGGCCGTCGGCTTCGCGGCTCTCGCCAGCGACCGTCACCTTGGCATTCGGCGGGCCGACGACGTCGAGCACAAAGTCACGCGCGCCGCGCTTGTTGAGCAGCCGCACCGTGTAGTCATTGCGCACGCCGCCATCCGACAGCTGCACAAACAGCGGATTGCGCTCATGCAGCACATTGATGCCCATCGTGCCGCGCGTCGCCAGCGTGTACAGCATGATACCCCCGACGATGGCGATGAAGCTCGCATAGATGATCGTGCGCGGCCGGATGATGCGGTAGATCTCCGGCTTGCCCTCTTTGCGCCTGGCCACGTTGATGTCGGTGTCGTAGCCGATCAGACCGGTGGGACGGCCGATCTGGGTCATCACGCTATCGCAGGCGTCGATGCACAGGCTGCACTGGATGCAGCCGAGCTGGAGGCCGTTGCGGATGTCGACGCCGGTCGGGCAGACGTTGACGCATTGGTGGCAGTCGACGCAGTCGCCGGCCGGCGCGCCCTGCAGCCGCGCCGCCTCCGCCTTCTTGACCGACATGCGCGGCTCGCCGCGGTCGCCCTTGTAGGTGACGTTGAGCGCCCATTCGTCGGTCAGTGCGGCCTGGATGCGCGGCCACGGGCACATGTAGATGCAGACCTGCTCGCGGGCGTGGCCAGCGAACACGTAGGTCGTCGCCGTCAGAATGCCGATCCAGAGATAGGCCGTGAACGGCGCCTGGAAGGTGGCGAGGTCCTTCACCAGGGTCGGCGCATCGTCGAAATACAGCACCCAGGCGCCGCCGGTCCACCAGCCGATCATGATCCAGAGAAAGTGTTTGAGGGCGACCTGGCGGATATGCGTGAAAGTCCAGCCGCGCTTGTCGCTGAGCATGCGCTCGCGCCGGTCGCCCTCGACCCAGCGCTCGACGGCATAGAACAGGTCCGTCCATACCGTCTGCGGGCAGAGATAGCCGCACCACAGCCGGCCAGCGACCGCGTTCATCAGGAACAGGGCCACTGCGGCAATGATCAGCAGGCCGGTGAAGTAGTAGACCTCCTGCGGCCACAGCTCGATGAAGAAGAAGTAGAAGCGGCGGTGCGGGAAATCGACCAGCACCGCCTGGTTCGGCATCCCGGGACCGCGATCCCAGCGCACGAAGGGCAGCAGATAGTAGATGCCCAGCGTAATACAGAGGATGGTCCACTTGATGCGCCGGAAGCGGCCATGCACGGCCGCCGGATAGACCTTGTCGCGCGCCTTGTAGAGCGGCCCGACGATGTAGGTTTCGTCCGAGTCAGCCATGATATCCTCGCTTCATCTTCATCCTGCCTTCCATGTCGGGCCGGTTCAGGAGAACGCGTTGCCGCTTCGCAAGCCCAGCTTCCTGAACACGATCGCCGCCGGGCAGAAGCCCGTGAACGAGGCCTGGATCATGTTGACGCCTGCAAAGGCCGTCAGCAGGAACCAATAGGGACTGACGGTCCAGCCGAGCGCAAGGCCGAGCAGAACGACGACCCCGGCAAAGAAGAGAACTGCTTTGTCGATATTCATGACATGGTCCTTCATGGTTGCCTTTGAGCGTAATCAAGCCGGCGCCGCGGCATCACTGCCGCAAGCCGGACAGCGTCCAGGCGACGATTCGTTGCGAGTCCATCGCACCCGAGATCCGCGCCAGTTCCCGGCCCTTCTGCAGCAGCAGCAGGGTGGGAATTCCAGAGATGCCGAACTTCGCCGAGATCTCCGGCGCCTCGTCGGAGTTCAGCTTCAGAAGCTGTACGCGCGGTTCGAGCGCCTCGGCGGCGCGCGCGAACATCGGCGCCATCGCCCGGCACGGGCCGCACCACGGCGCCCAGACATCGACCAGCAGCGGCAGGTCGCTATGCGCAACATGGCGCTCGAACGCCGCCTGGTCGACCTCGATCGGATGGCCGGAGAACAGCGGCGCGTGACACTTGCCGCATTTGCCCTGGGTGGGCGCGCGGCCGGCGGGCAGACGGTTGATCTGTCCGCAATGGCCGCACACCAGTTGAAAGGTCCCGCTCATGTGCCTGTCCTGACCTCCTTGATCTTGGCGATGTTGAGCCGGTCGAGCAGAAACTTCTCATAGAACGGCTCCGGCGTGCCGCGCCGCATCTTGCGCAGGAAATACTTCTCGAAGGCGACCTTGGCGTAATGCACCCACTCTCCCTTCGCCGACCAGTTGACGTTACGCGGCGGGATTTGCGGCTGCGCCAGGAAGGCGACGCCGGAATCACCGAAATCGGCGAGGCAGATCGCATTCCAGGTCGGCTGCGCCTTCGGCTCCTGACCGCGCAGCAGCGCGCCGATGTTGAGGGCGGTCGCCGTGACCATCGACTCGATCATGAAGCCGGTCTTGGGCACGCCGACCGGCACCGGCGTCGGCCCGATCGGCGGGATCGCGACGCAGACGCCGATCGCGAACACGTTGGCGAAGGCCGGATTGCGCTGATGCTTGTCGACGATCACGAAGCCGCGCGGGTTGGTCAGCTTCTCGATGCCCCTCACGGCGCCGACGCCGCGGAACGCCGGCAGCATCATGGAATAGGCGAAGGGCAACTCATGCGTCTTGCGGACCGAACCGTCGTCGGCCACCTCCTCCACGACCATGCGGCCGTCCTCGACCTTGGTGACGCGCGCACTGGTGATCCACTTGATGTGCTTCTCGCGCATCTCGCTTTCCAGCAGCCCCTTGGTGTCGCCGACACCGTCGAGACCGAGATGGCCGATATAGGGTTCGGAGGTCACGAAGGTCATCGGCACCTGATCACGCATCTTGCGGCGGCGCAGTTCGGTCTCGAGGATGAAAAGAAATTCGTAGGCCGGGCCGAAGCAGGACGCGCCCTGCACCGCGCCGACGATGACCGGGCCGGGCTTCTCGGCCAGTCTGTCGAACGCCGCCTTGGCATGCGCGGCATGGTCGACATGGCACACCGACTGGGTATGGCCATCGGGGCCGAGCCCCGGAATCTCGTCGAAGGCGAGCTCGGGGCCGGTGGCCACCACGAGATAATCGTAGGCGACCATAGTGCCGTCCGTCAGCTCGACCTGGTTCTCGGCCGGATGGACGCGCTTGGCCCCCTGCGTCAGCAGGCGGATGCCCTTGCGCTGCATGACGTCGACGAGATCGATCTCGATGTCGCCGCGCTTGCGCCAGCCCACCGCCACCCACGGATTGGACGGCACGAAATGATAGGAGGATCCCTGCGAGATGACGGTCACGCGGTCCTCCTTTCGCATCTGGGGCAGCAATTCATAGGCCATCAGCGAGCCACTCAGCCCCGCTCCGATCACGACAACGTCCGCCATTGGGTCCTCCATCGCCTTGCTTCGTTCTTGTTTCGCTCAGCCCTGATCTCCCGGCCGGCCTTGACTATATATTCGTATCTCTGTATATACGCAACTATGAAATTTTATGCAGACATCATGGAAGCGGCGGCCGACCAGGCCAGCGACCTGTTGAAGGCGCTGTCAAACCGGCATCGGCTCCTGATCATCTGCCAGCTGGTCGACACTGAACGGTCGGTCGGCGAGCTCGCGGCGTTCCTCGGACTGCGCGACTCGACCGTCTCCCAGCACCTTGCGCTGCTGCGCAAGGACGGTCTGGTCACCGCCCGGCGCGATGGGCAGACGATCTACTATTCGATCACCAGCGAGCCGGCCCGCGAGGTGCTGAAGACCCTCTATCAGGTCTATTGCGCAGCGCTGCCGCCGAAACCCGCACAAAGACAAAGACTATGACAGTGCCGAGCCCACGACTTGAGCAACGTCAAGTGGGAACCCGTATTCCGGTGGGATGTCTGGACCGGCCGCAACGGTTTCGCCTGACCACCCGATTTGACTCAAAAGAGACAGGACAAGGCTGATGCGCACATTATCGCTCCTGAGCTTGATCGCCGCGATGACGTGGCAGATGGGCTGGCAGGCCGCGCCGGTGCATGCCGAGACGCTGACCGTCACACCGCGCCAAGTCGCCGACGAGAAGGCGGTGTTCGCGACGGTGGAAAGCATCAGCGTGGTCCCGGCGCGCGGCCGCATCGGCGGCACGATCGCGCAGCTCTCCGTTCGCGAAGGCGACCCCGTGAAGCGCGGCCAGCCGATCGCTCTGATCGGCGATGAGAAGCTCGCTCTGCAGCTCAAATCGCTCGACGCCCAGATCGAGGCGCTGCAGGCGCAGGCCAACCAGGCGCAAATCGACTTCACGCGTACCGAAGGCCTCGTCGAACGCGGCACCCTGCCCCGTGTCAAGCTTGACGAGACGCGCACCGCGCTCAATGTCGCCGAGAACGGCCTGCGGGCCAAGACCGCCGAGCGCGCGGTGGTCAATCAACAGATGAGCGAAGGCCAGGTGCTGGCGCCCGATGACGGCCGCGTGCTGAAGAAGCTGGTGACGGTCGGCTCGGTGGTTCTACCCGGCGATCCCGTGGTCACGGTGGCGCAGCAGAACTTCAAGCTGCGGCTGCGCGTGCCCGAACGCCATGCGCTGTTCCTGAAAGCCGGTGACAAGATCCGCCTGGATGGTGCCGAGTTCGGCGAAAGCGGCGACAAATGGGGGGTCATCGACCTCGTCTATCCGCAGATCGAGGAAGGCCGCGTCGTCGCCGATGCGATTGTTCCCGGCCTCGGCCAGTACTTCGTCGGCGACCGGCTACGCGTCTGGATCTCCGGCGGCCAGCGCGACGCCTATGTGATCCCCGCCCGCTACGTCACGACCCGCTTCGGCATCGACTACGTCCAGCTGCAGCAGGGAGCGCAGAAGGCGAGCGTACCGGTGCAGCGGGGCCGCGCCCTGCCGAGCGCCGATCTTCCCGATGGTCTCGAAATCCTGTCCGGCCTGCGCGCCGGCGACCAATTGGTGCAGCCGTGAAACTTGGACTCTCAGGCAAGCTGACCCAGGCGACCATTGCCTCGCCGCTGACACCACTGTTCCTGCTCGCCGCGCTCGTGGTCGGCCTCATCGCGGTGGTCGTCATCCCGCGTGAGGAAGAGCCGCAGATCAGCGTGCCCATGGTCGACATCCGCGTCAACGCCGACGGCCTGCGCGCGCCCGACGGCGTCGAGCTTGTGACCAAGCCGCTGGAGACGATCGTCAAGGCGATCGACGGTGTGGAGCACGTCTACAGCCAGACCGAGGATGACCGGGTCATGGTGACCGCGCGGTTCCTGGTCGGCACCAAGTTCGAGGACGCCATACTGCGCGTCCACGACAAGATCCGCGCCAATCTCGATCGCATCCCCGTCGGCATCCCCGAGCCGATGATCGTCGGCCGCGGGATCAACGACGTCGCTGTCACGGTGCTGACCCTGTCACCGAAGCCGGAGGCCGCCGAGCGCTGGTCCGACAAGGACCTCTACGAGCTGGCGGACAAGCTGCGCGCCGAGCTGACCAAGGTCGACAATATCGGCCTGACCTACATCTCCGGCGGCGGCGCCCAGCAGATCCGCGTCGAGCCTGATACCGAGAAGCTGTCGCTGTTCGGCGTGACCTTGCAGCAGCTCGTCGCCAAGGTGAAGGATGCCAACCGCTCGTTCCTCGCTGGCGACGTCCGCGACGGTGGCATCGTGCGCAACGTCACAGCCGGGCAGACGCTGACGGGCATTCCCGATATCGGCCTGCTGCTGATCTCGACCCGCGACGGCCGCCCGGTCTATGTGCGTGACGTCGCGACCGTCGTCATCGGCCCCAATCTCGCCGAACATCGCGTCTGGGACGACGCGCGCAATGGCAAGGGCGACTGGCACCGCGTGCCCGCGGTGAGCCTGGCCCTCGCCAAGCGCGCCGGCGCCAACGCGGTCGTGGTGTCGCACGACATCGCGCAGCGCCTCGAAGGACTCAAGACCAGCCTCATTCCGAGCGATGTCGCCGTCACCGTGACCCGCGACTATGGCGAGACCGCGAACGAGAAAGCCAACGAGCTCTTGTTCCATCTCGGCCTCGCCACGATCTCGATCGTCGTGCTGATTGCGGTTGCGATCGGCTGGCGCGAGGCGCTCGTGACATTCGTGGTGATTCCGACCACGATCCTGCTGACGATGTTCGCCGCCAATCTGATGGGCTACACGATCAACCGCGTCAGCCTGTTTGCTCTGATCTTCTCGATCGGCATTCTGGTCGACGACGCCATCGTCGTGGTCGAGAACATCGCCCGCCACTGGGGCATGGCTGACGGCCGGCCGCGCCTGCAGGCCACGATTGAAGCGGTGGCCGAGGTCGGCAATCCCACGGTCGTCGCCACCCTGACCGTGGTTGCCGCCCTGCTCCCGATGCTGTTCGTGTCGGGACTGATGGGCCCCTATATGGCGCCGATCCCCGCCAACGCATCGGCCGCGATGCTATTCTCGTTCTTCGTCGCCATGGTCGTGGCCCCGTGGCTGATGCTACGGCTGGCGCCAAAGCAGACCACGGCCGCGGCCGGCGCGCATCACGATGCGCATGGCGAAGGCCGCCTCGGGCGCATCTACCGCAGCGTCGCGCGCCCGATCGTCGCCAGCAAGCGCTCCGCCTGGATCTTCCTGCTCGGCGTCGGCATCGCGACGCTGCTCTCGATGACCTTGTTCGCCACCAAGTCCGTCACGGTCAAGCTGCTGCCGTTCGACAACAAGTCGGAGATCGCCGTGATGGTCGATCTGCCCGAGGGCGCGAGCCTGGAGGATACCGAGCGGACGCTGTTTGCCGCAGCCGACATCGCGCACCAGCTGCCGGAGATCACGACTGTGCAGAGCTATGCCGGCACGGCCGCGCCGTTCAACTTCAACGGCCTCGTCCGGCACTATTATTTGCGCGAGCGCCCGGAGCTCGGCGAGCTCCAGGTCAATCTCGCAGCGCGCGGCGATCGCAAGCGGGCGAGCCATGACATCGCGCTCGATCTGCGGCAGCGGCTCAAGGCCGTTTCCGTGCCGTCAGGGACCAGCATCAAGGTGGTCGAGGTGCCGCCGGGGCCGCCAGTGCTGGCGACGCTGCTTGCCGAGATCTACGGCCCGGATGCCGCGACAAGGCGCGCCGTCACGAGCGAGCTGAAGAAGGTGTTCGCCGACGTTCCTTTCATCGTCGACATCGACGATTCGATCGGCCAGCGCCGGCCGCGGCTGCGGCTGTCGATCGACCAGGACAGTCTGGAATTCTTCGGGGTCGAGCAGCGCGACGTCTACGACACCATCCAGACCTTGTTCGGCGGCGTCTCGGTCGGCTACTCGCATCGCGGCGAGGACCGCAATCCGATCGAGATCGCGGTGCGGCTGCCCAAGCGCGACAAATCGTGGAGCGAGGCTTTGGCCTCGACGCCGGTGCCGGCCAACACGGTGCCGGGCAGCAAGACGGTGGTCGAGCTCGGCCAGGTCGTGAAGGCCACGATGGAAGACGGTTCGCCGATGATCTTCCGCCGCGACGGGCGCTTCGCCGACATGGTGATGGCCGAGCTCGCCGGCCGCTTCGAGGCACCGCTCTACGGCATGCTCGCGGTCGCCGACCGCATCGACGCCCATGACTGGGGCAAGCTGCCCAAGCCGGTGATCGGCTTCCACGGCCAGCCCAAGGACGAGTCCCGTCCGACGCTGCTGTGGGATGGCGAATGGGAGATTACCTATGTGACCTTCCGCGACATGGGCGCGGCGTTCGGCGCAGCGATCCTCGGCATCTACGTGCTGGTGGTGGCGCAGTTCAAGAGCTTCCGCCTGCCGCTGGTCATCCTGACTCCGATCCCGCTGACCCTGATCGGCATCCTGCTCGGCCATTGGCTGCTGGGCGCGCCGTTCACCGCGACCTCGATGATCGGCTTCATCGCGCTGGCCGGCATCATCGTCCGCAACTCGATTCTGCTCGTCGACTTCATCCGGCACAGCGGCGGCGAGGGCAAGACGCTGCGCGACGTCGTGTTGGAAGCCGGCGCAGTGCGCTTCAAGCCGATCCTGCTCACGGCGCTGGCCGCGATGATCGGTGCGGCCACGATCCTGCTCGACCCGATCTTCCAGGGCCTGGCGATCTCGCTGCTGTTCGGCCTGGCCTCATCCACTTTGCTCACCGTGCTCGTGATCCCCGCGATCTACATCGCACTGCGCGAGCCCGGCAACCCCACCACGAAGATGTCGTAGGAGACACGAATGACCAAGTTGTACAGCGAGATCTGCAAGGACCTGTCCGGCAACTTGAAGACGCTGCGCAAGGACATTCCCGACGTGATGCAGGGCTTCTCCGCACTGGCGCGGGCCGCCGGCGCCGACGGCGCGCTCGACAAGAAGACCAAGGAGCTGATTGCGCTTGCCATCGGCGTCGCGGTCCGCTGCGACGGCTGCATCGGCTTTCACGCCGAGGCGCTGGTCCGTCTCGGCGCAACCCGCCAGGAGGTCGAGGAGACGCTCGGCATGGCGATCTACATGGGCGGCGGGCCGTCGCTGATGTATGCGGCCGACGCCATTGCAGCGTTCGAGCAGTTCCAGCAGCAGACGGCGGCCGCCTGAGCGCCCGTCAGCTGCAAATGTCGAGAATGGCCAGCATGTAGATGCGGATCATGTCGAGATAGTCGGGAACGTCGACGCGCTCATCCGGCATCGTATTGTACCGGCCGCCAGGGCCACACACGATGCCCTGCATCCCGCCGGAAGTATAGAGATGGCCGGCGTCTGTGCCATAGAAGCAGCTCGGTGCGACCGGCCCCGTCGGCTGCGCCGCGCCGCGCACGGCACGATAGGCTTCGTTGACCGCGCGCACGATCGGGCTGTCCGGTGCCACCTCGAACGGCGGCATGGTCGGCACGCCGGCGCGGTCCTCCGACATCAGATGCGCCTTGAGGCCGGGAAACCGCGCCTCGAGCGCATCGAGCTCGCGCCGCATGTCGGCCAGCGCGCCCTGCTCGGTCTGGCCGGGCGCATAGCGGCCGGAGCCCTTGATGCGGACGAAATCCGCCACCTGCGGCGTCCGCCACTCGTGCAATTCGCGGCCGAGCGCGCCGTGAACGACGCCGACATGGACACGGTTGATCGCCTCATGCGCGGGCGAGCGGGCACCCGAGAACGTCATGGTATTGAGGCGCGGAATGAGATCGCAGGCCGCCATGATGGCATCGACCGCCTGCTCGCGCTTGGACAAATGCCGCGTATTGCCGACGAGCTCGATGATGAACATGAACGCCGCCGCATGCATGGTCATCGCCTGGAGGTCGGTCGGCTCGGAATTGATGAAATAGTCGGCGCGCAGCCCCTGCTCGATCAGCGAATAGGTGCCGACGCCGCCCTGCAGCTCGCCGACCACATAGGTCAGGATGACATCGCCCCTGAGCTTCACGCCCGCATCGATCAGCGTCTTGACCGCGCAGAAATAGGCCGCGTCGCCAGCCTTCATGTTGGACACGCCGATGCCGTAGATGAACTTGTCGTCGACCTTCCCTTCCCAGGGATCGACGGTCCAGCCTTCGGTCACCGGGTTGGTGTCGACATGGCCGTTGAACAGCAGGCTCTTCCCACCCCCGCTGCCCTTCCAGCGTCCGACGGCATTGACCCGGCCTTCGGTGCCGAACGGAGCCACGGCGGCGTCCAGGCCGATTTCGCGCATCCGCTCCGCCATGAAGGTCGCGAGCTGCTTCTCACCCTCCGTTTTCGAATAGCTCTTGTGCTGTACCATGCGCGACAGCAGCGCGAGCGCCCCGGGGACGTCGATGCGGGCGAGCAGTTCGTTGCGATCCATGTGTTGCAATCCTTGCGGTCAGCCGACAGGCGCCGGCGACGCCGCCATCAATTCGCGGGTGTAAGGGTGAACGTCATCGGTCCCGAACGCGTCGATGGCGCGGCTGTCGACCAGCTGACCATGACGCATCACGACGATGCGGTGCGCAATCTGGCGGATCAGATTGAGATCGTGGGTGATGAACAGATAGGCCGCGCCGGTCTCGGCCCGCAGCGCCAGCAACAGATCGATGATCTGCGCTTGCACGGAGACGTCGAGCGGCGCGGTGATCTCGTCGCAGATCACGAGCCGCGGGCGCGCTGCAAACGCGCGGGCGATCGCAACGCGCTGTTTCTCGCCGCCGGACAGCTGGTGCGGCCAGCGTGTGGCATAGGAGGCCGGCAACCGGACCTGCTCCAGGAGCCGCGGCACGGCAGCGGTATCGCCGCCATACAGCTTCAACGGGCGCGACAGGATCTCACCGATGCGATGGCGCGGATTGAGCGAGGAGTCCGGATGCTGGAACACGATCTGGACATCGCGGCGGTAGCCGGCGCCCATGTCGCCCGCGCCGCGCAACGTGCCGCCGTCGAAACTGATCGCGCCGGAGAACCGGGCGAGACCGGTCAGGGCGCGCGCGATCGAGGATTTGCCCGAGCCGGACTCCCCGACCACGCCGACGATCTCTCCGGCGCGGATGTCGATATCGACGGCCTTTGTCGCCGGCGGCGGCGCGGCGCGGAACAGCCCGGCCCTGCCATACTGGACCTCGATGCCGCGGGCCTGAAGCAGCACATCGGTACCGGGGATGTCGTGCACCAGCCGCCGCTCCGGCCGTGGCACCGCAGCGATCAGCGACCTGGTATAGTCGTGCTGCGGTCTGGAAAAGATCTCCGATGCCTTGGCCTGCTCGACGATGCGGCCGTGGCGGATGACTGCGACGCGATCGGCGACACGGGTCATCATCGCCAGATCGTGCGAGATATAAAGCGCCGCGACGCCCGTCTCGGCGCGCAGACGCGCAAACAGATCGATGATGCGGGCGCCGGTGATGACGTCGAGCGCCGTGGTCGGCTCATCGAACAGGATGACGTCCGGCCGGCAGCCGAAGGCGGTGGCGATGATCACGCGCTGCTTCTCACCGCCGGAAATCTCGTGCGGATAGCGACGCAGCACCGCGGCCGGGTCGCGCAGCTCGACATGACCGAGCAGCTCGATCGCGAGCGCCTTGGCGTCCCGGGCGTTCAGATCGCGGTGGCGCATCAGCGCCTCGGTGATCTGGCGACCGATCGTGAGCGTCGGGTTGAGCGCCGTCGACGGATCCTGGAACACCATGCCGATCCGGCGGCCGCGGACCGCGGTGAGCTGCTTGGCCGTCAGGGATTGCAGGTCGATATCGCCGAGCTGCAGCGACCCGGAGATTTCGCGCGCATTGGCCGGCAGATGGCGCATCAAGGCCCAGGCCAGCGAACTCTTGCCGGAGCCGGATTCTCCGACGAGGCCGAGCACCTCGCCCGGCGCGATGGCGAGCGATACGTCGCGCAGCACAGGGACGACGCCCGAAGCCGTCAAATAGTCGAGCCCGTAATTGTCGATCGTGAGCGCAGCTCTCATCGATCATCTCTCGGGTTGAGCGCATCGCGCAAGGCATCGCCGACGAGATTGAACGCAATCGCCGACAGCGCGATCGCGGCCGAGGGCGCGATCAGGATCCACGGGGCGCGGTGCATGTATTGGCGTGCATCGGCGACCATCAGGCCCCATTCCGACGCGGGCGGCTGCGCGCCGAGGCCAAGGAAGCTGAGCGTCGCGAACAGCATGACCGCGAACGACACCCGGATGGTAGCCTCGATGATGATCGGCCCCATCACATTGGGCAGCATCTCACGGAAGATGACGTGAGCCGCCGCCTCGCCGCGCGCGACCGCCGCCTTGACATAGTCCTGATTGCGCACGGCCAGCGCCACCGAGCGCGTCACCCTGGCCATACCCGGCGCAAAGGCCAGCGCAATTGCGACCACGGCATTGCCCGCGCCATTGCCGAGCGTGCTGACCAGCAGCAGCGCCATCAGCAGACCGGGGATCGCCATCACGGCATCGTTGGTGCGCATGATCGCCTCGTCGGACTTGCCGCCGAGATAGGCCGAGCCGATCCCGATCACGGCGCCGATCGCGCTGCCGGCCAGCGTGGCCGCAAGCGCCATCGGCACGGTCGCCCGCGCACCGGACAGCAGCCGGCTCAGAACATCGCGGCCGAATTGATCGGCACCGAGCCAGTTCTGCCATCCCGGAGCCCGGAAGCGGCCGAGAAAGTCCATCTTTTCCGGACCGTAGGGCGCAAGCCATGGTCCGAGGAGACAGAGGATGGCGAGCGCGACGAGCAGTGTCAGCCCGATCACGCCCTGCGGCTTGCGGATCATCCGTTGCAGCAGCTCAGTCATAGCGGATCCGCCGGTCAAGCAGGGCGTAGACCACGTCGGCAAGCGTGTTGGTGATCGCGTAGGTCGTCGCCATGATCATGGCGCCGGCCTGGATCGACGGCAGATCGCGGGTGGTGATCGCGATCATCAGCGCACGGCCAATGCCGGGAATGGCGAAGATCTCTTCGATGACGATGATGCCGCCGAGCAGATAGCCGACATCGAGCGCAACGATGGTGATGACCGGCAGCAGCGCGTTGCCCATGACGTGCCGCACCAGCACCGTGCGCTCCGGCAGGCCCTTCAGCCGAGCGGCACGGACGTAGTCGGATTGCAGCACGTCGAGCGTTTCGGAGCGCATCATGCGCATGACATGCGCGACGAGAATCACCGATACGGTCAGGACCGGCAGCGCCAGATGACGCAGCGCCAGCCCAATGTTCTCCAGCGGCGACACGTAGCCGGTCGCCGGCAGCCACGGCACGATATCCGTCAGCAGCAGCGCCAGCACGGTCGCGGTCACGAACTCCGGCAGCGACACGCCGAGATAGGCGATCACACTGGTGGCGGTGTCCGCCACCCTGCCCTGGCGCAGCGCGGCAAACATTCCCATCGGCACCGCGACCAGGAGGGTCAGAGCAAGGGAGCCTGCCGCGAGCAGCAGCGACCGCGACAGCGCCGTCAGCATCTCCGGCGCCACCGGCAGGCCGGTTCGCATCGAGACGCCGAAATTGCCGCTCACCGCGCGCGCGACCCAATGCACGAACTGCAGCCAGACCGGATCATCGAGCCCGAGCCGCGTGCGGACGGCGGCGAGCGCCTCGGGCGAGGCGTTTTCGCCCAGCAAGGTCTGCGCGGCATCGGCCGGCAGCGCCTGCGTGATGGCGAACACCAGCACGCACACGATGGCGACCGTATAGATCATGAGCAAGAGCCGCCGCAGCAGCCAGGCGAACGACACCGGAGAACCTCGTCTCAGGCGCGCTTGGGCGCACCGGCGCCGAGCGAGACCAGATCGAGCCGGAACACCGATCCGCGCGGATGCAGCTGATAGCCTTCGACATAAGCCCGTTGTGCCGCGAGAATGTCGAAGAACACCGGGATGACCGACGGCACCTCCTCGGTCATCATCGCCTGCGCCCGCTCATAGAGCGCTGCGCGGTTGGCGTCATCGGTCTCACTGCGGGCGGCGGTGATGAGTTCGTCGAAGCGCGGGTTGTTCCAGCGCGTCTCGTTCCAGGCGGCATCCGAGGTGTAGAGCAGCTTGAAGATCGCATCGGCCGTCGGCTGCATATTGTAGAAGCCGACATAGAAATTGCCTTTCTTCCAGACCTGATCGAGATAGGTCGCATGCGGCATGGTTTGCACGTTGATGCGGAATCCTGCCGGAGCGGCCATCTCGCGGATCGCGACGCCGAGTTGCGTGCGCGTGTCGGGCTTGTCGGAAGCAACCATGGTCAGGTCGATGCCGGACGGATAGCCAGCCGCGGCCAGCAGCTGCTTGGCCTTCGCGATATCCGGCTTCTTCAACGCGCTATCCTTGTAGAAGCGATAGGCCGGGCTGAGCGGCGTGTCGTTCCCGGGCGTGCCATAGCCGCCAGCGACGAACCCCGCCATGGCTTGGCGATCGATGGTCAGCGCCAGCGCCTGGCGCACGCGAACGTCGTTGAAAGGCTTCTGATCGCAGCCCATGTTGACATTGAGGAACTGCCCCGAGGGAACCCGCAGCGCCTTGACACCGGCGGCCTTGCCGAGCCGCTCATATTCGCCGGGCGTGGTCGACAGCATCAGATCGATGTCGCCCGAGATCAGAGCCGACGCTTCGGCGGTGCGATCGGGATAGACCAGAATCTCGACCCGATCGAGCGCGGGCCGAGCCGGATCGTAATAGGCCGGATTGCGCTCCACCACGATCTTGCGGTCCGGCTCGTAGGACACGAGCCTGAAGGGGCCCGACCCGTTCGCCTTCGTCGCGAGGCTGGCAAGGTCGCTGGCGATCACTTTCGCCGGCACGATGCGCGCATTGGTGTAGGCGAGCGCGACCGGGAAGTCGGCGAAGGACCCGGACAGCGTGAACTTCACCGTGGCGGCGTCGACGGCCGCAACATCCCTGATGGGACCGACATTGGTGCGCGCGGGCGAGGCCGTCTTCGGATCGAGGATCGCCTTGAAGGTCGCGACGACATCGTCGGCCGTCAGCGGTGAGCCGTCGTGAAAGCTGACATTGGGCCGCAGCTTGAACGTCCACTCGGTCAACCCCGCCGCATGTTGCCAGGACAGCGCCAGATCCGGCTCGACCGCCATATCCGGCTTCAGCCGGGTCAGGTTGGAATAGAGCAATTCGGTGATGAGATATTCCGGATTGACGCGCGCCAGCAGCGGATGGATGACCGCAGCGCCCTGGTCGACGGAGATGCGCAGCACGCCGCCGCGCTTCGGCGCCTCGGCGGCGAGGGAGATTTGCGGCAAGGCGCCCAACGCGAGCGCGGTGCCAGCGAGGAAATGGCGACGGGTGACGGACGGCATCAGGGCAGAGTCCTCTTAGGGCGTCATGGTTTCGGGAGAGAGTTCGGGACAGAACTCGACTGAAAGATAGGCCAGCACCGATTTCGCCAATGCGACGATGTCGGTCAGCGTGGTCGACTCGCCTGGCGCGTGAATGCGGCTGTCGGGCTTGCCGAGACCGGTGAGCAGCACCTCCTGCATGCCGGTGGCCTGCTGCACCCAGCCGAAATCGGAGCAGCCGGAGGCGCCCCAGCGTGCGAAGTCCTCGGCGGCGTAACCGAACCCGGCCGAAAGCGCCCGCTGCCAGCGCGGCCAGTGGGGACCGCCGGGGTCGGCGGTCGGCGCCAGATGACCGGTGAGGATGATGTCGAGATCGAGGCCGCTTGCGGCCTGCCTGATCACGGTCTCGATCTCGCTGCGCGCGGCGGCAAACTGCTCTTCGGGCGCGTAGCGACGGCACAACAGGATCTCGAACTGCGACGGGATCTGTCCGCCACACTGCCCGCCATGAACGGCCGAGATGTCGAGGCTCGCGGTGAGCGGCCCGGTTGCCTGCGGCGGTGGCGGCAAGGCCGACGTCCGCTGCGCGATCACGGGCTTCAGGCCGGCGAGCGCAGTGAGGATCGGCAGCGCCGCTTCGATCGCATTGGCGCCGGCGCTGCGCTGCTCGCCGGCATGGGCCGCCTTGCCGCGCACGCGCACCGTCAGCGTGAACAGGCCGAAGCAGCCGGCCCAGATTCGCGGCATGGCGCTGCCGTTGAAGTTCAGAATGTGCCCTTCGAGGCGTCCCTGCTCTGCAAGATAGCGGACGCCCGGATAGAGCCCGGCCTCCTCGTCCGTGCACAGCAGCAGCATCGGATCATAAGCGAGCACTAGGCCCGTCTGCTGCGCGGCGCGCAATGCGAGCAGCGCAGCCGCTATCGATCCCTTCATGTCCGCAGCGCCGAGGCCGAACAGGCGATCACCCTCGCGGGCGAGCTGCAGCGGATCACCGGCCCAACCGTGCGCCGCCGGCACGGTGTCGACGTGGAAATACAGCCCGAGCACCGGCCGGCCGGAGCGGCGCCGCGCAATCAGGTTCGTGCGCTGCCCGCGCGCGCCGGGCGCCCGCCAAAGCTCCTCGGGAACGATCACGCGCTCGCAATCCAGCGCCAGCGGGACAGCGAGCTGCTCCATCAGATCGGCAAAGGCCTCATAGCCGGCGCCCGGCGGAAAGCTGGTGTCGACCGCCACCATGCTGCGCAAATCATCCACCGCGGTTTCGGACAGCCGCTCGATCGCCGCGAAGGCGCCAGCCAGGCTGGCCGCGCCCCGATCCGGGATGTCCAGAGAAATCATTTGCCGCTAACCCAATCCTATATTCTATATAGAAATAGAGAACACGACGTGGCACTTGTCAATTCCATGAAACAGGCAGGCGTGGCCAGCAAAGCGGCAGACGGCATGGGGGCAGGTCCAGGCGGACTGCCGGTGCCGTTGTACGAACATGTCAAACGGCAGATCGCCGAGGCGATCCTGATCGGCGACCTTCCCCCGGGGACGGTGCTGCCCGGCGAGGTCGCGCTCGCCGATCAATATGGCGTAGCTGTCGGCACCATCCGCCGTGCGCTGGCCGATCTCACCGCCGGCGGCATGCTGATGCGCCGGCGCAAGACCGGCACGGTCGTCACCGGTCGCGCATCACAGCATGGGCTCAGTTTCTTCTTCCAATATTTCCGCCTGCTCGGCGCCGACGGCAGCCTGCTCCAATCCGAGGCCGAGGTGCTGTCGGTGATCATACGACCGGCCGCCCCGACCGAGGCGGCGCTGTTCGCCGTGGCGGTCGGCGAGAAGCTGCTGCACCTGCATCGCATCCGGCGCGTCGGCGGTGCGCCGGTGCTGCATTCGCGCATCTCGCTGGTCGCCAGTCGCGTGCCGCAGTTTCCGCGCGAGACGAAGAAGGTTCCCGCCCTGATCTATCGCCACCTGCTCGAGGCCTACGGCATCCGCATCGCGGCCGTGCGGGAGAAGGTGACCGCCGAGGTCGCGACCAAGGAGGACCGCAAGCTCCTCGGCCTCGCGGCGCCGAGCGCCGTGCTGGTCATCGACGAGGAGGCCTACGACCAGACCGGCGCATTGGCGATCCTCAGCCAGCACCGCGCGACGACGGCGCAGCACTATTATTCCAACGAGATCCGCTGAGACGCGAATGTTCGTCCAACGTGCCGCAGCGCGGCCGATCGCCAGCGATCAGCAGTGCCTCCTCACGCCCGCAGGATGCAGCGTGATCTCGAGGGTCACGCCTGGGTTGGTGCCGCCGCCAGTTCGACGCCGCAACAGATGCGGCCGCCGTCGATCACGAACCGACCGGCCAGGCGCGCAACGTCGGCCGGCCAATCGCGCTTGAGAACCCGCGCCTCGAAGGCTCCGGCCGGCCAGTCGATCGTCAACTCCACATCGCTGAATTCGAGGAAGCCGCGGGTGATCGGATACTGACATTTGTAGTAAGCCTCCTTCGCGCTGAAGAACAGGATCGGCAGGATCGGCTGCAGCTCCTGCGGCTGGCGACGAAGCCACGCCCGCTCCCCTGATGTCAGGACCAGGTCGTGCATCGACGGCTCGAACTCACGCACATCCTCGATGTCGAGACCGAGCGCCCGGACATCGCGGCTGCGCGCGACGACCACGGCGCAATAATCGGCGCAATGCGAGATGCTCCCCGTATAGCCGGAGGGCCAGACCGGCGCCCGGTCGGCCCCTGGGACGAGCGATATCGGGGTCGCGCCGAGCGAGGCGAGCGCCCGGCGCGCCAACATGCGCGCGGTCGCGAATTCGGCGCGCCGCTTGGCGACTGCAGCTCTGACATGGGCCAGTTCCTCCGGGAACAGCTCCTCATCGCCGTGACAGATCTCCGAGGCGACGACCACGACCGGACGTCGAAACAGCTCGGCGATTTCCATGACAGAACTCTCCACCACATCCGGCTCGCGCGCGCACATGGTGCTTCACGAAATCAAGCCGTCAGCCGCGCGTCGGGCTGCTCTTCACGTTGGAGCACGCGCATGCGGCGGATTCAAGCTTGCGCCGGGCCTCTCGGGTTCACCCCGTCAAACTTGGGGGGTGGAGACAACAGCAAGAGCTTCGCAGCCATCATTGCGCGGTTCGGCCCGGCTCCGATCCCAGCGGATTGCGCTGAATGGGCAGCCCGAACGGGTCGGACGGCAACACGGTCGGCCGCGGCGGCGCGCTCCACGGGGATGGCTGGCCACGTCCCGTCTGGGCTCGCGGCACGCCGAACTGACGGCTGGCCGGCGGCGACGGCGCCGTCGCTTGCGGGTACAGCAGCGTCTGCGGCGGAGCTTGCGCAGGCGCGGCACTCTGCGGCGGCGATGCCGGTTGCACGGGCGCAGCCGGTTGCGGCGAGACGGCGGACTGCGGGCCCGTGGAGGGCGACGGCGATGCGGAGCTCGAGGCCGGCGCCGACGCAGCCGGCTGCGCCGGCGCGGTGGACTGTGCGGCGTCGGCCGGCTTCGGCTGCGCCGCCGCGACGGCCGCGTCCTGTTTCTCACCCGAGAGCGCCTCGTTGGTCTTGAACATGTCGGCGCCCAGGATCAGCGGCAGCTCCTTCGATGAATTCCCGATCACCACCACCTTGGCATTGTTCGACTTGGCGAGCTGCAGGGTCGCCTCGATGCCTTGCCAGGTCAGCAGCGCGGGCGTGAGACTCGAGCCGACGATGGTCTGGAAATCGCGGATGCCGGCCGCCTCGATGCGGCGACGCGCAGCCTCACCCTCGACCGACTGCAGAATATACATGTAGGCCTGGGCCCGCTGCTCCTCGGCGAGCTTGTGGTCGATCGCCTCGTTGATCTGCTGGGGCAACTCCACGCGCCTGATGATCACCTTGACGAGGCGCACCAGATCAACCGGAAATTCACTGATGGCCTCGCTGAGGACACGGCTTTCCAGTTCCTGATTGGAGAGCAGATAGAGCTGGTCGCCGGTGATCTTGCCGACGACGTCGCGCACCCCGCCGCTGATCGCCGGCTCGACGATTTTCTCGAAATAGTCCGGCCCCAGTTGACGGTTGAGCTCGGCGAGCTTGCCGGGCGCGGGTGTCGCGAACAC
Organism: Bradyrhizobium denitrificans; assembly: GCF_013179005.1. NCBI lineage: Bacteria > Pseudomonadati > Pseudomonadota > Alphaproteobacteria > Hyphomicrobiales > Nitrobacteraceae > Bradyrhizobium > Bradyrhizobium denitrificans. Next base: position 194,485 of record NZ_JABFDP010000011.1, on the reverse strand, counting down.
CGTCACATCGACCGAGATCGTCAATCCGCCCTGGCTCAGCGCCTCGACCTTGTAGCTGCGTGAAATCAGCCGGGTGTCGTAGATCCGCACCGAATTCCACGGCCATTGCAGGTGCAGGCCCTCATTGTAGACCACGTTGTCGCTGGTGCCGCCGAAGAACAGCGAATATCTGACCCCGGCAAAGCCCGGCGGAATGACGATGAAAATGTGCCACCAGGAATAGATGACGAGGAAGCTGACGATCGCGAGCGTGACCAGGAACGCCGTCCTGAGGCGAGCGCGCAGCCGTCCGCCGCCGCCCATCTGCAGATCCGGCATCGGGACATGTTTCATACGCGCGCCTCCTGCGAGCGGATGCTGCCCTGCTCCATGTAGATCACCCGGTCGGCAACGCCATAATAGCGATCGTCATGCGTCACCGCCACGATCGTCTTGCCCTGCGCCTTCAACTCCGGCAGCAGCTTCGTATAATAATAGTCGCGCGACGTGACATCCTGGTCCGCCGCCCATTCGTCGAACACCATGATCGGCTTGTTCTCGAGCAGCGCGCCGATCATCGCCAGCCGCTTGCGCTGGCCGGTCGACAGATCGAGCGTCGAGAACGCGCCGTCAACGAACTTCACCATGCGATCCAGACCGAACCGGCGCAGCAGGTCGTCGACGCGCCCAGGGTCGGTATCACGCAGGCCGTAGAGCCGGTCGAACAAATGAAAATCAGCGAATACCACCGAGAACAGTTGACGATAGCGCGCCGCATTATGCGGGCGGACCGCGGCGCCGTTCCATACCAGCTGGCCGCCGAGCGGGCGGTACAAGGCGAGCAACAGTAGCAGCAGCGTCGACTTGCCGCTGCCATTGCCGCCGGCGATGAACACGATCTCACCAGGCCGTAGCGACAGATCGATGGGGCCGACGCGAAAGCCCTGCCCGGCCTCGGCGCCGCCATGCTCAAACGTCAACTCGCGCAACCCGATCGAGTGGAATTCCGGATCAGCCAACAATGACGTCGGCTGCGCGTCGCGCTCGGCGCTGTCCAGCCACGCCTCGACCGACCAGATGTGCTCCGCCGCGGCATTGGCCTTGATCGCCTCCGGCAGCGCCCGCACGAAGACCTCCATCGGTCCGGCAATGAACAGGATGATATAAGTGATCTTCTCGATGACCAGCCGATCGACCTGGTATTGCGGCAGAATGAAAATGATGGCCGCGAGCAGCATATAGAAGAAGGTCTGGCTGGAGGCGAGGCCCTTGAGAAACTGGCGCTGCGACTGGATGCGCAGCTCCCGCGCCTGTGCGCCGTAGCCGAGAATGTAATTGTCGAGCAGATCATCGCCCTTCTCCGGCGCGATCTTGATCTCGCGGAAGCCATAGACGAGATGGCGGATGCTGTCGAACAACCGGCGCTCGCTCTCGCTCGCGGCGTCCAGGATCGTCCGGCTCGAGCGTTGGCTGCGCCGGTAGTAGATGATCGCCGCACACACCAGCACGCACAGCATGATGAACGCGAACATCGACAGGGTCGCGACATAGAAGGCGGAGAACAGCAGCATCACCGCCGATGACGCCCCGATCACGATCGACTCGCTGGCCTCCGAGATCACGAAGCAATCATGCGACAACGTCCCGATCAGGCGCTCGCGGTTCATCGCATCGAGCGCCTGAAGGTCGATGTCGCGGAGCTTGCGCACGATGTTCTCGCGTATGCGCGTGAGCATCGCCTGGACGATGATCGCCGTCCGCGACAGGGCATAATTGCGCGTCCAAAGAAAGATTGTCGCCAGCAGAGCGAACAGCAGCAGATTCGGCAGCGTCGCGCCGGCCTCCCCACCTCCGACCACCGCATTGACCACCGCCATGGAGGCGCCCATGGCGATGCCGGACAGCGCCGTCATCAGCGCCAGACTCAGCGCTTCACGCGGGGCGTCCGATTTGTCGCGGATCAGTGCGGTGTAGCTCGGTATCGGCCCCATGCGGGAGCAGCTCCTGCGCGTCTCACGCGGTCAATGATGAATCCGGGCCACCACCGGCTCGGGACGCGCCAGGAACATGCGGTCCGAACTCGACAACGGCTGCAAGCCGTCGATCCAGGTCGCGCTGTCATCGAAACGGGCAAAGAACGGTCGCTTGACCCAATCCGAGACCCGCGCCTGCACGTAGCTGAGGACGAAGCTGCGGGTGCCGCCCACATCCGCAACACCGTCGACCGCGACCTTGCCCATGTCGGTCGACATGATCGGCCCGCGCGCCGAGCGCGCCAGGCCGGAGACCTGCCTGATGCCACCGCGGTAGATCTCGAGTGCGCGCGCCAGCGGCACCTCGAAGAATGCGCGCGGCCCGGTGTCGCGGAGCACGAACATATAATAGGGCACGATGCCCTGCCGGACCTCGCGGCTCCAGAGCTCTTGCCAGATCCGGGCGTCGTCATTGACGCCGCGGACGACAGGCGATTGGCTGCGCAGCACCGCGCCGGTCGACAACAGGCGTTGCACCGCACGACGCGCAGCCGCCGTCTCGAGCTCGCGCGGATGGCTTATATGCAGCATGATCGCCAGATGACGACCGGAGCGGACCACCTCTTCGAGAAGCGCGATCAGATCGTCGGCGTCGTCATCGGTGGTGAAACGGTAGGGCCAGAAGCCCAGCATCTTGGTCCCGATGCGGATGGTCGTGACATGGGCGAGATCAGCACCAAGCAGCGGCAGGAGATAGCGGCGCAAGACCGACGCCCGCATGATCAGCGGGTCACCGCCGGTCAGCAGCACGTCGGAGATCTCCTTGTGCACTTTAATATACGCGACGAAGCGCTGGCTCTCGTCGGTCGCCATCCGCAGATCCCGGTTGCCGATGAATTGCGGCCAGCGGAAGCAGAACGAGCAATAGGCCGCGCAAGTCTGGCCGCTGGCTGGAAAGACCAGGCAGGTCTCGGCATATTTGTGCTGCAGCCCCGACACCCCACTACCGCCGAGTTCCGGCATGTTCATCGTCATCTGCCGCCCGGGATGGGGATTGAAGCGCCGGTGAATCGCCGCCGTCACCTCGACCGGAGCCGAACCGCCGACGCGCATTGCCCGTTCCAACGCGTCGAAGTCGGCCGAATCGAGCATATGACGATCCAGCATCGTCAGGCGGTAGAACGGATCCTCATCCGGCTCGGCCCAATCGATCAGTTCATCGAGCACATAATTGTTGACCCGGAACGGCAGCACCTGCCCGACGACTCTCATGTCGTGCAGGGCTCGGTCCGGAATGTCGCGGTAGCGGCGTAAAATGTCGAGGTGCTGCAGCCCGTACAGCTTGAGAGACTTTCCCGCCACGCGCGACCTCGCACCAAATATCCGGCCCCTTCGACCCACGGACAATCATCCACGCGGATCGGAAACCACGACGACAAACAGCCGTCGTCGAAGCGACGACAGATGAACGCAAGCTGATGACTAAACGGAAACGCCGGAAGACAAGTTCGCGACTGACCGCCCCTGATCTCGTCGCCCTTCTCTCAGCATGAACACTGCCCGACCGCGACTGTAGGTAGCCACCGAATTGTTGTCAATCAATCGGACGGGTCCTACACATCAAGCGCCTTGCATGACCGAGTATCGTCATCCAGACTAATCTGGTTGATTCATGTGAGAGTGACACATGCCTCTGATCCTGGTCGCTTTCTATATTCTCCTCTGTCTATTTGTCGGATTTTTGGGGCGTTACACGCGTCCGGGACCGTGGATCATCTTCATTCTATCTCTCATCTTCACGCCATTCGTCATTCTGCTGCTGATGGTCGTGTTTGGTGAGCCATCGCGACCGCAGCGCACGAGCTGATTTCAGATGTGCGGGCTGGCGGGCGTCTGGTGCTGGGATACGCCGATCGACCGCCCGGCCATTGCCCGGGCGCTCGGCTTGCTGGACCATCGCGGCCCCGATGGAAACGGGCTGTGGATATCCGAGGACGGCAAGGTTGCGCTGGGCCATACAAGGCTCAGTATCATCGATCTTGTCACCGGCGAGCAGCCGCTGTCGCATCCCAACGGCAAGCTTCAACTCGTCGTCAACGGCGAGTTCTATGATTACGAACGCATCCGCAACGATTTGACGGCCCGCGGCGCACGATTCAGGACCCGCTCCGACAGCGAGATCGCCCTGTGGCTATATAACGACTCCGGCACGCGCTGCTTCGCCGATCTCAACGGCGAGTTTGCTTTCATTCTCTGGGACGCCGGCGCCGGCCGCCTGATCGCTGCACGGGACAGGTTCGGCATCAAGCCCCTGTTCTACGCCGTCCAATCCGGACGCATTCTGCTCGCGTCGGAGATCAAGGCTCTGCTGGCGATGGGCGTGCCGGCGCAATGGGACGTCGAGGGCTTTCTCGATGCAGCCCATGTGCTGCAGGACGGAACGCTGTTTTCCGGCATCCGCCAAGTCCCGCCAGGTTGTTATCTCTCGGCCACGCGGCACGGCATTACCATTCAACGCTATTGGGACGCTCCCTTCGCGTCGGCGCTGTCACCGATCGAGGACGAGCATGGCGCGCTCGATCAGATCCGCGCCCAAATGTCGCGGGCGACGCGATGGCGGATGCGCGCCGACGTACCGGTCGCGGCCTATCTCAGCGGCGGCATCGATTCGATGTCCGTACTCGCGCTGGCAGCCGCCACGACGAACCGGGCACCGGACGCATTCACCATCGCCTATGAAGACGCGGCCTACGACGAGAGCCATCGCGCAGAGAGCTTTGCGACGCAATTGGGTGCCCGCTTCCATCGCGTACCCGTCAACGGCGCGGCACTGGCGGACCATTTCGCAACCTCGCTCTGGCACAGCGAGACCGCGTGCTTCAACCCGCACGGCACGGCCAAATTCATCCTCAGCAAGGCCGTACGTGATGCTGGCTATAAAGTCGTTCTGACCGGTGAAGGGGCCGATGAGATCTTCGCCGGCTATGCACCTTCGCGTGTCGATGCGCTCGGCGGCAGTGCGGCCATGCAGGCGATGATCGCTACACGCGACCGCGCGACCTATGCGGTGACGCCGCAGCACACGGCGACCGACCAGCTCCCACTCATCGCGCAGAGATTTGGTACGGTGCCGACCTGGTTGCGACACCAGATGGCCCACCTGCTGGGCGTCGCCGACCTGCTCCGCGATGATCTGCGCGCCGCATGGTCGACCGACCGGCCGTTGGCGGCCTTTCTGAAATATCTCGAGCCGTGGACCGTTCCTGCGCTCGATACGGTCGATCTCGGGATCGCCCTGATGCTCAAGACGACCCTGCCCAATTATGTCCTGGTCACGCTCGGCGACCGGATGGAGATGGCCCATTCCATCGAGGGCCGCCTGCCGTTCCTCGATCACCAGGTCGTTGAGCTGGCATGGCGGTTGCCCAGCCACTTGAAGATTCGCGACGGCGTTGAAAAATTCGCTTTGCGGCAAGCGATGCGCAACCTGCTGCCGGCAGACGCCGTCGACCGGCAGAAGCATCCCTTCATTGCGCCGCCGACCGCCACCGATGCCAAACACCCGTTCGGTGCCATGATCCGCGATGTGCTGCATGGGCCGGCTCTGGCCGCACTCCCATTCTTTGAGCCGAGAAAGGTGCGCAAGCTGATCGACCGTCTGACGTCACTCCCTCCAGAGGATCGCCTGCGGCTCGAACCGCTGCTCGTCGAGATCGCCAGCCTATGCATTATCCACGATCTTTTCAAAATGAGTTCATCCAGCGATCCGAGCGCGCAGCTATCAATCCAGATGCCGTCAACAGAGGCCTTGGCGTAAGAGCTTCCAGTTGACGTCAACCATCGCCACCTATATCTCTTCTTGCAGCTATCCTGATACTCGTCCTTTGCGAGTAGATCAGCTCTCCGGTCAAGTCGCGTTCCGTTTGTTGTGTAACGCTCACCATTTTCACCGCCCGTTCTGTTGTGCTCGTTCTTCCATGGTAACGCACGCGTCGGACTGATGCGCAGACGTTCTGTTGTCTATTGCGTCTTGATCAAGAGGGAGTCGTGAGCGTGCCAGCAATTTGTGTGGAGATACGCAGAGTTGGCGGCGCGCTGAGGATGCATGATCCATGCGCTCGCTTTGCATCACGCTGGCCGGTTCGGCCGAACGCGCCTCGACGCGCATCTTGAGCTCCGTCGAGCGGAGCGGTGCTTGGCGGCGACGTGCACGACAATCAACGACTGAAACACTTCGACGGCTGGGGGACCGCGGATGGGCATCAATGTGGACACGACGGCGTCGCTGTCGCGACGACAGGCGCATTGGGAGAAATCGTCGTCGATCCGGTCGCGGCCACGGCGCGTGCTGCGCAATGTCAGTCCCGATGAACACTTCTATCCCATAGCTCGTCAGCCCATTGCGCTGCATCCGCTGGTCAAGGCTCTCGGCACCGCCGCTCGGCAGCGCATTCTGCTGCAATCACTTTACAAATTCCTGAATGATATCGCGTTCGTCGAAACCCGGGTCGTCAGCGAGGTCTCGCTCGCGATTGCCAATGATCAGCTGCCATGGCCGTTTCCGGCGCAGCTGCGCGCCGACGTGCTCACCGTCGTCATCGACGAGGCCTTCCATGCCCATGTCGCGATCGACTTCATGGAGCAGGTACAGCGGCTGACCGGTGTCACGCCGCTGTCATTGCCGACGACCCTCACGGTCGAACAGGCGATCCGAAACGCTCTTCCCAAGCTGCCGGCTGATCTGCACATCGCGCTCAAGACGATCTCCGTCTGCATTGCGGAGAACTCCGTTACCAAGGATCTGATCGACGTGCATCGCGAGGACGGCCTCAATGAGACCTTCCATGCCGTAAACGGCGATCACATGATCGACGAGGTCCGCCACTGCCTGATCTTCGGCGATGTCCTCCGACATCTCTGGGGCGTCCTGACGCTTGCGCAGCGCCGTGCGATCGGTGCCGTTCTGCCCGACTTTCTCGGCGACTATCTTAGTCTCTCTCTGCAGAAGCAGTTCGACATCGACATTCTCGCCGACGTCGGGCTCGACGCACGCCAGATTGAGACCGTCATCGCCGCCACCCATCTCGACCAGGATCTCGCCACTTACCGCACCGTCAACCCGATCGTCGACAAGGTCGTGAACTTCCTGGCCGAAAGCGGCGTGCTCGACGATCCCGAGATCCGCAAGGCGTTCGAGGACCGGCGTCTGGTTGACAGTTGAGATCGCGGCGAGACCACGCTTTCTCGCCGAAGTCTGGCGCAGAACGGCTGATAGGAGACGGACGAGACCACCATGCGGAGCCTCGATTGCGTTGTTCAGGGCAATGACGATCTGACGCTGGAGATCGTCCGTCATCTGCACGAGAGCGGGCACGCTGTCACGGTTTTGATCACCCAAAATCCGCGTTGTCTCGCTTTCGCGCACACTGCGCGGATCAGGTCCGCGCCATCGCGGCCCTCCGCGCTCGGCGGCTACGATCTCGCCGTCCATGCCGATGGCCTGGCCGATGGTGTTCCGGATCTGCCGCCGGGCACGCTGGTGTTGCGGCCGCTGCAGCGCGACGGCGATGGCCCGGCAGTGCTCGTAGCTGCGATTGCGTCACAGCGCTCGTCCTTCGAGATCGCCTGGATGGACGGCCAGCGAGTGCTATGGACCGCGTCCGTGCCGCTCTCGGCGCGCGACACGGCCGGCACCGTCGTCGAGCGCGCCCACCGCGCGGCGCTCGATGGCTTGACCGAGTTGGTTACCATGCTGGCGCGCGAGGAAGAGCTCGCCGACACGCCGCCGCCCGTGACGACTCCGGTCGAAACAGCGACGCTGCGAGCCGTGCATCGCCTGCATTTCGACATCGACGCCGCGACGCTCAGCGCGCTGCCCCGGGCTATCGATTTCGGCTCCCACCGCGCACGCTGCGCGCTGCGGCTGGTCGCAGGAGGAGTTGGCCTTACCGTTGGACAGATCGACATCGCCGAGTCGTCAGAGACCACTCCGGGGCAAGTGCTCGCAGTCAGCATGGATAGTGTCGTGATCGCCGCCCGGAACGGAAGCGTCCGGCTCGGCGGTCTGCACGACGCAGATGGCCGAGCGCTCGATCGGACAGCGATCGCGGCATTGTTTGCTGTCGGCCAGACGGTCGATGGCGCTCCGCCCGATGCCACGGTCCTGCGGCGCATGCAGGCGGCGGAGGCGCAATGGACCACCGCCATCGCGGCGATCGAGCCGGCGCGCCTGGATTTCCTCGCGACCCTCACGCGCAACATCCAGCCGGCAAACGGCACGGCAGACTCTTGCATCCGACAGACTGCGGTCGGTCTCCCCAATATCGGCGACGATCGTTTCAAGCCCCCTGCTCTCTCCTCACTCGTGGCCGCCGTCGTCGCGACCGCGGCACGGGCACTCGATGCCACGACCGTCAGCCTCGCGCTCCGACTGCCGATCCGACCCGATCCCTTCGCGGCGCGCTTGGTGCCGTTGACACTTGCAGCTTCAGCCGATCGCGGCTTTGCCGAGCTCTGCGCCGACAGCGAGGTCCTTCTATCACTCGCCTTGTCGGAGCCGATGGCGGCCGATCTGCCGCAGCGTCTCGGCCGAACGGATTGGAGCGAGCAGGTGCCGGTCGCGATCCTGACCGGCGACGGTTCCGCTCCGTCAACGCCGTTGCGGCTGCGCGTGACGCTTGCTCCGGGCCAGACGAATACCGTCCAAGCCGCTGCGCTCGAATGGAGCGCCGCCAGCTTGGAGCCTGCATTCGTGGCCGAGCTCGCGGACTCGATTGCGACGGTCTGGAACGCCGGCTGCGCCGATCCCGACACCCAGCTCGGCGACCTGCCTTTGCTCTCGGCCGAGGCCCACGCGGCCCTCCGCGCGAGCAGCAAGGGGTCCGATGTCGCGACGGCGCGCGATCTCACGCTCAACGCTCTGCTCCACACCGCCGCTCTGACCTATGGCGAACGGCCGGCCGTGTCGTTCAATGCGATCGGCCTCGACTACACCACGCTGCATGCGCATGTGCGCGTTCTGGCACGACAGATCCGCGCGCGGACGCGGGCGCATGGCGATCACGTGACGGTCGCGCTGATGTTCGAGCGCGGTATCGCCATGGTCGTCGCGCTGCTCGCGACCCTGGAAGCGGGCGCGGCCTATCTGCCGCTCGATCCACGCGACCCACGTCCGCGCATCGCGCAGATGATCGAAGATGCCGCGCCTGTGCTTGTGCTTGTCGGCGCCGAATTCGAGGACCACCTGTGCGCCGGCATCGACCAACTGACGGTCGATCCGCTCGGTGCGGCGGCGGGACCCGAGGCCGAATGCCCCTCGGTAGCACCCGATGATCTCGCTTATATCATCTTCACCTCGGGCTCGACCGGGCGGCCGAAAGGCGCCATGCTCACGCATGGCGGCGTCGCCAACCGGATCGTCTGGATGCAGAAACACTACGGGCTGCAGCCGACGGACCGCATCCTGCAAAAGACACCCTACACGTTCGATGTCTCGGTATGGGAGTTTCTGCTGCCGTTGATCTCCGGCGCCGAGCTGGTGGTCGCGCCGCCGGACGCGCACAAGGACCCGCGCGCCATCGCCGGGCTGATCCGTGATCGCGGCATTACCGATATTCACTTCGTGCCCGCAATGCTGTCGGTGTTCCTGGGCAACGCTGACCTCGCCGACCTGGTGTCGCTGAAGCGCATCTATTGCAGCGGCGAGGCGCTGCCGACCGCGGTCGCGGCGCAGTGCCGCGCGCGGCTGGCGCATGCGGAGCTGCACAATCTTTACGGCCCGACTGAAGCATCGATCGATGTCAGCGCGTGGTGCTGCGATATCGGCGATGCCGAGCGCCACGCGGTGGCGCCGCTCGGATGGCCGGTCGACAACACGGAGCTCCATATTCTCGACGGCCGACTGCGCCCGATGCCGCTGGGCGTGCCAGGCGAGCTCTGCATCGCCGGCATCGGCGTCGCCCGCGGCTACGTCAGTCGGCCGGAGTTGACCCGCGAGCGGTTCGTCGGCAATCCCTTTGCTGATGGCGTCCCGCACATGGCGCGGCTCTACCGCACCGGCGACGTCGCCCGCCGCCTGCCTGACGGCGCCATCGAGTTCCTCGGCCGGCGTGATTTCCAGGTCAAGATCCGCGGTTTCCGCGTCGAGCTCGGCGAGATCGAAGCGGTGCTGCTGGAGCAATCCGACGTCGCGCAAGCGGTCGTCGCGCGGCGCGCGACCGATGGCCGTGAGCTCACCGTTGCCTATCTCGTCGGACGGAACGGCCGTCCGGACCTCGCTCGCACTCACGAGAGGCTCAGGCAGCGGCTGCCGGACTACATGGTGCCCGACCACATCATCGTCCTGGACGCGCTGCCGCTCTCTGCCAACGGCAAGCTCGATCGCAAGCAATTGCCTGACGTTGTCCCTGCCCCTGCTGCGGCCATTGTATCGATCGCCGATCCGGTGGAGCGCGAGCTGGCCTCTATCTGGAGCGTAGTACTTAAGCGGCCGCAGATCGGGCGCACCGATCACTTCTTCCGGCTCGGCGGCAATTCGCTGATGGCCGGCGAGATGATGCTCCGCGTCGAGCAGAGCCTGCGCGTCGGCCTCACCTTCCGCGCCGTCTATGAGAACGCGGTGTTGTGCGATCTCGCGCAGCACATCAAATCGGATGCGGCACGCCCGGCCGGCCGTCAGATCGTGATGGAGCGGCTGTAATGTCCCTGATCGAATCCGATCCGTCGGAGCTCGTCGACCGGCTGGCCAAGGAAGGCTTCCTGCTCCGCCGCAACGGCGAACAGCTCAGCCTGATCAATCTGGCGAACCGGCCGCTGCCCGACACGCTGCGTGGCGAGATCGGCTCGCAGCGCGATTCGATCATGCTGCATCTCGCCGACCGGATGTGGCCGCTGTCCTTCAACCAGCAGCGGATGTGGTTCATCGACCGACTGCAGCACGGGCACAGCGTCGCCTACAACTTGCCGCTCGCGACGCATATTCGAGGTCCGCTCGACGTTGGCGCGCTCAGCCAGGCTCTGACGATGCTGACGGCACGCCACGCGATCCTGCGCACCACCTTCATCGAGCATGAGGGCGGATCGGCTCAGCGCATCGTTGCCCCGGCTCCCGTCCAGCTCCACGTCGAGCCGATCAGTGAAAGCGCGTTGCCGCAGCGGCTCGATGCCGAGGCGCGGCGGCCGTTCGACCTCTCGGCCGGCCCATGCTGGCGCGTCAATCTATTCGCCCTGTCGCACGACCATCATGTGCTGCTGATCAATCAGCACCACATCATCAATGACGGCTGGTCGCTGGTCGTGATGCAGCGTGACCTCGCCGCCCTGTATGATGGCGCGCGGCAGGGCCGGCCGTCTGATGCCGCAGACCCGCCGCTGCAATTTGCCGAGTTCGCGCTGTGGCAGCGCCGCGCGCTCCCGGCCGTGATCGAGACCGCGCTGGACTATTGGCAGCGGCGGCTCGATGGATTCGCTCCGTTCGATCTGCCGGCCGATCGCCCGCGGCCGCAGCGGCTGAGTGGCCATGGCCAGACTTACCGCTTCGCCTTGCCGCCGGCGCTCACCAATGCGCTCCGCGACGCCGCGCTCGGCCAATCGGTCACCCCCTGTGCCGGTTGGCTTGCGATCTTCGCGCTGCTGCTGTCGCGCCTCGGCGGCCAGGACGACATCGTCGTCGGCATGCCGTTTGCCAATCGCCGCGACCCCGCGGTCGCCGATCTGATCGGCTATGTCGCCAACACGCTGCCGCTGCGCGTCGATCTCACCGGGAATCCCAGCTTTGCGGCCCTGATGACACGAGTCGCATCGGAATTGCTCGACGCCGACGCACATCAGGAGGCGCCATTCGACCTGATCGTCAACCGCATGGCTGGCGCGCGCGATCCCAGCCGAAACCCGATCTTCCAGGTCGCCTTCGTGTACCAGACCTTCGCCGACGGCCTCGCCAATCTGCGCCTGCCCGGCCTGACCTGCGAGACCGCCTTCATCGATACCGGCACGGCCAAATTCGATCTCACGCTCACGCTCTCCGAGACGGCCGAGGGCATGGTCGCCGAGATCGAATACAGCACCGATCTGTTCGACTCGTCGACGATCGAGCGCCTGACGGCGGAATTCCTGCATCTGGCAGAGATTGCGGCGCGGGATTGCGACGCGGCGATCGAGACGCTCGAGATCCTGCCGCCATGCGAGCGCGCGGCGCTCATCGCCTTCGGCGCGTCGGAAACCGCGGCTCCGGATGAGAGCACGCTGGTGGATCTGTTTGCGCAGACAGTGGCTGCGCATGGCGAGCTCCTGGCGATTGCGGGCGATCAGGCCCTGACCTATGCCGCGCTCGACCGCCGATCCGACGCGTTGGCCGCTCGCATCAGGGCGGGCATGACCGCATCTGGCCTCGCCATCGCCGATGGCGTGATCGGGGTCGCGGTTCCGAAGAGCGCCGACCTGATCGTTGCCTTCCTCGCGGTGCTTAAGGCAGGGGCTGCCTATCTGCCGCTCGCGCCCGATCTTCCGTCCGAGCGCCTGCGCTTCATGGTGGAGGACGCCGCGCCACGCCTGATCATCGTCACGGATCAGACATCCGGCCTCTTCGACGGCATGCCGGTGCCTCAGCTGCTGGTGGACATGCAGCAAGAGGACGCGCACGCCGATGCGGCGGCCAGACCGCCGCGCGGGCACGATCTGGCTTATGTCATCTACACGTCGGGCACAACCGGGCGCCCGAAGGGGGCATTGATCGAGCACGGCTCGCTGGCGAATCTGGCGCGCGCACAGCGCGATCTCTTCGGTCTCGAGCCGGGCGCCCGGGTCCTGCTCTATGTCGCGATGAGCTTCGACGTCTCGATCGGCGCCATCGCCACCGCGCTTGCTGCCGGTGCCACGCTGCACCTCGTGCCACAACGGCTGATGGCCGAACCCGAGGCGATCGCGGCCATGATCCGCGATCACGCCATCGATCTCGTCGAGTTGCCGGCCACCATTGCCCAGCAGCTTCCAAGGCGGCAGGATGCTGCGCCCCGGACATTGGTGATCGGCGGCGAAGTCTGTCCGCAGGACGTGCTGGCCTATTGGTCCGGACAGTGCCGCGTCATCAATGCGTATGGACCGAGCGAGGCCGCGGTGCTCGCGACCACCGACGCGATCTGCGAGCCGATCACCCCGCATGTGATCGGCCGGCCGATCGCGAATGTGCAGGTCCGGATCCTGGACGGCGACGATCGGCTTTGTCCGATCGGCGTGCCCGGCGAGATCTGCATTGGCGGCGCTGGCGTGGCGCGTGGCTATCTCGGACGCCCGGACCTGACGGCGCGCCAGTTCATGGCCGACCCGACGGGCCCAGGCCGGCTGTATCGCAGCGGCGATATCGGGCGCTGGCGCAGCGATGGACGCCTTGAATGGCTCGGCCGCGTCGATGAGCAGATCAAGCTCAACGGTCTACGGATCGAACCCGGTGAAATCGCGCGCGTGATGGAGCAGCACGAAGGTGTCTCCTCCGCCCACGTCCTGGTTGACCAGGACGGCCGCTCGTCGCGCTTGGTCGGCTACTACGCCGCGGCCCCGGAGTTCGACGAACCGGCGCTGCGACATCATCTGCGGGCAAGGCTGCCCGCTTATATGGTGCCGTCGCTGCTGATGCGCCTCGACGCGCTGCCGGTCGGCCCCAATGGCAAGCTCGACCCGCGCGCGCTGCCGCGCCCGCAGGCGGAGGTGATGCCGGAGGGGCGGACGCCGCGTACGCCGCTTGAGACGACGTTGGCGAGCATCTGGTGCCGCGTGCTGCGGCTCGAACGTATCAGCATCGATGACGAGTTCTTCGCGCTCGGCGGCGACTCCATCATGACTATCCAGGTGTGCGCCGCCGCGCGCGCCGTCGGCATCGCCCTGACGGCGCAGGCGATGTTTGAAAATCCCACCATCGCCCGGCTGGCCGAGGCGGTCTCGCGCACGCCGGCAGCAATTGTCGTGCCGCCCGCTGAGCCCGAGCAGACGGATGCGTCGATCGACATCCCCCCTGACGTGCTCGACACCTTGTGGAGCGTCGGGCGCGTCGAAGCCGTCTACGGACTGTCGCCGCTGCAGGAGGGGCTGCTGTTCCATGCGCTCTATGCGCCAGGCTCCGACCAATATTGCGTGCAGCTGTCGTGGCGCCATCAAGGACCGCTGGATCCCGCGGCGCTGCGTCTCGCTTGGGAAGGCGTCATCGCGCGGCACGGCATCCTGCGCACCGCCTTCGTGTGGGAGGGCGTGAGTCGGCCGTTGCAGGTGGTCTATGCAACTGCTCCGCTCGATTGGGACGAAGCCGATTGGCGCGGCGACGATGCCGCCAGGCTGGACACGTTCTTGTCCGAAGATCGTCGCTGCGGTTTCGCACTCGGTCGGCCGGGGCTGATGCGGCTGCGGCTGATGCAGCTGACTGACGACAGCTGGGCCATCGTTTGGACGACGCATCATCTGCTGATGGACGGCTGGTGCCTGCCGCTGATCCTGCAGGAGGTGGCGCTGCGCTACCGCCAGGCCTGCGGCGAGGCCGTCGCGCTGCCGCCAGCGCCGCCGCCGTTCGAGCGCCATATCGCCTGGCTGGCGCGGCAGGACCGCGACCTTGCACAGGCGTTCTGGCGCGCGCATCTCGCCGGCATCGAGGCGCCGACACCGCTGGCGATCAACCACCGGCCGCTCGACATCCGTCGCCCGATCGAACGGCTGCAGCGAGAGTCCGTGCTGCTCGACAAGACGCGCAGCGCGGCGCTGGCCGCGTTCGCGCGCCAACACCGGATCACGCTCAACACGCTGATCGAGCTGGCCTGGGCTGCCCTGCTGTCGCGCTATAGCGGGCATGACGATGTCGTGTTCGGCATTGCCGTGTCGGGCCGGCCGCCCGAACTGCCGCAGGTCGAACGGATGATCGGCCTGTTCATCAATACCGTGCCGTTGCGGCTTTCGCTCGACCAGGACCGCAGCACCCTCGATCATCTGCATGCAGTACAGGCCGCGACCCGCGGTGCCGAGGCGCATGCGACGGTCGGACTCGCCACGATTCAAGGCTGGAGCGAGCTCGAATCCGGCAGCGCCTTGTTCCAGTCGCTGCTGGTGTTCGAAAGCTATCCCGGCGGTCTTCCAGCCGAAGTAACCGAGCTGCGCATCGACGAGAAGACCAACTACCCGCTCACTTTGGCCGTGCTCCCGGGCACCGCGATCGAGCTGCGCGTGCTGTACGATGCCGACAGTTTTACGGCCGCTGCGGTCGCTCAATTGTGCGCGCATCTCGACCGCACCATCGCCTGGCTGACGCAGCATGCGGCCCGGCCGCTCGGCGAGCTCGACTTCCTCTCCGCGGCCGAGCGCCACGATTTGCTCATGGCCTGGAACGACCGCTGGGTCCCCTACCCGCGCGATGCCACCTTGCATGGATTGTTTGCCGAGATCGCGCGCCGCCACCCGTCGGCGACCGCAGTGGTCGAAGGCCATCGCCACATCGACTTCGGCACGCTCGATCGCGCTGCCAACCGCTTGGCGCACCGCATCGTCGCGAGCCTCGCCCCATCCGGTGGGATCGCGCCGGGCCGCCCAATCGCGCTGTGCTGTGGCCGCACCATCGAGATGGTGATCGCCATTCTCGCGATCCTCAAGGCCGGCGGCGCCTGGGTGCCGCTCGACCCGGATTATCCGGCCGAGCGGCTGAGATTCATGATCGAGGACAGCGGCGCCGAGCTCGTGCTGGCGAGCCCCAAGGCGGCCCGCGACGTCGCCGTCCTGCAGTCGCCGCAGCGCCTGCTGCTGATCGTCGAGCCGACCGATGGGAGCGGCGATGATCGTCCGCCTCCCGCCACAACGGGACCTGCTGACGCGGCTTACGTGATCTACACCTCGGGCTCGACCGGGCGTCCCAAGGGTGTCGCCTGCGTGCACCGCGCCGTCATCAACTTCTGCCACGAATGGCAGAACAAGCGCGCGATCGCGCCAGGCGATGCGGGAACGCTGACCAGCAGCCTCAGCTTCGACGTGTCCGTCTATGAGATCTTTTCCAACCTGTTGTTCGGCGCCGCGGTCCATCTGCTCGACAAGGACACCATCCTCGATGCTGATCGCTTCGCGCGCTATCTGCGCGACCAGCGGATCCAGAACTGCTATCTGCCGCCGCATCTGCTGACCGCCGTCGCGTCGCTGGTCGCGGCGGACGGGACGAACTATGCCCTCAAGCGGCTGATGGTCGGCGTCGAGCCGCCGCTCGAACAGGCGATGTGGCGCATCAAGCAGGCCGTGCCTGGAGCTGCCGTCGTGAACGGATACGGCACCACCGAGACGACGATCGGCTCGATCGCCTATTATGTCGAGCGCGACACCGGGCGCAGCGGCAACGCGCCGATCGGCGTGCCCTTCCAGAACCAGACCGCCTATCTGCTCGATAAGCGGCTGCGGCCGGTGCCGCTCGGCGCCATCGGCGAGATCTATATCGGCGGCGACGGTGTCTCGGCCGGCTACCTCAACCGCCCGGAGCTCACCGCCGAGCGGTTCATGGACAATCCATTCCAGTCGCTCCCTGACCGGCTGGCCGGGCGCAACGCCAGGATCTATCGCACCGGCGATCTCGGCCGGATGCTGCCCGACCGCCAGCTCGAATGCCTCGGCCGCATCGATACCCAGATCAAGATCCGCGGCTATCGGGTCGAACCCAGCGAAATCGAGGCGGTCATCGCCGCCTGCCCCGGCGTGACACAGAGCGCGGTCATCGTCGTCGACAGCGGCGCGGCAAGGCGGCTCGTCGGCTATTACGCGGCCCCGTCCGGACAGCCTGATGAGCAGACGGTGCGGGCGCGGCTCGCTGCGCTGCTGCCGCCCTATATGGTGCCTGCGGTTCTGATGCGACTCGACCGGCTCCAACTGTCGCCGAACGGCAAGATCGACCGCAGGGCGCTTCCGCTGCCCGCGAGCGCTACGCCTGACAAGCGCGACCTCAGCGCACCGCGCGACGACACCGAGGCCGCCCTCGCCGCGGTGTGGCGCACCGTGCTGAAGCTCGACCAGATCGGCATCGACGAGGATTTCTTCGCGCTGGGCGGCGACTCCATTCTCACCATCCAGGTGATCGCCCGGGCGCGCCAGATGGGATTGGAGCTGAGCGCCAGTCAGCTGTTTGCCGCCCCGACCATCCGCGCGCTCGCCGCCAGCCTGCGGCGCGAGGCGCCGGAGGCCCTGGTTGTCATTGATGACGACGACGCCGATGCCAGCCGCGCACCGCTCGCGCCGATCCAGCAATGGTTCTTCGCGATCGGCCATTCCGACCTCAACCATTGGAATCAGGCATTCCTGTTCCACGTCGATGCCAGCGTCACAATCGCGCGCATCGCTCACGCGCTGTCCCAGCTTGGCGAACTGCACCCGGCGTTCGCGAGCCGCTTCGTCAGCCATGCCGACAAGGGTTGGCGCGAGACGACCGGCCCCGCGGCGTGGCCGGTCGAGGCGTTCGACCTCACCGGTTGCGCCGACGCTGCGGCGGCACTTCGGGCGGAAGCCGATCGCGTTCAGGCGCGGCTCGACATCAGCCACGGGCCGCTGGCGCGCGCGACGCTGTTCACCGGCCATCCCGACCGGCGCCCGCGGCTGCTGCTCGCCGTCCACCATCTCATCATCGACGGCGTATCCTGGCGCATCCTGCTCGAAGACCTTGAATGCCTGTTGGCCGGCGGAACGCCGGCCAGACCTGCAGTGCGCTTTACATCCTGGCGCAGCGCGCTGGCCCGTTACGCCCGCACCGCTGCGGTCGCGCAATGGGATTACTGGCTCGCCGTCGGCGCCAACGCCTCTGCGCTGCCGCTCGACAGCAGCGAGGCCGATCCAGGCTGTGGCGAAGACGCTGACCGCATCTGCTTCACGCTCGACACCGACACCACGGGACGGCTGCTGACCCGGGCCGGCCCAGCCTATCGCACCCAGATCAACGATCTGCTGCTGACCGCACTGGCGCTGGCAGTGCGCAGCTCCACCGGACTCGCCGATGTGATCGTCGATCTCGAAGGTCACGGGCGTGAGGAGTGCGTGAGCGCACGCGACGTGTCGCGCACGGTCGGCTGGTTCACCTCGATGTTCCCCGTCCATCTCACCCTGCCGGCCGGCAGCGACATCGACGCGGCCATCAAGGCAATCAAGGAAACCTTGCGCGCCGTTCCCGACAAGGGCGTCGGCTATGGCGCGCTGCGTTTTCTGTCTGACGATCCCCGTCATGCGGCGCTCGCTGCCGGTGCCAAGGCGCGCATCGGCTTCAACTATCTCGGCCGCTTCGATGCGCTGAGCGGGCGCTACATCACCCTGTCTGAGGAGTCCGCCGGCACCGCGGTCTCGCCGCGCAACAGGCTGATCCATCCGATCGAGATCAGTGCCTATGTGTCCGATGGCGCGCTCAAAGTGACCATCGAATACAGCGGCAGGTGCTGTGCAAGCAGCCGCGCCCAGCGCCTTGCGGATGCGTTTGCGACCGCCCTCGGCGATGTCGTCACGCATTGTGTGAGCGGCGCTGGCGGCCTGACGCCGAGCGACTGCCCGCTCGCGCCGGATGTGAGCCAGGCCACGCTCGACGGGCTCGCGCGCGCCGGCCGGATCGACACCGTCTACGGCCTCGCGCCATTGCAGGAAGGCTTGTTGTTCCACGCACTCTACGCACCGGACTCCGATCAGTATTGCGTGCAACTGTCGTGGCGCCATCAGGGTCAACTCGACACCGCTGCGCTGCGCCGCGCCTGGCAAGGGATCATCGATCGGCATGGCATCCTGCGCGCCGCCTTCATCTGGGAAGGCGTGACGCGGCCGCTGCAGGCGATCTATGCAAACGTTCCGCTCGACTGGGAGGAAGCGGACTGGCGCGGCGGCCCAGACGATCAGCTCGACGCCTATCTGGCCGAGGACCGCCGCCGCGGCTTCAGGCTCGACCGACCCGGCCTGACACGGTTGCGGCTGATGCGGCTGCGGGACGATGGCTGGGCGGTGNGGCTGATGCGGCTGCGGGACGATGGCTGGGCGGTGGTTTGGACGACGCATCATCTGCTGATGGACGGCTGGTGCCTGCCGCTGATCCTGCAGGAGGTCGCGCTGCGCTATCGCCAGGCCTGTGGCGAGGCGATCGAGCTGCCGCCCGCGCCGCCGCCATTCGAGCGCCACATCGCCTGGCTCGCCCGGCAGGACCGCAACCAGGCGCAGGCGTTCTGGCGCGCCCATCTCGCCGGCATCGAGGCGCCGACTCCGCTCGCGATCAATCACCGGCCGCTCGACATGCGACGCCCGATCGAGCGCATGGAGCGACGCCGGCTGCTGCTCGATCGCACGGACAGCGCGGCGCTTGCAACATTCGCACGGCAGCACAAGGTTACGCTCAACACGCTGGTCGAGCTCGCTCTGGCCGCCGTGTTGTCCCGTTACAGCGGCCAGGATGAGGTCGTGCTCGGCATCGCCGTCGCCGGGCGACCAGGCGAGCTGCCGCAGGTCGAGCGCATGATCGGCCTGTTCATCAACACCGTCCCGCTGCGGCTGTCGCTCGATGCCGAACGCAGCGTGCTCGAGAACCTGCATGCGGTCCAAGCCGCCACGCGCAGCGTGATCCAGCACGGCTATCTGTCGCTGACCGAGATCCAGGCGCAGAGCGCGGTGCCGAACGGCACGCCGTTGTTCCAGCAATTGCTGGTGTTCGAAAACTATCCCGACGACGGCATCGGCGCCGCGCCGGCCGGCGGCTATCTCGACATGCGCGGCGACATCAAGACCAGCTTCCCGCTGACGCTGGTGGTCGTGCCCGCTGCCGAGCTTCTGGTGCAGGCCTCCTACGACGCGGCCTGTTTCGACGAAACGGTGATCGCGCGACTGCTCGGCCATCTCTCCGAGACGCTGCGATGGCTGGCCGCCAATCCCGAGCGGCCGCTCGCGGACGCCGCCCTGCTGACCGAAGCGGAACGGCGCGCGGCCCTTGCGGCGGCCGTGACGGCGGTGCCCTATCCGCGCGACATCTCGCTTGCGGACATGTTCGAGGCCGTCGCGCGCCGCCAGCCGCAACGCGCGGCCGTGATGCACGGCGACAGCGCCATCGCGTTCGGCGAACTCAACGTCCAGGCCAATCGGCTCGCGCACCGTCTCCGCAAGCTCGGCGTGCGCGCGGAGACCGCGGTCGGCATCAGCATCGAACGCTCGATCCCGCTGATCGTCGGCCTGATGGGCATCCTCAAGGCCGGGGGCGCCTATGTGCCGCTCGAACCCGACGTGCCCGATGACCGGCTGCAATTCATGCTCGCGGATTCGCAGGCGCCGGTGCTGGTCACCACGGCGGCCCTGGCCAACAAGTTTCCGCAGTTCACGGGCGAGGTGATCGCGCTCGACGATCCCATGCTCGACAGCGAGACGGCATGCGATCCCACGCGGGAGGCCGTCGCGGATCCCCTGCTCTACATCGCCTATACGTCCGGCTCGACCGGACGGCCGAAGGGCGTGATGGTCCAGCAATCGACGGTGCTCAACCGCTTTCACTGGCTGTGGCGGTCCTTGCCGCTCGCCGACGACGAGGTCGGCTCGCAGATCAGCTCGATCAACTTCGTCGACGCGGTCTGGGAGGTCTTCAGCCGGCTCGCGCGCGGCATTCCCTTCGTCGTGTGCTCCGACGAGGTGGTCCGCGATCCCCAGCGCATGGTCGACGCGCTCGCTCGCCATCGCGTGACCCGGCTCGAGCCGGTGCCGTCGCTGCTGGCCTCGCTGCTCGACAACGTGCCTGACATCGCCGAGCGGCTGCCGCATCTGCGCTATTGCATCTGCTCCGGCGAGATCCTGCCAGTCGAGCTCGCCCGGCGCTTCCGTGCGACCATGCCTGCGGTGCGGCTGTTCAACCGGTACGGTTCGACCGAGGCGACCTCGGTGCTGTGGCAGGAGGTCGTGAACACCGAGGCCTATGGCGCCAACGTGCCGGTCGGCCATCCGGTGCAGAACGTCGGCATCTGCATCCTCGACCGCCGACGGCGGCCGCTGCCGCATGGCATCGCGGGATCGCTCTATGTCTACGGCGATGCCGTCGCGCGCGGCTATCATGGCCGTCCTGATCTCACCGCTGAGCGCTTTGTCACGCTGCCGCTGATCACGCAGGAGGTGAGAGCCTACTACACCGGCGACCTCGCCCGTCAGCGCGCCGACGGCAGCATCGAGGTGCTCGGCCGCGACGACAATCAGCTGTCGATCCATGGCTACCGCATCGAGCCGGGCGAGATCGAGACCGCGCTCGGCCGCCTCGCCGGCATCCGCGACTGCGTAGCCGTGGTGCGCGACATCGGCGGCAGCCGCCAGCTCGTCGCCTTCTACGCCGAGGCCGACGACGCCGGGACCGCACTGAGCCCGCAGGCATTGCGCAACCACTTGGCCGGGCAATTGCCGGCCTACATGGTGCCGTCGCTGTTCGTGAAACTCGCGGCGCTGCCGCTGACCATCAACGGCAAGGTCGATCGCAAATCGCTGGTCGCGCGCGACCTCGAGATCGGCCCGCTCGACAGCGATGCGCTGCTGCCACGCGACGCGACCGAGCGCCGGCTGCATGACCTCTGGGCCCAGGTCATCGGCATCGACCATTTCGGGGTCGAGGACGACTTCTTCGCCGTCGGCGGTCACTCCCTGCTCGCCGTCCGCCTTGCTACGCACATCAACACGACGTTCCGTCGCAGCTTCCCCGTCGCGTGGATATTCAGCACGCGCACCATCGCCGCGCAGGCCGCGGCGCTGCGCAAGGACGGCGCCGGCGCCGATTTCGAGCCCACCGTAATGCTCAAGCGCGGCCGCCGCATCCTGTTCCTCGTCCATCCTGGGCATGCCGGCGCCGAGGCCTATTCGGCGCTGGCGCCGCTGCTGCAGGATGATCTTGCGATCTGCGCGGTCGAGTCCTGGAACCTGTATGGCAACGATCAGCCCGTCACCGGCATTCCCGCGCTGGCGCGGCGCTATCTCGCAGCGATCAGGACCGTGCAGCCGACGGGACCTTATCTGCTCGGCGGCTGGTCGTTCGGCGGCAGCGTCGCCTATGAGATCAGCTGCCAGCTCGCCGCCGCCGGCGAGCGCGTCGAGCAATTGATCCTGCTCGACTCCTTCGGCCCGCATGACGGACGCCAGGCCTTCGTGGCCGCGTTCGACGCAGCCGCGCGTGCGGCCTTTCTCGACGTGCCGTTTTATCGCGACATGCCGGACGAGATTCGCGACCGCATGGCGCGCGTGATCCGCATGGAGAACGCCATGCTCGCCGACTTCCGCCCGCAGCGATATGACGGCCCGGTGCTGCTGCTGAAGGCCAACGAAGCCGAGACGCCGCCGGAGCCGTGCGTCGCGGCGTATCCCTCCGGCTTTCTCGACATGCTGCAAGCCACTCAGGCGGCGCCCGACAATTTCTGGGGACGCGTGGCCAGCCGGCTCATCGTGCGGCCGGTCGCCGGCACGCATGGCGGGCTGATGAGCGGCGCTGCCGTGGCCGAGATCGCCGCGATCCTTTCGCAGACCTGTCTTGAACCATCAAACATAGAGGATTCGTCCATCATGGGATCAGCGCCATGAACCAGCTTTCGCTTGCCACGCCCGCTGCGGCCCGCGCCGATCAGCGCGTCCAGGACCAGAACCAGGTCCTTGCTCTCATCGATCTGATCGAGCGCGGTGGCGGTTTTCCCGCCACACCGGCGACCGGCACGATCTACAGCCGGCTCGCGGACCGCGCCCACCGGCTCGACACCATCGACGCGGTCTGTCGTCGCGGCTTTCGCGAGGACGACGCCGAGGCGCTGCGCGCGGCGCATCGATTGCTGGCGCAGATCTATGCGGAGCGGCTGCGGCTGCCGAGCGGCGACGAGCGGCGCCCGAGCGCGGAGGCCGACGACATCGCCGAGCTGATCGAGACCTATCTGCTCGGCTTCGAGGAGCGCGCCATCGATCACGGGCTGGTGGCGAGCGCTCCGCGCACCGGCGCAGCGCTGGCGAGCTGGCTGCGCGAGCTGGTCGAGCAGCATCCGGCGACGGCGCATCCGTTCTACACCGACTTCATGCGCCGCGCGACCAAGCGCGACCTTGAATATTACTCGATCCAGGAAACCACGCTGGATCCCCGCTTCGACGACGCGATGGCGCTGCTGCAGCTCGGCACGCCCGACGTCGCCAAGATGGAAATCGCCAAGAACTACTGGGACGAGATGGGCAATGGCGAGATCCCGCGCATCCATACCAAGCTGTTCCAGCGGGTGCTCGACGTGCTCGGTATCACGGCCTCGGCGGTGCGCGCGCAGCTGCGCACCGAGTCGATCGCCTGCGGCAACCTGTCGATGACCATGGTGCTGCAGCGCTGCCACTTCCATAAGGCGATCGGCTATTACGGCGTCACAGAATATGTGGTGCCGTTCCGCTTCGGCCATGTGGTCGAGGCCTGGGAACGGCTCGGGCTCGATCCGTCGGGCCTCGACTATTATCACGTGCACTATCAGATCGACGCCGAGCACGGCAATGCGTGGTTCGATCACGTGATTGCCCCGATCGTCGATGCGCAGCCGGACACGGCGGCATTGATCGCGCGCGGCGCGCTGTATCGTCTCAATTCGTCCCAACGTTATCTCGACCGCTTGCTGAGCGATGTCTCTGGAGGAGCCGGCCATGCTTGACCAACCGAAGAATGACGACGGCAAAAGCGCGATCGCCGATCCCGCTTTGTCGCCGGAGGCGCGCCAGGTGCGGGCGCACGAGATCATCCGCGACCACGTGCTGATCTCGATGGCGGCGGGGCTCATTCCCGCGCCGGGCATCGATCTCGGCGCTGCGCTGGCCAATCAGCTCGCGCTGCTGGCGCGGCTGACCAAATTGTACGGCGTGCCGTACAGCGAAAACCTCGGAAAATCGGTCGTCGGCAGCCTGATGGCGAGCTCCGGCGGCACCTTCGCCGGCGGGGCGCTGTCGCTGACGCTGGTCAAATTCGTTCCCTTCATCGGCACGGCCTGCGGCGTCATCGCGATGCCGACCGTGCTCGGCGCCTACACCTACGCGCTCGGCAAGGTGTTCGAGGCGCATTTCGAGGACAATGGCACGCTCCTCACCTTCAACGCCGATCGCTATCGCGACCTCTGGCACAAGATGCTGAAGCGCGGCAAGACGGAGGCGGCATCGATGAAGGACCAGGCCGCCACCGCCGCGCCGAAGGCGAGCTGAGACGCGCCGCGATCACGCCAGGCCTGCAGAGCAGCCTTTGCGGTCGACAGACCGTCTCGCGGAATCGCGCGCGACGGGTTCGGCGGTCGTGATCGACGTGGACATGGTATCGGCTGGACATGGTCCCGGCGGATGACGCCGGGGGCCCGGATCGGGACACATTGCCGTCCTGCACGGGCTCACCTTGCACATCGACGTCCGGGAAGCGATGCTGCTGCATCGCGCTCATCAAGGATTCGTCATGTCCGTCGACACCGCCGCCGCCACCGATCGCCTGATGCGTTTTCTCGCCGTGCCGGGGGTGACCGGACAGGAGAAGGCGATCGGGCGTGAGATCATGGCGGCGCTGAAGCAGGCCGGCGTGCCGGCCAAGGCGATGCGCTTCGACGATGCCAATACGCGCATTGCGCTGCCGACCGAGACCGGCAATCTCATCGTGGAGCTGCCCGGCCGCGGCACGATGCGCGATCAGCCGCGCCTGATGTTCATGACCCACATGGACACGGTGCCGCTCTGCGCCGGGGCGCAGCCGAAGATCTCCGGCCGGAAGATCGTCAACCAGGCGAAGACCGCGCTCGGCGGCGACAACCGCTGCGGCTGCGGCATCCTGGTGTCGCTCGCGGCCGAGCTGAGCCGGCAAAAGCTCGATCATCCGCCGATCACGCTGCTGTTCTGCGTACGCGAGGAGAGCGGCCTGCACGGCGCGCGCCACGTCGACCTCAACGCGCTCGGCGCGCCTGCAATGGCCTTCAATTTCGACGGCAGCTCCGCTTCCAGCATCACCATTGCCGCTGTGGGCGCCGACCATTGGGAGGCGGAGATCTTCGGCCGCGCCTCCCATGCCGGCGTCGCGCCAGAGCGGGGCATCAGCGCCACCATGATCCTGGCGCTCGCGCTCGCCGACGTCAGAGCCGGCGGCTGGTTCGGCAAGGTGGTGAAGGGCAAGGGCAAGGACGCCAGGCAGGGCACCAGCAATGTCGGCCCGGTCACCGGCGGCGACGGCCGCCCTGCGGGCGACGCCACCAATGTCGTCACCGACTACGTCCATGTGCGCGGCGAATGCCGCAGCCATGACGCCAAATTCGTTCGCGAGATCAGCAACGCCTACAAAGCCGCGTTCGAGAAGGCCGCCAAGCAGGTCACCAACAGCGATGGCAAGTCCGGCCGCGTCAAGTTCAAGGCAGTGACGGAGTTTCCGCCGTTCCGGATCAAGGAGACCCTGCCGGTCGTCAAGCGCGCCACCGCCGCCGTCGCCGACATCGGCGCCACGCCAACCTTGCGCGCCGGCAATGGCGGCCTCGACGCCAATTGGATGGTCCGCCACGGCATCCCCACCGTCACCTTCGGCACCGGCCAGAACGAGCCGCACACGATCGACGAATGGATCAGCCTGGACGAATATGACCGCGCCTGCGCGCTGGCGCTGCGGCTGGCAACGATGGGATGAGAGCTCTCTGACGCATCGAGTTCGTCTCCCTCTCTCTCCCCTGCGATGGCCGGGGTCGTTCGCTTCGGCGACCGATCTCCGGCCATCGATGATCGACCGTCGGCCCCATGGGGTCACACGACGGTAATCTTGGCGCTGTCCATATCGCCGCGTTTGGGGTCATCGGGCCAAAGGGGCGAACCTTGCCAAGGAACAGCAGAGCGCGCGGCGTGACACTCGCGCCGGCTGGACAGATCGATGTGCTGGAGTTTGCGCGGGAGCTGCAGGAGGCGTTCTCCTTCGCCATCCTCGACGCCTCTGGCGCGAGCCGGGACCTGCCCATTCCCTCCGATTCGGACATTCAGGACTCCGTCAATGCCTCGGAGAGCGCGACTCATCGCGTCCTGCTGAACGGGGAAGCCATCGGCGGCGCCGTCTTGTCGATCGACCCCGTCTCGCAGCGCAATGCGCTCGACCTGTTCTACATCGCGCCCAGGCACCAGGGGTGCGGCCTCGGCCACGCGGCATGGCGAGCCATCGAGGCGCATTATCCGGCCACCCGGATCTGGGAAACCCACACGCCCTATCTGGAGAAACGCAACGTCCACTTCTACGTCAACAAATGCGGGTTCAAGATCGTGGCCTACTACAATGCCCACCATCGCGACCCGCTCGGGCCGCCGCCCGAGGACGTGGCGGAGGATGCAGACTTCTTCCGCCTCGAGAAGATCATGAGGAATGGACCATGAGTCCTGCCCGGCATCGAGCGACTTGCAGCAGCGAAGGATCCCCTGTCCCGCGATAAGCAGCGACATGCTCCATCGCGTGATCGCGGGGTCCCCGCTCTGCCGTCATTCATTCCTGGGATCGCAACGCGCGCCTACCCGACGATCAGCTAATTGTTCAGGTGCTTCCCGAAGACATGATGGCCGTCACTGCAGCTCAGCTGACGCTGCGGGAACAGACCCGAGTTTGAGCACACAGGCGTTCCATTGGTTGCTGCAAACGTCTCAACCGATGCCACTGACCGCAACCGTCATCGTCACTGCGGTCGCGCGTCGGGCGCATATTGAGCAGCAAACGCAGCGCTCGGCGGAATCGGCTTGATGACATCGATCAGCACGCCGTTGGGATCCTGGGTGATGAAATGCCGCTGGCCGAACTCCTCGTCGCGCAGCGGCAGCAGGATCGGCAATCCCGCCGCGACCGCCTCGGCATGCATCGTGTCGACGTCGTCGACCTCGAAATTCAGCAGCAGGCCCGAGGCCCGTCCGCGACCGGCGGCGGGGATCGTCTCGTGATCCCCCCTCAGGATCGCGAGATTGACGGCGGGGTCGCGCGTGGACTGCAGGTGGACGTACCAATCGGCCTCGAACAGCGGTTGAAACGCCAAGTGCCGGACATAGAACGCCGCAGTGGTGGCGACGTCGTCAGCCATGAGGACGGGGTAGTAGCTGGTAATCTTCATGCTTCCCTTCTCCCTCAAATATAGATACATTCTGCCTGTATCTTTATTTAACAAACAGGCAGCCTGCATGCAAGTAACATCGGTTCGACGCAGCAATCCCGAGCGGACGGCCGAGATGCGGGCGCGGCTGGTCGCCACGGCGCGCCGGCTGTTCGTGACCCACGGCTATGCCGCGACCAGCACGCCGTCCATCGTCGAGGCAGCCGGCGTCACGCGCGGCGCGCTGTACCACCACTTTGCGGACAAGCAGGCGATCTTCCGCGCCGTGGTCGAAGCTGAATCGGAAGCCGTCGCCGCGGCGATTGCAGCAGCCGACACGCCGGGCTTGTCCGCGCGCGCGCGGCTGCTCGCTGGCGCCAAAGCGTATGTGCTGGCAATGCAGGCCCAGGGACGCACACGGCTGCTCCTGATCGAAGGCCCAGCCGTGCTGGGCCGCGACACGATCCGCGAGATCGAAGGCCGCAACGGGGACGCCAGCCTGAAGACCGGCCTCGAAGAGGCGATCGCCGAGGGCACCCTGCCCCGCCTGCCGATCGAGGCGCTCACCTCGCTGCTCTCAGCCATGTTCGAGCGCGCCGCCATAGATGTCGCCGAGGGCGAGCCGATGGACAATGTCCTTGCCGTCATCGCACAAGTCCTGCGCGGGTTGGCGACGTCAGAGCAGAAGGCGTGAACCTTGCCTTTGCGACCAGCATGGCTGCGGCGCTCGCGACGGGCGTCCTCGCGGCGGTCGCCGCCTTTCATATCAGCCTGCCGGATCGTTCAAGGCTCTGGCTGCTGCTGCCGGCCTCCAGCTGTTTGCGCCTGGCTCTCGAATATCGGTGATGCATCGGCGATGATCCTGATGTGGAATGTGGGCGCGGCCTTGGTGTTCGCTACGCCGGGCAGCCGTGTTCGGACAATCTGCAATGCGATGGCTTGCGCAGCGGCTGAGCTGACTTTCTGGAAGCTGAGTTCCCCCGCTTCGGACCAAATTGACGTCCTGGCTTGAAGTCCTTGAGGCGCATGGAGGGCCACATCCCAGCCGCTCGTCCGCGATGCACATTCTGGTCATTTGCACTCCGGCGAGATGAATGACATGAGTCTGGATCATGCCAATTTTCAAGCCACCGCACTCGCTGGACAATGAGACGAGCCGTGACGAACGCTTCGGTTTGCGGCTCATCCGACATCGATGTTCGAGCAAAGGGACTTCGCGTGGCCTATAGAGCAGACCGGACGTCCCAATACGACTTCCTGTCTGGCGGCGGTCAGATGGGCCGCCTCATGCTCGCGCACGACTGGTCGACTTCTCCGCTGGGTCCCCCGGACGGCTGGCCTCAAAGCCTGCGCTCGGTGGTCGGCCTGCTGCTCGGTTCCAAGTTTCCGATGTTCGTTGCGTGGGGAACCGAACTGGGATTCCTTTACAACGACTCCTACGCCGAAATCCTCGGCGGCAAGCATCCGAAGGCGCTTGGCGAGCGCTTTTCCGAGATCTGGGCGGAGATTTGGCCCGATATCGCGCCGCTGATCGAAGCGGCAATGGCCGGCGAGGCCACCTATCGCGAGGACCTGCCGCTCCTCATGAACCGCAAAGGATTCGAGGAGCAGACCTGGTTCACCTTCAGCTATTCGCCAGCGCGGAACGAAGCGGGTCAGGTCGCAGGAATGTTCTGTGCGTGTAGCGAGACGACGGCGAAGGTCGTTGCTGAACGCCGTTCCCTGGAGGAACGCGAGCGGTTGCAGCGCATGTTCGAGCAGGCGCCCGGCTTCATGGCCATGTTGAGCGGGCCCGAGCATCGCTTCACGCTCACCAACCCCGCCTTTCAGCAACTGATCGGCCACCGTGACGTGCTTGGCAAACCAGTGTCCGCGGCCCTTCCTGACGCCGCCGCGCAGGGTTACGTCGAGCACTTGAACAAGGCGTTCAGCACCGGAGAAGCGCTCATTTTCTCGAGCGCTCCTTATGCGATGCAGGCTGCACCGGGCGGCCCCATCACTGAGCGGCTGGTTGACTTCGTCTACCAGCCGGTTCGCGATGCCGATGGCGCCGTCACCGGGGTGTTCGTCGAGGGCTATGATGTCACCGAACGCGTTCGCGCCGAGGCGGCGCTCCGTGCCAGCGAAGCGCGGCTCAAGCTTGCACAGCAGGCAGCCGGAATCGGCGTGTGGGATTGGGACCTCGTCACTGGCGCGATCAGCTGGTCGCCGGAGATGTACGACATCCTGGGGCTCGATCCAGCCAAGCATGCGGGAACGCCCTATGACACGTGGCTTGGTATTCTCCATCCGGATGACCGTGACCTGGCCGACAGGACGGCGAGAGAAGCGGCGGCGAAGGGCGAAGCGTTCAGCATCGACTTCAGGATCAAGCACCAGCAGACCGGCGAGCAGCGCTGGGTGCGTTCGCGCGCGACGGCCGTGCTCGATGACCAAGGCCGGCCGGCCCGCCTCGTGGGGGTGAATGTCGACGTCACGGGCGAGCGTCGACGCGAGGAAGGACTGCGTGAGCTGGCCGGCGATCTGCAGACCGCGGTCGAGGCAAGCGAACGGGAGCGGAACCGGATCTACGACCTCAGCAACGACCTCTTCGCTGTCGTTGGCTTCGACGGCTTCCTCAAGACCATCAATCCGGCCTGGGAAAGACTGCTGGGCTATTCACGCGCGGAGCTTCTGGCCAAGCCGCTCGCGGCGGTCATCCATCCTGATGACCTCGCTGCTGCGGGTCAGGTGATCGCGGCGCTGCAGACGCGCGATCCGCTGCAGCGGTTTGAAAACCGCCTGATCACGGCGGACAACAACACGATCTGGGTCGCCTGGGCCGCGGTGCCGGAAGGCGACCGCTTCTATGCTGTCGGTCGCGACGTCAGCCGGGAACGCGAGCAGGACGAGGCGCTGCGTCAGAGCCGAAAAATGGAGGCGATGGGACAGCTCACCGGCGGCGTCGCGCATGACTTCAACAACCTGCTCACCCCGATCGTCGGAGCGCTCGATATGCTCCAGCGCAGGGGCATCGGCGGCGAGCGCGAGCAACGGCTCATCGCCGGCGCGGCACAATCGGCAGATCGGGCAAAAACGCTCGTGCAGCGCTTGCTCGCCTTCGCCCGCCGACAGCCGCTCCAGCCCGTCGCGGTCGACCTCGGTCTGCTCGTTGCCGGCATGGGCGAGCTGGTGGCGAGCACCACGGGACCACAGATCAAGGTCGTCGTCGATGCCGCACGTGACCTGCCGCCAGCCAAGGCCGACCCCAATCAACTCGAGATGGCGGTGTTGAACCTTGCGGTGAATGCCCGCGATGCGATGCCGGACGGCGGGACGCTACGCATATCCGTCCGGGCGGCAACGATCGGCCGACAACACCGCTCCAACCTCAAACCCGGCCCCTATCTCCATCTCTCAGTCGCGGATAGTGGGACCGGGATGGACGAAGTGACGCTGTCCCGCGCGATTGAACCCTTTTTCTCGACGAAGGGTATCGGCAAGGGAACGGGGTTGGGCCTGTCCATGGTGCACGGCCTCGCCACCCAGTTGGGTGGCGCCCTCACCATCCACAGCACCCCGGGAGTAGGCACCAACGTCGAACTCTGGTTGCCGCAGGGAGATGCGCAGACGGGCACGCCGCTTGCCCTCGAACGAGCGCCGGCGCCTGCGGCTCGCCGCGGGACCGTGCTGCTCGTCGACGACGAAGACCTCGTTCGGCTCAGTACCGCCGAGATGCTGATCGAACTCGGGCACGAAGTTGTCGAAGCGGGCTCGGCCGAAGAGGCGCTCCGGCTGCTCAACGGCGGGCTGTTCCCCGATCTCGTCGTGACGGATCACCTGATGCCTGGAATGTCCGGCACAGAACTGGCCCGGCGCATCCAGGCCGAACGTCCCAACGTGAAGGTGCTGATCGTGTCGGGATATGCAGAGGCGGTCGGCATAGCGCCTGATCTCCCGAGGCTGACCAAGCCGTTTCGGAACTTGGAATTGGCGGCGAGCCTCGACAGTTTAGGCCGGTAGCACGTCGGCAATGTCCGCAGTTGTTGCTCGAGGTCCGCTCCTGACGTGACGCGGCGACGGAACGACTCCCCGTGACGATCTCCAAGCGTACGAACTCGACGATGAGCAGCCTCCCGTCGATGCTCCACCTTGACAAAGGGCGCATTCAGAACAAAAAATGAACAACGAATCCACTGGCCTGCTCGCGGAAAGCAGGTTCGTTGACCAGCATGGTTAGGAGCCCGGCGCACCTCACATGAAGCTCCCCACGCTGCCGGTCTATTATTACCTCGACCATTTCGTCGAAATGCTCCAGTTCGTCGAGACGACGTATGGCGAGATCCTCACCGATGAAGATCATGCGTTCACGCAGCGCTTTCGCGGCCTCTCCAAGGACGCGCAATGTCTCTTGATCAGGATGGTCAACAGGCGCGGGACGATCTTCAATCGCGCGCTGTTCAAGTACAAGGAGATCACCGATCTCGAGTCCGCGGCTCAGGACTTGATCGACTGTGGCCAGGCGCGCAGTCTTCGCGCCGAGGACTACTCCGCCTTCGTGCTCAGCCTGCCGAAGACGGCGCTCCTCGACGGTGCCCGTGCGGCCGGATTTGGCCGCGAGGTCCGCACGTCCTGGTCGAAGCCGGCGCTGGCCGACTTCTTCGTCGCGGCAATCCCCTTCGATCTTGCCGCGAAGCATTGCGGCGCCGGAAGCTTCATAGCGCTCGACAACACACGGTCTATCGAATTTCTGCTGTATCTCTATTTCGGCAAGACGGCCGATAGTCTCAAGAACTTCGCGCTGCGCGATCTCGGCGTCCTCCGCACCAACAAGGAGACGTCGTTCAGCTCTCGCTTCGCCGACGCCGACGAAGCGCGTGCGTGCTTTCATTACAGCCAGGTGCTGGACCGCATCGAGCTGCAATCCGCCGACATCGACCAACGGACGGTCGCGGAGATCCTGGACGGTCCGCCGCGGACAACCGATTACGCCGCCGACCTTGCGGCCCGCGCCGCGTGTCAGGTCGGACAGTTTTTCGAGAAGCACGGCGATACAGGTCTCGCCGAACGGCTCTATCGTTTCGGCCGGTCGGCCGACTGCCGCGAGCGCCTTGTCCGGTTGCTGTATGCCAAAGGCGACAAGGACGCCGCTGAAGCTCTGCTGCGGGACATGATCGACGATCCCGAAACTGACGACGAGCATCTCTTCGCAACGGACTTCTATGCTCGGAAGTTCGGCGGGCGGCGGACAGGCCTGTGTACCGAATTGCTGCGCTCGGGGCGCCAAATCGTCGTCGACGACACACATCGCGGTCATCCGGAAGCAGGCGTTGCCGGCGTGCTGAGACGTCAGGGTGGCGAAGTCTATTTCGCGGAGAATACGCTCTGGCTGACACTGTTCGGATTGTTGTTCTGGGATGAGCTCTTCGAGTCCGGCCAGCTCAGCAGTGGTTTCGATTGGATCCCGCATTGCCTGCGCGACCGAACCTTCCATCGCCGGTTCGCCCCGCGGATCGACAGCACGCTCGCGCAGGTCAGAGCTGGAGATGCGCTTCCGATCGTTCTGCGCACTATCGCTTCCAAATGGGGCCAGCCGAACGGGATCTTTGCCTGGGAGCACGTGCAGATGGGTGCGTTGCGTGCCCTGCTCGCATGCGCCCATGCGGACGGCCTGGCTGCCATTGTGCGGGCGATGTGCGAGGACTTCCGCGGCATGCGGGACGGCTTCCCCGACCTGATGCATGTGCGCGACGGCAAAGTGTCTTTCGTCGAGGTCAAGGCCGAAGGCGACGCCAT
This sequence comes from Bradyrhizobium denitrificans, assembly GCF_013179005.1. Taxonomy (NCBI): domain Bacteria; kingdom Pseudomonadati; phylum Pseudomonadota; class Alphaproteobacteria; order Hyphomicrobiales; family Nitrobacteraceae; genus Bradyrhizobium; species Bradyrhizobium denitrificans. The sequence goes on along the minus strand of NZ_JABFDP010000011.1, from coordinate 161,709 downwards.
CCGCCGCAATCAATTGACCCGGCTACGCCAGCTGGAGCACGCCGGCATCCCTGCTGAGATCGGTCGCGTGGATTACCGGTTCGACCCGGAGCAGGACTACGTGGTCGTGGACATCGAGACCACAGGCTCCTGGTCGTCCGGTGATCGGATCACCGAAATCGGGGCGGTGAAGGTCCGCAACCATCAGATCGTCGAGGAGTGGCACTCTCTGATCAATCCACAGCGGCCGATCCCGGCGAAGATCGTCGAGCTGACCGGCATCACCAACCAGATGGTCCAGGATGCCCCCTTGTTCCACGACATCGCCGACAGTTTCATCGCATTCATGGGCGACGGAATCTTCGTCGCCCACAATGTGAACTTCGATTACGGGTTTTTGTCGTACGAGTATGAACGGCTCGAACGGCGCTTCCGCTTCCCGAAATTGTGCACCTGCGTCGGAATGCGGCGGCGCTATCCCGGGCATAAATCCTACGGGCTGGGAAAATTGTGTGCGACCTACGGCATTGCGCTCGACGATCATCATCGCGCCCTGTGCGATGCGCGGGCAGCAGCGCGGCTGCTGAATCTCATCAACAAGAAGCGCGTCGACGAAAATCCGCTGGAGGCCGAGCAGGCAGCGTAGTGGCGTCGAGCAAGTTGCGGGCGAAAGCACCGCCTTGTGCTGGCGAAGCTCGGCATCATCGACCCGGCCCGGCTGGTGTCTGAGATGCGCTTAGCCTCGCCGTTTCAGCCGACCATCCATTGACATAGCTCAACCGGCGGGGACGGCGCTCACGATATCGATCTTCACGGGGAGGGTTTCGGGAGCTCACCAGGGATTTGTTCGTCATATCTCCGTTTGGCAACGCACCGATGATGGCCGTATCCGACGATGCAAATTGATGGCGCACAGGATTGGACCCACGCATTTCCGCTGCTCCGACAGCTGCCGAACGAGCTCTTCGTTCAGCTGCGCGACGCCAGCCTGATCGTCGAGCTGCCCGAGGGCAGCCGCATCTTCGGCCCCGGTCAGGCGCCGGACTCCTTCCTGCTGCTGCTGGACGGCACCATTCGCGTGCAACAGACCTCGGAATCCGGCCGCGAGATCGTGCTTTACCGCGTGCAGGCTGGCGAAAGCTGCGCGCTGACCACTGCCTGCCTGCTGGGTTACGAAGACTATCAGGCCGAGGGCATCGCGGAGACGCGGATTCGTGCCGTGGCCATGCCCCGCGCGCTGTTCGACCGGCTGATCGCCAGCTCGCGCGAATTCCGCCAGTTCGTCTTCACCGCGTTCAGCCGCCGCGTCACCAACCTCTTCCGCCTCATCGAGGAGGTCGCGTTCCAGCGGATCGACGTGCGGCTGGCCCAGAAGCTCCTCGAACTCGCCGGATCGAGGCAGCACATCGCGGCAACGCACCAGGATCTCGCGAACGAGCTCGGCAGTGCGCGCGAGGTCATCAGCCGGCAACTCAGTGAATTCGCACGGCGGGGCTGGCTGCGAGTGGCTCGCGGCACGGTCGAAATCATCGACGGATCGGCCCTCACGCAGCTTGCCCGACATGGCTAGAGAGCCGCCCGCTCGGTGACTTAGTTACAGACCGTTCCAACGCAGCGTTCTATGGATTTGCCGGCACAAGCCAAAGGGGAGCGCGAGATGACACAGAACATTGGCAAGATCGATCGTCTGATCAGGATCATCGTGGGACTGGCGATCCTGAGCCTTACCATCATCGGCCCGCAGACGCTGTGGGGCCTGCTCGGCCTGATCCCGCTCGGCACGGCGCTCATCGGCTGGTGCCCGCCCTACGCGATGCTCGGCATCAACACCTGCGGAACCAAGCCCGGCGCGGCGTCTTAGCTCGACCGGACGACAACGATATCGGGCGACGGCGCCGCCCGACGCGCTTCCTCCTGGAGCAGCAGCCATGTCCTATCCCATCGATCTGCGCGTGCAGCCCAAGGTGGCGGGCTTCTTCGATCCGGAAACCAGCACGATCAGCTACGTCGTCAAGGATCCGTCGTCCACCGCCTGCGCGATCGTCGACCCCGTCCTTGACATCGACTACGCGGCGGGCCGCATCGGCACGCGGTCGGCCGACATGTTGATCGACTATGTGACGCTGAACGGCCTGCAGCCGGAATGGCTGATCGAGACGCACGCCCACGCCGACCATTTGTCCGCCGCGCCCTACATCCAAGGCAGGATCGGCGGCAGGATCGGCATCGGCGAGCATATCCTGACTGTCCAGGAGACCTTCGGCAAAGTGTTCAACGAAGGCACCGAGTTTCGCCGCGACGGCAGCCAGTTCGATCGGCTGTTCAAGGATGGCGAGACCTACACGATCGGCCAGATGACGGCGTTCGTCATGCACACGCCGGGGCACACCCCCGCCTGCACCACCCATGTCATGGGGGATGCAGCCTTTGTCGGCGACACCCTGTTCATGCCCGATGGTGGCACCGCACGCGCCGACTTCCCGGGCGGCAATGCGCGCACGCTGTTTCGCTCGATCCGGACCATCCTTGAAACCCTGCCGCCCGAGACCCGGCTGTTCATGTGTCATGACTACGGGCCGAACGGCCGGGCCGTGCGCTGGGAGACGACCGTAAGCGACGAACGGGTGCACAACATCCATGTGCGGGACGGCATGACCGAGGACGCGTTCGTCGCGCTCCGCGAGGCCCGCGACAGGACGCTAGGCATGCCCCGCCTGATCATTCCCTCGCTGCAGGTCAACATCCGCGCCGGCCATTTCCCGCCTGCGGACACGAGCGGAAAGGTCTTCCTGAAGGTGCCGATCAACGTGCTCTGACAACGAATGAGGAGTCGAGCCACCCTGCGCTGCCGCCCTGCCGCGTCACGAAGATGTCAGTTGCCAGACACGGCCGGTTTGCGCGAGCAGTTCCGATTGGAGCAGATGGTCCCGATGCGACGCCCCGTTCTCATGCTGCATGCGATGATACGCCGCCTGGCTGCGGCGCTGATTGCGATCGTCATGGGCCTGACTCCTCTTCTGGGCGCATTCGAGCCGGCTGCAGCCGCAACGGCTGGTCGCGCTGACGCCGTACGGCATTGGTCTGGCGCACAAGCGGACATGCCGAAGCCCTGCAAGAAGGCCGTGCTTCCAGGTGCCATCAGCACATGCCCGTTCGCCGGAGCCGGTGTCACGGCGCTTCCACCGAGCGAAGACCTGACCGCGCAGCCAATCGCGGCCGCTCGGACGCTGACATGGCGACCGCACGATGCTGCGCTGTCGACGCAGTGTCACGCGTCCTCACCCTACCGCCCTCCCTGTCGGCTGTCCTAGGCTGACGGCTCGCTGGCTGACAGCTCGCTGGCTGACAGCTCGCTCCTTGTCGCACGCAACGTAACGCTGCGACATCGGCGGACGAATATATCGATCGATCGCATGTCGACCGGATCATCTCCGGAACCTGTGAGCTGGCTCGCCCAACGCCGGATGCGGCGCAGCGCGGGCTCGCCGGGCCGTGCGCGATCAGCGCGAGGGAGTTCTTCATGTCCATTCGTCGTCTCGGTCTCGGTGCCCTTCTGCTCGCAGCGTTGCATCTGATACCAATAATGGCCGCAGCCGCCGGCCCGCCGCACAAGGCGGAGGTCGACACACGCCTGCTGATCGGCGAGGTCGCGCAAATCGGCGGCGGCTCGACCGAGGCCTGGGCGGGCCTGGACGTCAGGCTCGGATCCGGCTGGCACACATACTGGCGATCAGCGGGCGATGCCGGTGCACCGCCCGACTTCGACTGGTCCGGCTCCCGCAACGTCGCGGACGTCACCATCGAATGGCCGGCGCCGCGCCGCTTCACCGAGCAGGACATCGACACATTCGGTTATGACGAACATGTGCTGTTCCCCCTGCGCGTCCGGCTGCAGGACAAGACGGCTCCCGCGCATCTTGCGCTCAAGGCCGTTCTGTTTGTGTGCTCCGTCATCTGCACCCAGCAGGAGGCGCAGCTCGCGGCCGACATTCCTGCATCGACACGCCAGCCGAACGATCAGGCGCAGATCGACGCGTGGCGGCATCTCGTCCCGCGCGAGACATCGCCCGGCCTGTCCATCACAGCGCTGCGGCTGGATCGCCAGGCCAAGCCGCAGCTGCTGCTCGACGTGCAGGCCTCGCCGCTGCTGGTCGCGCCGGACGTCTTCATAGATGGCCATGACGCAATCTCCGGAGGCCGCGTACGGGTGAACCGCAGGTCCGACGGCGGCGTGCGTTTCACCGTCCCGGTGCTGGGTCTCGATCAGGCCGGACCGATCGACCGGCTTCGGGTCACGCTGGTCGACGGCGACCGATCCATTGAAGCTACGCTCCCCGTGAGCGCAGCCGACACTGCACCCGCGACCGCTCCGGCGACGGCGATGCCTCATGCCACAGCCGCGTCGATCTGGACCATTCTCGGCATCGCCCTGCTCGGCGGCTTCATCCTCAACTTCATGCCCTGTGTGTTTCCTGTGCTGTCCCTGAAGCTGGTGTCGCTGGTCGATCATGCGCCGGATCGGTCGGCTTCGCCGCGATCGGCATTCCTGGCGACGGCGGCCGGCATCATCGCATCGTTCGTGACCCTTGCCGTCGTCCTCTCGGCCATGAAGGCCGCGGGCGCGCAAGTCGGCTGGGGCCTGCAGTTCCAGCAGCCTGTCTTTCTCGTCGCGATGATCATCGTGCTCGCCGCCTTCGGCGCCAATCTGCTCGGCCTGTTCGAGATCAGCCTGCCCTGGCGGATCGCAAGCTGGCTCGGCGCTACCACCCGCGATCGGACGCTCGCGAGCCATCTCGTGAACGGTTTCGTCATGACGCTGCTGGCGACGCCGTGCTCGGCTCCGTTCGTCGGCACGGCCATAGCGTTCGCGTTGTCGCAGGCTGCGCCTCAGATCCTGCTTGTGTTCACCGGGCTCGGCGTCGGGATGGCGGCGCCCTATCTCTGCCTCGCCGCAGCGCCCCGCTTTGCCACGCTCGTCCCGCGGCCGGGGCGTTGGATGCTGAAGCTGCGCGCCGTCGCCGCGATCGCGATGGCCGCGACCGCGGCATGGTTGCTGATCGTGCTCTCGGATATCAGCGGGCCGATGCCCGCCATCGTGCTCGCCGCCGCGCTGCTCGTTGCCATCCTGATCATGACCGCGCGCCGCTTTCCGCTCCGGCGGGCGATGGTCGGGGCCGGCCTCGCTGTCACGATCGCGGTGGCGCTGATGGCCGCCACCCATGTCCCGCAGCCGCCAGCGACGGCGCCATCGAGCGGGATCGTCTGGCAACCGCTGGAACCGGCCGAGATCGCAGCGCAGGTCCGTGCCGGGCACACCGTGTTCGTCGACATCGGCGCGAGCTGGTGCGTCACCTGCAAGGTCAATGAGAAGCTCGTGCTCGACAGCACAGCCGTGCGCAGCCGCCTCTCCTCCGGCGTGGTCGCCATCCGCGCGGACTGGACCTCACCCAGCGATGCGATCGCGGCCTATCTCCGGTCCTTCGGCCGCTACGGCCTGCCCTTCAACGCCGTGTTCGGCCCGGGCGCGCCGGACGGCATCCTGCTTCCCGAGCTGCTAACTCCTCAGATCGTGCTCGATGCCATCGACACCGCATCCAACCCGCCTCACCCGGAGAACCACAAGACATGACCCGAACACGCTCTCGCTCGTCCTTTGCGATCGTGCTGCTGCTGACACCCGCAATGCTGCCGCTGCAGGCCCGCGCCGAAGACGCCGACACCGACATCCTCAGCGAAGCGCGCATCCTGCATGACGCCGCCATTCCCGCTGCCGGCAACGCCGATGGCGACATCACGATCGTCGAATATTTCGACTACCAATGTCCGTATTGTCGCAAGATCAGCCCCGACCTTGCCAAGGTGGTGCGCGAGGACGGTCACGTCCGGCTGGTCTTCAAGGACTGGCCGATCTTCGGCGGCGTCTCGATCTACGCGGCCCGCCTCACCTTGGCCAGCAGATATCAGGACAAGTTCGCCGAGGCGCATGAGGCGCTGATCTCGCTCAAGGAGAAGCTGTCCGAGGCCAAGGTCGATGCGGCGCTTTCGGCCGCCGGGATCGACCTCGCTCGCGCCAAGGCCGATCTCGCAGCCAAGCGGACCGAGATCGATGCGGTGCTTGCGCGCAACCACGAGCAGGCCACCGGCCTCGGATTCCAGGGCACGCCGGCCTTCATCATCGGCCATTTCCGCGTCCCCGGGGCGCCGAACGCCCAGGCCTTCAAGCAGGCCATTGCAGATGCCCGCGCCGCTGCGACCAATTAGCAGGCGGCGACGTTGCCGGTACCGTGCACGGACGCGACTCTTCGCGCTGGGCGCGGACCGGCGGCTCAGGCCACCGGACCGCCGTGTGCGCGCCAGCCGCTCATGCCTCCGGCATAGTGGCGGACGTTCTGTCGTCCTGCCGATAGCGCGCGCCGCAGCGCCGTCGCCGAACGGCCGCCGGCCTGGCAGATCAGAACCACCGGCTTGTCCTGGGTAAGACTGTCCGGATCGAAGCGCGACAGCGGATGATTGACGGCGCCCGGAATATGGCCGCCGTTGAACTCGTGCGGCTCGCGTACATCGACGATCACGCAGCTGCGCTGTTGATGCGCCCGAACCAGCTCGTCATGCGCGATGGCCGGCACGCTGACCGATCCCGTCAGCCTGTTGAACAATCCTGCTAGCATGGGAGACGCCTCTTACTGTTGACGATGGACGTTCGGGCCGGTCAGCCGGCCCGCGTGCGCCGCGCCTTGGCCTCTGACGATTCGACCCAGAGGAAGAAAGCGCCCGCGCCGATCGCCAGAGCGGCGAACCAGATACCATCCGGTACGCCGGTGATGTCCGGCAGACGTACCTTGCCGAGCGCCCAGACGTTGAGAATGTGAGCCTTCACCCAGTCGAAGCTCAATGCGTAGAGGATTGCACCGACGATCATGCCGAACGCGCCGACAGCGGCGTGCACGCTGCCGCTGGCGATGGCGCCGAGCGCGGTGCCCGGGCAGTAGCCGTAGACGACCATGCCGACGCCGAACAGCGCCGCACCGAGCGCCACGGCCAGCATGTTCGCGTCCTTGACGTAATATTTGGTGTTGCCGGTATCGACCAGCAGCAGCACGCCGATGCCGCCGACCACGATCGCAGTCCCCATCACCTTCAGCACCGTGAAGTCACGCAGCCGGAACTGGTTCTCGATAACGTTGCAGCTCGTGACCTTGCCCTGCTGCAAGAGATAGCCGAACACGGCGCCCATCAGGAGCGGGCCGGCGATGCTCATCACTGACGTCATGACCTTCTCCTCTCAGGCTTTGCGGAACATCAGGCGCGACCCCAATAGGCCGGTCGCGAACATCACGGCAAGAAACAGCCAGCTCGACAGCGCCAGTTGCAACCCGCCGGAAATGCCGTGTCCGCTGGTGCAGCCGCCGGCGAGACGCGCGCCATACATGATGACGATGCCGCCCAGGAACGCGGCGACGAAGCGCTTGAACACGGACGGGCCGAAGCGCTCCTTCCAGACCTCCGGCACCAGCTCGAGCCGCCAGGTGCCCGAGATGATCGCCGACAGGAACGCGCCGAGCGGAATGCCGACCAGGAACCAGACGCCATAGTCCCATTTCAGCGGCATCGACTTCCAGTAGCTGTTGGTGGCGACGGCGTCGGATCCGATCACCGGGACCGCGAACAGCGAAGCGACGCGCGAAAACGCGGTGGTGACGCCAAGTGGATCGCCGAACCCGGCAAAAGCCACCCAGGTGAGAATGCCGATGCCGGCACCGACCAGATAGGGCGACCAGTCGATCCGTCTCGCCTTCCGTACATCTCCGACCACGACATCGGTCATCATCGTCATGACGCCAGTCCTCCTGCTCGCGCGCGGCGCAGCCGCGCTGACAACGACGGATTATATACGCACATTCGTACTTATGAATATTTATTATGAGGGTATCGTAGCGGTCGGCTGTGCAGCGTCGTGCATCGGCTTGGCGGCGAACAGCCAGCGGTCCACGACGAAATCGGTGGCGGCTGCGCCGAGCCACATGCCGCCGAGCACAATCCATGCTGTCAGCGCGAACACCGATGCCCCGGTCACGCCGGCCCCGACGGCGCACCCGCCGGCCAGCATCGCTCCGAATCCCATGAGGACGGCGCCGACCAGATAGCGCCGCATGCCGCGCCCGTCCGAAAAGCCTTCCAGATTGAGCTCGCCCGCCAGCGCCGCCGCGACGAACGAGCCGATGAACACGCCTGGGATGATGCCGAGGTCGAAGCCGGGCTTCAGCTGGGGGCTGGCGAGCACTTGCATCAAGAGCTCCGCCGAGGGCCCGCTGAAGGTCAGGCTCTTCAGCGGCACCGGCGCAAACGACGCCTGGCCGAGCTGATAGGTCAGCAGCCAGCCGGCTGCGACGGCAGCACCCGTGGCCACCGCCGAGTACAGGATCCGACCTCCGACCTGGAATTTGGACACGGCGGCGAGCCCGGCCAAGAACCACAGCATGCCGAAGCCGAGCTTCTCGGGCGTACCGCCGCCCAGCACGCTCATGATGTCGCGCGACGGTCCGCCATCGACGAGCCAGAGATTGGTGAGCCACTCACGCAACGGCGCAAGCAGACCGTGATAGGCCGACTGCGCCGTCACCGCGAAGATCAGGCCCGACAGCAAGGCTCGCAGATTGCCATTCGCGGAGAGCACCAAGAGACGGCTGGCACAGCCGCGCGCCAGGATCATGCCGCAGCCGAACAGGGTGCCGCCGATCATCGCCCCGGAGATGCTGCCCTGCTGCGCCAGCTGACGCGCTTCCGAAACATCGAGCAGGCCCATGGCCACCAGCGACTGGGTGCCGAGCAGCGCCGAGGCAAAGGTCAGGAGCCAGACGGCGAGGCGCGGCCCGCCCTGCCCGCGCGCGAACTCGATCGTCGCGGCCCGCAGACAGAAGCGGCTGCGCTGGGCGAAGAAGCCGAAGGCACCGCCGACCGCGAGCCCGCACAGCAGCAGCACCGGCTCCTCACCCAGACGATCGATCAATGCGGTGAGCACGGGCGCTCTCGTCGTTCAAGTCTGCCGCACAACGCGCCGGGCGGCGTCGGCAAGGACGTATGCGGTCGTCACGGGCGCAGATAGGCATATCCGCTCTGTTGCAACTCGGTAAGGCGCACCACGCCGCCGTTCTCCGCCACGGCGAAGCCCGGCAGGAGATCGTCGAGCTTCACGCCCTGCGCCTTCATGGTGTTGGCACAGGCGTCGAACCCGACGCCTGCCTTCATGAGCCGCTCAGCCAGTGCCGAGATGGTCTGGTCGGCCGAAATCGCATGAAAGGCCCGCAAGCCCGGACCGTGGATCACCAGGCGAATGTCGGCCCGTCCAGGTCCGCCGGTGCCGTCGACGTGGTTCTGGATGTTGCCGAGAACGAACAGGGCGCGATCCTGATCGGCAAGATGATAGACGACGCGCTGGCGAGCAGACTCGGTCGCCGCCCGGGCGCTGCCGACGCCGAAGAGTCCAAACAGACTGGCAAGTCCAGCTTGCATCAAAGATCGTCTTTCCATAGGTGACTCCTAACGCACGGCTGCAATGAAGGCTGCGATGCGATCCGCTGCATCCTCGGCGGCGAGATCGCGAAAGAAATGGTCCGCGTCGTCGATCGTCTCCAGCCGGACACGGCCACCGGCCGATGACGCCAGCGGCGCGAACGACGCGGCGACGTCCGGCACGGTCTTGTCCTGCGCAGCCGCCAGCACCAGAATCGGAAGGCTGACATCGGCAATCAGCGACGCCGTGTCCTGGCGCCGGTCGGCGCGATAGAATGCGGCAAAGGCCCGCGCCGTCACCTCGGCATCGCGGCAGTAGATGAAGCCAGGGACGGACATCCATTCTCCGCCCCGTCCGGCGGCGAGCGCCGCTTCGGCCTTGTCGAGCAGCGCCGTCAGCGATTGGCCATAGGTCTCCGCATAGGCCGCTCTCAGGCTCGCCTCGGTGCCTGCGGTGGCCGGCGCGAGCAGGATCGCGCCTGCGACGGCAGCCTTCGAATTGGCGGCGAGATACCGCGCCACCTGGTTGGCGCCGCGCGAATGCCCGAGCACGAAGACGCGCGACGACGTCTTGCGCGCTTCGCTCAGCCACGCCGCGATCTCCGGGATTGCGTCGTCAGGCGCATAGTCATGAGGCCTGCCGCAATCGTACATGCCGCTGCGTCGATCGAGACCGAGCACGAGATTGTGGGCCAGCGTGGCGATGCCGCGCTCGGACAGCGCCTTGGACAGGCCCTGGATGGTCTCCATGTCCTTGTGCGCGAGCGTGCCATGCGTAATCAGCACCAGCGGCACATCCGGCCCCAAAAGCGCCGGCAGCCTGAGGGTGCCGAGCGCCGTGCGACCGCCGATGATGAGTTCGCGCGACTCCTCTGCGGCGAGGACCGCACAACTCACCAACGAGAGCACCAGAGCGAGCCACCACCGCATCGTCAAACCCTCAGGGACGCACGATCGTCCAGTTCTTCTCAGCCAGTTCCAACAGGATCGCGACCCCGGTCTTGACCACGGTGACGCCCTCGAGCAACGGCGGCTGCCGTCCCTCCCTGCCCGCCAGCGTCTCCAACGTGTTGCCGCAGGCGATGAAGCTCACATTGGGCATCGACTTCGCGAAGCCCATCACCCGCTCCTTCACAGGCGACCGATCGGCCAGCAGCATGTCGAGGCCGCCATTGAAGGCCACGATCACGATCTCGACCTCGTCGCCTTCGCCCGAATAGTGACGCGAGACATTGGCAGCGACGTCGAGCACCGCGCGCATCTTGGCCGGCTCCTCGTCGCTGATCTGCAGCGCGAGCCTGTGCGGCTCGGCCGCGACGGCAACGGATCCACCCCCGCTGGCGACCAGGAAGACGGATGCGACCGCCAACAGCATCCTGCGGCGGCTGCATCCGGCGATCCTCACTCGACGCCTCGCGGCTTGCCGTCCTTGTCTTCCGGCGTGACGTCGACCGCGGTCGCGCGTCCGGTGATCTTGACCGGCGCGATGCAGTTCTTCATGCAGGGCTCCTTCTGCCAGAACGCCTTCTCGCTCGTCGCCCGGTCGTCCATCATGAACCCGCCCTCGTTCGGCATCTTGATCGTGGCGAGATTACTGTTGCTCAGCTCGAAGTTCTGATCGGTGATCACGTCGTTCAGATAGAGCACATAGGCGACCAGCGCGTAGTACTCGTCGACCTTCAGCGATTGCGGGCTGCCGAACGGCATCGCGTGGCGGACGTAGTCGAACAGCGTCGAGGCGTACGGCCAGTAGGAGCCGACCGTCTTGACCGGATTGTCTAATGTCAGCGAGCCCTTGCCGCCGGCGAGCACCGGCCAACGCCCGGCCCCCTCACCGAACTCGCCATGGCAGCTCGCGCAATTATCCATGAACAGCTTCTCGCCCTGGGCGACGGTGCCCTTGCCGACTGGCAGGCCCTGCCCGTCCGGACGCACGTCGATGTCCCAGCCGCGGATTTCCTCGGCGCTCGGCGCCCGGCCGATGTTGAAGCGCTGCGCCGGCTTGGCCTCGGCTTTGGATTCGGTCTTCTCGCCCGGGCCACCGGCGAACGCGACCGAGCCGGCAAGCGCGGCGAGCGCGACGGCTGCAATGATCAGCTTAGGCGACCTCGACATTCTCGACCTCACCATTTGCCTGCACGTGCCAGGTCTGGATGCCATTGTTGTGATAGATGGAGTTGTAGCCGCGCACCTTGCGCAGCTCGGCCTTGGACGGCTGCACATAGCCGGTCTCGTCCTGCACCCGCGACTGCAGCAGCAGCGACTCGCCGTTCCAGTCGAACTCGTAGTAGAAGCGGGTCAGCGCCTTATCGAGCACCGGGCCGTCGAGCCGCGCCGGCCACCAGTTGCGGCCACCATCGAGCGACACGTCGACGCGCTTGACCTTGCCGTTGCCCGACCAGGCCAGGCCCGAGACGATGGTGAACCCCTTGCCGTGCTTGATCGGCGCCTGCGGGCTCGGGCTCGTGATCACCGACTTCGCATCCATGGACCAGGTGAAGCGCCGCGCCTTGCCATTTGGTAGCAGATCCGTGTACTTCGAGGTCTCCTCGCGGGTGTGCCAGGGCTGGTCGCCGACCTCGATGCGGCGCAGCCACTTGACCCAGAGATTACCCTGCCATCCCGGCACCACCAGACGCATCGGATAGCCCTGCTCGGGATACAGCGCCTCGCCATTCATCTTGTAGGCGATGATGCAGTCGTCGAGCGCCTTCTCGGTCGGCAGGCTGCGATCCATCGCGGCGGAATCGGCGCCCTCCACCAGCAGCCACTTGCCGCTGGACTTGACGCCGGCCTCTTCCAGCAGCGTCCGCAGCGAGACGCCGGTGTATTGCACGCAGTGGATCATGCCATGCGTGAACTGGCAGCCATTGAGCTGGGCGCCGCGCCATTCCATGCCGGAATTCGCCGCGCATTCCATGAAGTGGATGCGGTTGACGCGCGGAAAGCGCTTGAGCTCGTCGAGCGAAAGCAGCAGCGGCCGCTCGACCAGGCCATGGATCATCAGTCGGTGATCGGCCGGATCGACATCGGCCACGCCGCCGTGATGGCGCTCGAAGCACAGCCCGTTCGGCGTGATGATGCCTTCGAGCTCATGCAGCGGCGTGAAGCTGACCGAGGATTCCCGCGAGGCTGTCAGCCATTCGACGTCGCGCCGGACGACGTCCTTCTCGAATTTCGACGGCTTGCCGTAGGGACGCACGGCCACGCCCTCGCCGAGGGTACGCGTCCATTCCGGTACGTTCGGCGGCTGGTTGGCCGGATTGCCTGCGCCGGCGCGGGCCGGCGCGGCGATCGCAGTGGCCGCGAGGCCACCGGCGGCGGTCAGGAAACCGCGGCGCGAGGCGCGCGGGAGTGAGGAAACTGATTTGTCCTTCGACATCGTCGTCACACTCCGGAGACTTTGACGGCCCGATTGGGCTCGAGACGAACGGTTTTCTGACGCTGCAGATAGCCCGACACGACCTCCCAGATCGGCGGGCCCTGCGTACCCTCGTTGACGCTGGCCCAGCCGGCGACCTGATACTCGCGCGCCGGATCGATCACCGCGCCGGTCTTGATCAGGCGCATGTCGGAGATGCGCTGTCCTTGCGGCTTGTTGACGTCGATCGCGTAGGACATGCCGCCGATGCGGACCATGTCGCCGCCCTGCTGGTAGTAGGGGTCGACATTGAACAGATTGTCGGCCACGTCCTCGATGATTTCCTTGAGGCGCGTGCCGGTCATGCCCATGCGATAGACCGCGGGATAGGTGATCGCGGTGGCGTTGGTGACGTCCTCGAAGGTGATGTCCTGGCCCGGCATGACGCTGGTGCCCCAGCGGAAGCCCGGCGACAGCGCAATCTCCGCATCGCGTTCCTGCAGCAGAGCCTGACAGATCAGATCGTCGAACGTGCCGTTGAAGTTGCCGCGGCGGTACAGCAGCGTCTCGGTGCGTCCGAGCGCGCGGCCGAGATCGGCCGCGAACGGCTTGCGCACCTCAGCGATCTTGGCTGCCATCGCCGTATCCGGCGTGATCACGTCGGAGAACAGCGGGATCAGCCTGTAGCGATAGGCCTTGACCTCGCCATCCTTGACGTCGAGATCGAGCCGCGACACGAACTTGCCGGAGGAGCCGGATGCGATCAGCAGCGTCTTGCCGACCTTGACCGCTTCGGGCAGCGCATCATGGGTGTGGCCCGTGAGAATGACGTCGAGACCTTTGACGCGGCTGGCCAGTTTGCGGTCGACGTCGAAGCCGTTGTGCGACAGCAGCACCACCAGCCCGGCGCCGGCCTTGCGCGCCTTGTCGACCTGGGTCTGGACATCCTCCTCGCGCACGCCGAACGACCAGTTCGGGATCATCCAGCGCGGATTGGCCACCGGTGTATACGGGAAGGCCTGGCCGAGCACTGCGATCTTGACGCCGCCCCGCTCGATCATCGTCGAGGCCTCGAACGCCGGCTCATTCCACTCGGTGTCACGGATGTTGAGGCCGAGGAACGGAAAGCCGAGCCCGTCGACCGCCTGCTTGACGCGCTCTGTGCCGTAGGTGAACTCCCAATGCCCGGTCATCGCATCCGGCTTCAGCAACGCCATGCAGTCGATCATGTCCTGGCCGCGGGTCTGCAGCGACGACCAGGACCCCTGCCAGGTGTCGCCGCCGTCGAGCAACACGACCTTGTCGCCGCGCTCGGCGCGGATCGCCTTGATGACGGTCGCGGCGCGATCGAGTCCGCCGATCCGTCCGTAGGTCTTGGCAAGCGCCTCGAAATCCTCCGAGGTCAGCGCATAGGCGGACGACGATCCGGGCGCAATGCCGAACCGCGTCAGAAACTCCTTGCCGGTGACATGCGGCGGTTGCCCCTTGGCGTCGCCGACCCCGAGATTGGTCGAGGGCTCGCGGAAATACAGCGGCATCAGCTGGCCGTGGATGTCGGTGACATGCACCAGGGTGACGTTGCCGAGCGGATCGAACGCCAGAAGCTCCTTCTCGGTCAGCTTCTGTTGCGCAAAGGCGCGGGATGTGCCCGCGAGGCTGGCGCCGCCCGTCAGGGCAGCCGCCGCCAACGCGACCTGAACGAATTCGCGACGCGATATCATGATGTGTCTTCCTTGTGTCCGCAGCTAGTTGCGGACCGACGGTGTCTCGACGGGCAGACCGATGCCGCGCCAGGCGACGTAGAGCTCGAGCGCGAGGAACTCGTCCGACAGCGGCTTGTAGGGTACACCGCGCACGTCGAACATGCAGCCCTCGAAGCGTTCGTGCAGCGGGATCAGGCGCTGATCGCGCAACCGGTAGGTCGGAAAACCGTTGGTCTGGCCCTGGCTGAGAAAGTCGGCGCGCATGAACTTGCCGTTGTTCTTCTCGTGGCAGGAGGCGCAAGCGAGATCGAGCTGGCCGACGCGCGTGTAGTAGATCTCCTTGCCCTTTTCGAACCATGGCGACATCGGACCGTCGGTCTTCACCGCCACCGGCAGGCCGCGCGACTGGAAGCGCACGAAGGTCGTCATGTCCGTCAGCTCCTTGGACTTGAACGCCCAGGGCTCCGCCTTCATGTGCTCGGTACGGCAGATGTTGATCTGCTGCTCGAGATTGACGGGCTTGTTGAGCTTCTCGCTCCATTTCGGCATGGCCGCGCCGACGCCCTTCATGGTCTTTTCGGCCTCGCCGTGGCAGCTCATGCACGACTTGCCTTCGCCGCCGTCGACCGTCTTCCAGACATCGGCCGCACGCTCCACGGCGAGAAAACCCGGATTCTCCAGGTCGTCGTCCTGCAGCGCGCGGGTTTCCTTGGTGCGGAACTGATAGCCCGAAATGATGGTCTGGAACACGTGACCGGGAGGCGCCGGAATGCCCTTGCGTTCCAGCTCCTCGCCGGAGGTCGCGACCGCCGAGAGGACCAGCGCAGCCGTCGCCAGACCAGCGAGAGAACCGTAGCGAATGGACATCCGTCACTCCCCGTAGCGATCACACGATTCCGGTCAGGCCTTCAGCGCGATCTTTTCCTCGGCTGTCACCACCGAGCCGTCGTCATCGGTCCAGGCGAACTTGAAGGTGCCCTCCTCGTCGATCCTGGCGTCGAACTGGATGTATGGGTTCGCCGAGATCGCCGGCTCCAGCGCGCAGGAGAACACCGGCCTGCCGTTGAACTCGCAGGTGAACTTGTTGATGATCTTGCGTGCAATCGGCTTGCCCTGTGCATCCTTGCGCTGGCCCGATTCCATCAGATGCGAGACCAGCGTCTTGATCTGGATGATCTCGCCCTTCTTGGCTTCCTTCGGAAGCTTGATCCGCGGCTTGTCTGCCATGTTCTCTCTCCTGTCTCAGCCGCCGCAGCCGCCGATGGTGACCTTGACCGTCTTGCGCTCGGTGAACAGCGAGCCGTCGCTCATCTTCGCGACCGCGATCACGTTCTGGGTCTGCGCCAGACGGATGCGGATCGACGCCTCCGCCTTGCCGGACATCGGCGTGAACATCAGAGTCGCGACGCCGGCATTGGGATTGCCGTCGGCCACGAACAGCACTTCCTTGACGTAGTTCTCGGCCGTCATCGGGCTTTCGACCGTGAGCGCGAGCGGCACAGTGTTGCCGTTCTCGGCAATCTCAGGCAGATCGAGCGTGATCTTGCCCTTGGCCGCTTCCTTGCCACCGGTGAACTTCTTGATCAGCTCGGCCGCGTCGTTGCTCGGCTCGGCGTTGGCGGCCATCGGCAGCACCGTCAAGGCGACGAAACCGCCACCGAGAAGGAACGCCTGTCGTCTGTTGATTGCGCCCATGCATCATCCTCCAGAGGCGGTTATTTCAATGTTTCGAGAAACGCGACGACGTCCTCGACCTGCGCGGCCGTGAGGACGGACTTGCCGACGAATTCCGGCCTGACCCGATTGAGTCCGTCGTTTTTGTAGAAGGCGGGCATCACCGTGTCGGTGAAAATGCGCTTGGGATCGGCAACGATCAGGCGCAGCTGCGCCGTATTGTAGCGGGTCGCGACGCCATCCAGCGACGGACCGAACTCGCCGTGAAACTCTTCCGACTTCAGCGCCGAGACCTGATGACAGGCAAGGCAGTTACCCAGCGTCCGCGTCAGAAACACCTTCTTGCCGGCCTCGGCATTGCCGGGCGCACCCGTCAGGGATTTTGGAATCGCATAGTCGACGATGTCGAGCCTGATCGGCTCGTCACCTCGCGCGGTTGCCGACAGCAACACGCAGAGCAAGGCGGCCGGAATCAAACGGCGCATGTTTCCACCCTGACCGACGAGGCTTCCCCTCGCCTGCTGATGCGACGGACTTACGGTCCATCATATTCATAAATTATGATTTGATAATGTGATTAATGTCAACCGAATTCGATGCGGCAGCGCACTCAACCCTTCGACGACGTGAGATAGTCGCGGAACGAGCCGCGCTCATAGGCCTTGTCGCGTACGAAGCGGAACATCGCGAGGAAATGCGGCGGCTTGAGATAGCCGGGCGCGCGCGCCACCTCGCGTGCAAGCGGCTCCTTGGCTGCAACGCCGTCGACCGGCGGCGGAAAGAACTGGAACGTCGGCGTGAATCGGATCGCGTAGCGCTCGGCGAGCTCCTTCTCGGTCAGCTCCCGGCCATCGAAATCGATCACCTTGCGCGCGCCGAGCAGGTTGAGTTGCAGCACCTCGAAATTGGCGCGGATGTAGTCCGCGATCGCTTGATCGGCGAAGTTCACCAGATGCGTCTCGCGGCAATAGGGACAGCCGCGCAGCTCCCACATCACAGCAAGCCGCTTGCCCTCGGACGAGGCGCTCTCGAGGTCCTCGCGCAGATCCAGGAAACTGTTGAGGAACCAGGACTGGTGATAGAGCCCGTCATCGCCGAGCACCGCGTCGGCGCGCGCCGGCGTGTGTATGGCGCCGAACGCGGCTGCTGCAGGCAGCAGCGCAACCAGATCGCGTCGGGTCATCGTCCGGTTCGTCATCATCAGCCTGCTCGCGCGCTTTGCCAAATCCATGGAATTTCGATACATAATATTCGAATAGTAGAATGTGAGAAGGGACATTCGATGCTGCGCCGCGCCATCCTGCTGTCGCTCGTGCTGTCATGCCTCGCGCATGGCATACGCGGGCACACCGAAGAGAACGCGGATGTTGCGGCCTTCATGCACGCGGCGATGGCCAGCCTGCGCACAGCCGCGAGTTATGGGCGCACCGGCAATGTGGGCTTGGCGCAGCTCGAGCTCGACGACGCCCGGACCGCCTGGGCCAGGCTCGCCGAGCGCTCCAATGCGCCGTCTTCGGCCCAATCCTTCGCCGCGCTGATCGCCACTGGACACGATCGCCTGAAGCAGGCGGACGAAGCGCTGGCCGCGGGTGATGGTGCCCGCGCTGCGGCGGCCATTGCCGCGTTGCGCCAGTCGCTTCACGCCTTCAGACGCGAGGCCGGCGTGGTCGAGCTCAGCGATTGCGTGTTCGGCCTGTCACCTGTCATGAACGAGTTGCGCAACGCCGCGATACGGTTCGCGGCGGGCAAGGCAGATGCCGGCGATGTCGTCCAGGCCGGCACCGCGCTGCGCGAGCGGCTGCAGCGCTGCAGCGGCCTGGCGACGCCGGACGTTGCGAGCCAGGCCGAATTCCGCCGCCTGATCGACGGCGCCACAGCAAGCGCGGGCGAGATCGGCCGTGCCGCACGCGAGGGCGATGCCGGTCTCGTGCATCGCTATGAGATCGAGCTGCAGTCCTTCGTCAATCTGCTGGACTTCCGCTTCGGCTGATCAGCCGATCGTGGCCAGCGAGGGAAAGCGCTCGAATATCCATTCCGACATCCGCGGGACCACGCCGGTGAGAAAGGCCGCGCCGGTCAGCACCAGAAAGCCGCCCATGGTCTTCTCGACCAACGCGAGATGCGGCTTGATGCCCTTCAGCAGGGTCATGAACTCGCTCATGAAGGCGGCGGCGATCAGGAACGGGATTCCGGTTCCGAGCGAATAGGCCGCGAGCAGCAGAGCGCCCTTGGCGACTGTCGCCTCCGCGCCGGCCATCATCAGCACGGCGGCCAGAACCGGCCCCGCGCATGGCGTCCAGCCGAAGGCGAAGGCCAACCCCATCACGAAAGCGCCGAGCAGTCCGGCCGGCTTGCGGCCGACATCGATGGTCGCGCTGCGGTACAGCAGCGGAATCCTGAGCAGCCCGAGGAAATGCAGGCCCATCATGATGATGACGAGGCCGGCGACGAGGCCGAGCTGGCTGAGGTGGCCGGCGATGAATCGGCCGAACACGGAGGCGGTGGCGCCAAGACCGACGAAGACAAGCGAAAAGCCGGCGACGAAGCAGAGCGCCGTCAAGACCGTGCGCCGCCGCGGCACCGGTGCGGCCTCGATGACGGTCTCGGCCGCCGACACCCCGGCCATGTAGCACAGGAACGGCGGCACCAGCGGCAGGATGCACGGCGACAGGAAGGACAGCAGCCCCGCGGCCAGCGCGGCGCCCAGCGTGACGTCGAGATCCATCATTCCTCCCGGGCTGGACACCCCTGCCCCATGCAGCCCGCCTTGACGACGCGGGCTTCGGAAACGGAGCACTAGTACATATTCGAATTCAATGATAGATTGGAGCGCAAGTCCAGCAAGAGGATTGCGGCATGACGCTCAAAATCGCAAAACTCGCATGGGCGGTGGCGGCGGGCCTTTGTCTCTCGTTGCCGGCCGCCGCCTCCGAACTCGTGATGTTCGAACGTGCGGGCTGCGGCTGGTGCGCCCGGTTCAATGCCGAGATCGCGCCGATCTATTCCAGAACTGACGAAGGCCGCGCACTGCCGCTGCGGCGGGTCGACCTCGGCCAGCCGCTGCCGGCGGATCTCGCCGGCATCGATCCGGGCGCGTTCACCCCGACCTTCGTGGTGGTCGATCAGGGCCGCGAAATCGGCCGGATCCGCGGCTATCCCGGTGATGCGTTTTTCTTTGGGCTGCTCGGCCGTATAATGAATGCTACAAGCGGGGCGCCGACCCGCTCCTGACGGATAATCGAGGATCCAGAATTCATGCCGCTGCCGAAGTTGAAGGACATCGAAACCTCCGCCGAGCTCGAGCAGATGATCGAGAAGGCGCGGGAAGCCAGCGAGATGCTGAAGGCGCTGTCCCACGAGTCCAGGCTGCTGCTGCTCTGCATCCTCTCCGAAGGCGAAAAATCCGTCACCGAGCTCGAGCAGTTCCTGGGCGAGCGGCAGTCGACCGTCTCGCAGCAGCTCGCCCGTCTCCGGCTCGACCGGCTGGTCACGACGCGGCGCGAGGGCAAGACGATCTACTACAGCCTCGCCAGCGAGGACGTCCGCAAGATCCTGACGGCAATCTACGACGTCTTCTGTGAGCCCGTCCGCAAGCGCCGCCGCTGACATTCGTCGCATCGCAATCGCCTTCGCTGACCATCCGGCTCCCACCGCAGACAGAGCAGCGGGCGCGGCAGGAGGTCTGGCTTCGCCGCCGATCCTGGCGCACAATGGCGGGACGAAAACAAGGACATCGGGGGGAATGCTCAGTCCGTCAGCATTGACGTTCATGTGCGGTCTGCTGGCAGGCGGCGTTCTCGGCGTTGCCGGGCGCGCCGGCCGGTTCTGCACGCTCGCGATGCTGGAGGACGCGTTTTTCGGTGCGGATACGCGGCGCCTCAAATCCTTCGCCCTGGCTGCGGCAGTGGCGCTGGTCGCCACCCAATTGCTCGCGAGCTTCGGCCTCGTCGATCTTTCGCGCTCCATCTATCTGACCTCATCCATTCCGCTCGGCGGCGCCATCCTGGGCGGCTTCATGTTCGGGATCGGCATGGCGCTGGTCGGCACCTGCGGCTTCGGCACGCTGGTCCGCATCGGCGGCGGCGATCTGCGCGCCATCGTCGTGTTCCTGGTGCTCGGCGTCTCGGCCCTGGCCGCAATGCGCGGGCTCACCGGATTCCTGCGCGTTGGACTCATCGAGCCGCTGTCGCTGCGCCTGCCGGAGACGATGAGCCAGGGCATCGACGTTCTGCTGTCGACAGTGCTTGGATCATATGCGCGGCCGGCCGTCGTCTCCATCGCGGCCGTCGCGCTGGCCGCCTGGGCGCTGGCCGACGGGCGCCTCGTCAAATCGCCACGGCTGCTGCTCTCGGGCGTCGCCGTCGGCAGCGCGGTTACGTTCGGCTGGTTCGCCACCGGCTGGCTCGGCAATGACGATTTCGATCCGGCGCGCGTGGCCTCGCTGACTTTCGTCGCCCCGCTCGGCAACACCGTGCTCTATATCGCCACGCTGTCCGGCAGCCGGGCCGATTTCGCGATCGGCTCGGTGGCGGGCGTGATCCTGGGCTCCTTCGTCGCGGCGATGTTCTCGCACGTGTTTCGCTGGGAGGCCTGCGACGACGCGCGCGAACTGAAACGTCACATGGTCGGCGCGCTGCTGATGGGCACCGGCGGCATCATGTCGATGGGCTGCACCATCGGCCAAGGCCTCTCGGCGTTCTCAACGCTCGCGCTGTCCGCGCCGCTGACCATGCTGGCGATCACCTGCGGTGCACGCCTCGGCCTCGAATACACCATGACCGGCGAATGGCGGCCAGCCGTGCGCAACCTGCTCCGGATCAGCCATTGATCGACGGCAATTTGCGGTTGCACCCTGCACCAGCCGACAGTCCGACGCGGTTCAAAGAACAGCGTCGGAAAAAGCGGCCGTCCGCTGATAGCCGCGGCCGGCGTGCAACAAGGTTACGCGGCAGATCGGAAGATTTGGTTCCCCGAAGCACGGTGGCTGAGCCACTCGGCGACGACCGCCCTTCCTCCGAGCTGCGATCACGATCGACCTGCGACTGAGCTCAGGAACTGCGGCATCGCATGTGCGTTGGCTGCGTGCGGGGCTCGTGCCGTACGGAGTTGAAGATGTCTCAGGCCGATCATAGGAGCCCTCAGGACCACGAGCACACAGTCCATTACGACGGGCCCAGCGGCGGCTGGGGATCGCTACGCGGCATCGCACGGATCTTCGGCAAGGAGTGGGCCACGCCGGCGGCGCTCGAGACCCTGGCGCGGCAGAACAAGCCCAAAGGGTTCATGTGCGTGTCCTGCTCCTGGGCGAAGCCCGCGGACTACCACACCTTCGAGTTTTGCGAAAACGGAGCCAAGGCCACGCTGTGGGAGCTCACCACGCTTCGGTGCACGCCCGACTTCTTCGCGCAACACACCGTGGTCGAGCTGCTGACCTGGAACGACTACGATTTGGAGCAGCAGGGCCGCTTGACGCATCCGCTGCGGTACGACCCCGAGAGCGACAAGTATCAGCCCTGCTCGTGGGAGGAGGCTTTCCACGCGATCGGCGCAGAGCTCCGTCGGCTCGATCCGACATCCGTCATCTTCTATTCGTCCGGCCGGGCAAGCCTGGAGACGTCCTACCTCTACGCGCTGTTCGCACGCGCCTATGGCAACAACAATCTGCCTGACAGCTCGAACATGTGCCACGAGACCACCTCGGTGGCCCTGAAGAAGGTCATCGGCGCGGGCGTCGGGACGGTCGTGTTCGACGACCTGAAGAATTGCGACGCCATGTTCTTCTTCGGCCAGAACACCGGCTCCAACAGCCCTCGCTTCCTGCATCCGCTGCAGGATGCCGCGAAACGCGGCGTGCCGATCGTCACGTTCAATCCGGTGCGCGAGAAGGGCCTGATTGCGTTCACCAACCCGCAGAACCCGGCGGAGATGCTGACCGGCAGCGAGACGCCGATCAGCACGCAATATCACCAGGTCCGGCTCGGCGGCGACATCGCCGTCATGCTGGGCATCTGCAAGCATGTGTTCGCCGCCGACGACGCGGCCAAGGCCGAGGGGAAACGGGTTCTCGATGTCCCCTTCATTGAACAACACACCCAGGGTTTCGGCGACTTCGAGGCCAAGGTGCGCGGCACATCATGGTCCGAGATCGAGGCGAAGTCCGGCTTGAGCCAGGGCGCGATCGAGCGGGCCGCAGAGATCTACGTCAAGGCTGACCGGGTGATCGGCGTCTACGGAATGGGCCTGACTCAGCATGTTCACGGCTTCGAGAATGTCGCCATGTTCGTCAACATGCTGCTGCTGAAGGGCAATATCGGCCGCGACGGGACCGGAATATCTCCGGTCCGCGGGCATTCGAACGTGCAGGGACAGCGCACCGTCGGCATCTCCGAAAAGCCGGAGCTGGTGCCGCTCGACAAGATCGCCGAACAGTTCGGGTTCGATCCGCCCCGCGACAAGGGGATGAACACGGTCGAAGCCTGCGAAGGCATTCTCTCGGGGAAGGTCAAAGCCTTTTTCGGCCTTGGCGGAAACTTCGTCCGAGCGATACCGGAGCGTGAGGCGATGGAACGTGCATGGCGCAAGATGGACCTGACGGTCCAGATCGCGACCAAGCTCAACCGCAGTCATCTGGTGAACGGCAGGACCGCCTATCTGCTGCCCTGTCGCGGCCGCACCGAACAGGACATGCAGGCCAGCGGGCCTCAAGCCGTGTCGATGGAGGACACGTTCAGCTGCATCCAGGGCTCGATCGGGTTGCGGAAGCCGGCAAGCGAACATCTCAAATCGGAGGTCGACATCGTCGCCAGTCTGGCCGAGGCAACCCTGCCGCCCAATCCCAGGCTGAAGTGGCGCGAATGGGTCGACAACTACGCCCTGATCAGGGATCTGATCGCGCAGACCTACCCGGACGAATTCCACGATTTCAACGAACGGATGTTCACGCCGGGCGGATTCTATCGCGGCAATGCCGCACGCGAGCGGATCTGGAAAACCACCAGCGGCAAGGCCGAGTTCACCGTCCCCGACACCCTGGACGCCGCGGGATTCGACGACGCACCTGGCCGCTACCGGCTGCTGACGATGCGCAGCAACGACCAGTTCAACACGACGATCTACGGATTCAGCGACCGCCTGCGCGGTATCGAGGGCACCCGTCAGGTGCTGCTGATGAATCCCGACGACATCGCCAAGGCCGGACTGCAGGAGGGACAGATGGTCTCGCTGATCAGCGACGCGCAGGATGGCATCCACCGCGAGGCGGGACCGTTGAAGGTGACGCCGTTCAGCCTGCCTGCTGGATGCGTCGGCTCGTACTATCCGGAGATGAATCCGCTCATGCCACTATCGCATCACGATCAGCAGTCGAAGACACCGGCGGCCAAATCGATCGCGGTGAGACTGAAAATCTAGGAGGGCAGACGATCGTCGGCCGCCTGCGACTACAGGTTTTTGTCCCAGCGGCAGCGAGCGAGGCACGCCACAGACGTGGCTCCTTCAATCCGACGGATTCCCCCGGGTGACGGACAATCCTTAGGCCACGCTCCGCGTCATCATGTCGTGCCATGCTTGGCCCCTCGATCCAGAGTCGCACCGAGCACGCCGCCGAGATACGCGCCGCTCACCTGTTCAGACCGGCGGCGCTGAGCCAGGCGCCCTCGTCGAAGCCGAGCCCCATCGCGCCCTTGATGTCGGGAAGCCCGATGCCGAGCAGGCGGCTCTGAAAGCTCGCGATGAACGGTCCCAAGATGACCGCGCCAACGGCACCCGTGACCGGCCCCAGTGCTTCAACGTCGACTGAGTTGGACCTGCCCACGCGAACCTCCCGCTGCGGAGCAGCTCATTTGACTTTTCCGGACCTCACTCTCCCGGTGGCGAACTCAGCGTGGCGGGACCGCGTCGTCATGTCGTGCCGCCCTCGCCTTGATGCTCCAGGACTGCGCCGAGCACGCCGGCGATGAGGGCCCGCAGTTCGTCCTCGTCGGACTCCACGAAAGGTTTGACGCGAATGACGTTCCTGAACAGGGTGACCCCGGTCAGCAGCGCCATCGCGAGCGTGGCACGGCGGGCGCTCGCATCCCCGATCCGGCCGGACAGAGGCTCGATCGCCGTCTCCAGGACGAACTGCCGCAAGATCGGCAGCGCTTCCGGGCTCGAAATCGAATGAATGAAGATCCCGAGCGCATGCCCCTTTGGTGGGCGGCTTGACACCGCGCGCTGCGCCATAGAGGCGGCGATCTCCTCCGGCGTTCCCGCGATCAAATCCGTCATGTCCGCAGCGTCTCGGATGGCTTCCGTAAACAGCTTCTCCTTGGATCCGAAGCAGCGATGCACATAGGAGACATCGATGCCGACGTCCCCTGCAATGTCCCGCAGGCTCGTCCGCTCGTAAGAGTTCTGCGAAAAGCGTTTGACGGCGGCCTTCAGGATCCGCTCGCGAGAGCTGGTCTTAGGGCGCGATGTTGCGGTGGCGGTCATGAGGGCTCGCTATCGGGTGTCGCCGTTCCGATTGGACAGGAGCGGAGCGGCATGCCGGTCGGTCC
The DNA here is from genome assembly GCF_013179005.1 of Bradyrhizobium denitrificans. NCBI lineage: Bacteria > Pseudomonadati > Pseudomonadota > Alphaproteobacteria > Hyphomicrobiales > Nitrobacteraceae > Bradyrhizobium > Bradyrhizobium denitrificans. The sequence goes on along the minus strand of NZ_JABFDP010000011.1, from coordinate 136,942 downwards.
GGCCACGATCATCCTAACATGCTCGGCAGGTCAACGTGTGTTGACTTGCATCAAGCCGGGCGGCCCGTGATGGCCTAGGCTTGGCCAGCCTTTCGAAGCTGCAGAGGAAATCATCTCCATGGTCAAGCGAGCACGTCCGGCATTGGCTGGTGCAGGTCCCACCGCATGCGCGGGTCGAACGCGGAGCTTCGGCGCGCATCGGCGCATGGCGCGTCGCGTCGCGCAGATCATGGAGGACTGACCGATGGCTGGAGCCCTGGAGACCCCTTCCAAGAGTTCGCTGCACCCTGCCCCGTCGCCGACCGGCGCGGCCCCGCTTTCGGTCAAGCCGACCAAACGGCCGCCGCCGCGGACGTCATGGCGGAAGATCCTGTTGCTGCTCATCTTGCTGGGTGCGGGCGGTGGGTACTATGCGTGGCAGAAGCTCAGCCATCCGGGGCTCCCGCCAGGGCTCGCCAGCGGCAACGGGCGGATCGAGGCGACCGAGATCGACGTGTCGACCAAGATCGCCGGCCGGATCAAGGAGATCCTGGTCAACGAGGGCGATTTCATCTCCGCCGGTCAGGTCCTGGTGCGAATGGACACGGAGCAGCTGGAAGCGCGGCGTCGTCAAGCCGAGGCCGAGTTGCGGCGCGCCGTCATCGGAGTCGAGACGGCGAAGAGCCTGATCCGCCAGAGGGAGGCGGAAGGCGTCGCGGCGGATGCCACGGTTGCCCAGCAGGACGCGAAATTCGAACAGGCCGAGAAGAAGCGTGCACGCTCCGAGCAGTTGATCACCACCGCCGCGGTCTCGCAGCAGGTGCTCGACGACGATCGCGCCAATTCACTCGCGGCCAAGGCAGCGGTAAGTGCAGCCAAGGCCCATGCGGCCGCGACCGAGGCAGCGCTGAGTGCGGCCAAAGCCCAGGTGGTGGATGCCGAGGCCGCGGTCGATGCAGCGCGGGCGGCCATCGAGACAATCGCTGCCGATATCAATGACAGCACCTTGAGGTCACCCCGCGACGGTCGTGTGCAATATCGCGTCGCCCAGCTCGGCGAGGTATTGGCGGCGGGCGGACGCATCCTCAACCTCGTCGATCTCGGCGACGTCTACATGACGTTCTTCCTGCCGACGGCAGAGGCCGGGCGGGTCACCATGGGCAGCGATGTCCGCCTCGTGCTCGACGCGGCGCCGCAATACATCGTGCCGGCAAAGGTCACGTTCGTCGCCGACGTCGCGCAGTTCACGCCGAAGACAGTGGAGACCGAGGAGGAACGGCAGAAGCTGATGTTCCGGATCAAGGCCCGGATATCGCCGGAGCTGCTCAGGAAGAACATCCGCAACGTCAAGACCGGGCTGCCGGGCATGGCCTATGTCCAGCTCGATCAGAATGCGGACTGGCCGGCGACGCTGCAGCGAGGTCTGGTGCAATGAGCGGGGAGCCGGTGGGCGCTGATCACCAGCCGCAACGCCACATCGTCCGTCTGGAAGAGGTCGGCCTCCGCTTCGGCAAGACGCGAGCGCTCGACGCTATCACGCTCGATCTGCCGTCGGGCTGCATGGTCGGCCTGCTGGGGCCTGACGGCGTCGGCAAGTCCAGCCTGCTGTCGCTGATCGCCGGCGCGCGGGTCATCCAGGAAGGCCGGGTCGAGGTGCTCGGCGGCGACATGGCGGATGCCGCGCATCGCGCGCGGGTCTGCCCGAAGATCGCCTATATGCCGCAGGGGCTGGGCAAGAACCTCTATCCGACGCTGTCGGTGTTCGAGAATGTCGACTTCTTCGGACGTCTGTTCGGGCACGACAGGCACGAGCGCGAGCGCCGCATCGGCGACCTGCTGAAGCGCACCGGCCTGGCGGCCTTTGCCGAGCGGCCGGCCGGCAAGCTGTCCGGCGGCATGAAGCAGAAGCTGGGGCTGTGCTGCGCGCTCATTCATGACCCGGACCTTCTGATTCTCGACGAGCCAACCACGGGCGTCGATCCCTTGTCGCGCCGCCAGTTCTGGCAGTTGATCGACAACATCCGGGCCGACTCGGCCGGCATGAGCGTCATCGTCTCCACCGCCTATATGGAGGAAGCGGCCAGATTCGACTGGCTGGTGGCGATGGATGCCGGACGGGTGCTGACGGCCGCGACGCCGCGCGAACTGCTGCAGCAGACCGGAACGACGACGCTCGACGACGCCTTCATTGCGCTCCTGCCGGATGAAAAGCGCCAAGACCACGCGCCCGTGGTCATTCCACCGCGTGCCGCTGCAGCCGACGAGGACATCGCGATCGAGGCCGACCACCTGACGATGAGGTTCGGCGATTTCACGGCGGTCGACGATGTCAGCTTCCGCATCGGGCGTGGCGAGATCTTCGGCTTCCTCGGCTCGAACGGCTGCGGCAAGACCACGACGATGAAGATGCTGACCGGGCTGCTGCCGGCCAGCTCGGGAGAGGCGCGCCTATTCGGGCACGACGTCGACCCGAACGACATGGCCGTCCGCCGCCGCGTCGGCTACATGTCGCAGGCGTTTTCGCTCTACACCGAATTGACCGTGCAGCAGAACCTCGAGCTGCACGCGCGTCTGTTCGGCCTGCCTCCGGCAGAGACACCGGCGCGGATCGAAGACATGGCGCAGCGCTTCGAGCTTGCCGGCGTCATGGACGCACTGCCCGAGGCCCTGCCGCTCGGCATCCGTCAGCGACTGTCCCTGGCGGTGGCGATGATCCATCTGCCCGAGATGCTGATCCTGGACGAGCCCACATCGGGCGTGGACCCGGTGGCCCGCGATGCGTTCTGGCGGATCCTGGCCGATCTGTCGCGCCGGGACAACGTCACCATCTTCGTCTCGACGCACTTCATGAACGAGGCGGAGCGCTGTGACCGCATCTCGCTGATGCATGCGGGACGCGTGCTCGTCAGCGATACGCCGGCGGCCATCGTCGCGCAGCGCGCGGCATCGACGCTGGAGCAGGCGTTCATCGCGTATCTGGAGGAGGCGACGCACGCAACGGATCCGGTGCCCACGCCTGCCCCGACGGCTCGGGACGGAGACGATGTCGCCGCGGAACACAAAGCCGGGCGACGGCGCCTGTTCGATGCGAGGCGTCTGCTCGCCTATAGCCAGCGTGAGGCGCTGGAGCTGCGGCGCGATCCGATCCGGGCCGCTCTCGCCACGATCGGCAGCGTGGTCTTGATGCTGGTGATGGCCTACGGCCTCAACCTCGACGTCGACAACCTGTCCTTCGCCGTGCTCGATCGCGACAATACGACCATCAGCCACGACTACGCGCTGCAGATCGCGGGATCGCGCTATTTCGTCGAAATGCCGCCGATCGCGGACTATACCGATCTGGACCGGCGCATGCGCAACGGCGAACTCAGCCTGGCGCTGGAGATCCCGCCGGGGTTCGGCCGCGATCTCGAGCACGGACGGAACGTGCAGATCGGCGCGTGGATCGACGGAGCGATGCCGAGCCGCGCCGAGACGGTGCGCGGCTACGTGCAAGGCATCCATGCCGACTGGCTGTCGAAGAAGGCGACCCAGCTCCTGGGGAAGCGCGCCGCCACCAGTGAATTCCAGCTCGAGATGCGCTATCGTTACAATCCGGCCGTGGCGAGCCTCGTCGCCATGGCGCCCGCCGTCATTCCGCTCCTGCTGCTGATGATCCCCTCGATGCTGGCGGCCCTCAGCGTCGTCCGGGAAAAGGAGCTCGGCTCGATCATCAACTTCTACGTCACGCCGGTCACCAGGCTCGAGTTCCTGGTCGGCAAGCAGCTCCCCTACGTCGCACTCGCCCTGTCCAACGCGGTGCTGCTCGTCCTGTTTGCAGTCCTCGTGTTCCGCGTCCCGTTCACGGGAAGCTTCCCGACCTTCATGCTCGCCGCGCTGCTCTATGTCACCGCCACGACCGGGATCGGGCTGCTGATCTCGAGCTTCACCAGCAGCCAGATCGCGGCGATGTTCGCCACGACGCTGCTCACGATGATCCCCGCCGTCCAATACTCCGGTCTGATCGATCCGGTCTCGTCGCTGCAGGGCGTGGGAGCAGTCATCGGCCGGGTCTACCCGACCACCTATTTCGTGACCATTGCGCGTGGCACGTTCTCCAAGGCGCTCGATCTTCGCGAGCTGTGGACGCAGCTGCTGCCGCTGGCCGCGGCCATTCCCGTGCTGATCGGAGCGGGCGCCGCGCTCCTCAAGAAGCAGGCAGATTGATCATGCAGATCGTCAACATCGTCCAGCTTGGCATCAAGGAGCTGCGCAGCCTGCTCCGCGATCCGATGATGCTCGTGCTCATCATCTACGCGTTCTCGGTCGCCATCTACACCGGCTCCAAGTCGATGCCGGAAAACCTGAACATGGCGACCATCGCCATCGTCGACGAGGATCGGTCGCCGGCCTCGTCCCGCATCATCACGGCATTCAACCCGCCCTATTTTTCCCTGCCCCGGCTGATCAGCCAGCCGGAGATGGATCGGCGGATGGACAATGGCATCGACACCTTCGCTCTCGACATTCCGCCAAACTTCCAGCGCGACCTGCTGGCGAGGAAATCTCCCGCGCTTCAGCTCAACATTGATGCGACGCGCGTCTCACAGGCGTTTACCGGCGCGGGCTACATCCAGTCGATCCTCACAAGTGAGGTCAGCGAGTTCCTCAGGCGATATCGCAGCTCCGCCGCCCCGCAGGTGGATCTGGACCTGCGGGCGCGCTTCAACCAGGAGCTCAAGCAGGCCTGGTTTGGCGCCATCAACAACCTGATGTCGAATATCACGATGCTCTCGATCGTGTTGACCGGAGCCGCGCTGATTCGGGAGCGCGAGCACGGTACGATCGAGCACCTGCTCGTGATGCCGGTGACGCCGTCCGAGATCATGCTCGCCAAGATCTGGTCGATGGGGCTCGTGGTGCTGGCGGCGTCCACTTTCGCGCTGGGCGTCGTCATCCACGGGCTGCTCGCCGTCCCGATTGAAGGCTCGTGGCTGTTGTTCCTGGCCGGAACGGCCCTCTACCTGTTCGCCACGACCAGCCTCGGCATCTTCCTTGCCACCCAGGCCGGCACGATGCCGCAATTTGGTCTGCTGCTGATGCTCGTGCTGCTGCCGCTGCAGCTGCTCTCCGGAACCATGACCCCGCGGGAGAGTATGCCCGAGCTGATCCGGGACATCATGCTGGCCGCGCCAAATACGCATTTCGTCATGATGGCGCAGTCGATCCTGTTCCGCGGAGCCGGCTTCGACGTCGTTTGGAAGCAGTTCGCGTCCTTGTTCGTGATCGGCACGATCCTCTTCGCCTTCTCGCTGCGCAAGTTCAGAGGGTTTCTGAAGTAGCGAGGCAGCTGCTGCCGACCACTTGCCGACGATCAGATCTGCACATCGCAGCTTGCCGCTTGAACGAGATCTTCGACCGCCACATAAGCGGCTCTCAGATGAACGCGATCCGTATGCGGCCTGTGACACCTTACGCCGCTTACAGGATTGAGACGTGGGCGCCACGCCGGCGCGCGATCTCGTCACGGTCACCTTCTCCACGTTTCAAACAGCAGGCGCGATGATGCCATCTCGCGGCGGCCCGTGCCCGAGTTTTTGCGATCGGTCGACCTCTTCCCGGGAAGAAGAGGCGCAGGGAAGGCCGGGTATCGACTGATACCCGCGGTCCGCGTGCAGCAAATAAGCACGCGGTAGAACCACAGGTTCAGCCCAATATCCGGCCTTCCCTGCGCGACGGTTTGAACGGGTTATAGGCGCTCTCCCCGGGGATCGGCTGTCTTGCCCCCGTCGCCAGCGGATCATCATCCCGACCGGCTTGGCATCAGCACCGCGATGCCAGGACCACACCATTTCGCCGTCGCATCGCTCCGTTCGCCGGCCCGGCTGTGACACCAGGCTGCAGAGCAACACGCCCGTCGCATCTTCCAGCTCGACGCTCGTGACGATCGCGAAACGTCCCTCTTCAGCGAGCCGGGATGCGCGGAAAGGTGAAGGTGATTTGCCCGACGAGACAAGCGATGCGTCCGCGACAAACTGGCACGACGGGCGGCTGGCGCATGCGGGCGATGCAGAGATTGCCCGTCGTGCGGCTCCGGATGGCACGCGTTGAGCGGAGCATCGTGGCCGGTCTCGTCGACATCCCTTCAAACGTCTGTCACAGTGATGAATTGTCCGCCGCGCCGAGCGCCTGGGTCGGCAGAGCAAGGACGCAGCGGCACAGGTCCGATCGCATCAAAGTTCCGGCCGAGCTGGAACTCCAGAGGGGAGCAGCGGTTCTCATAAGGTGGACCTGACCTTCGCTTTGGGACCGCCGCCGGCTCCGCAAGCGAGCTCAGGTTCAGAACCGCAATCGATTATCCGTCTGCCGGCATTGTTCGGCTCTGGCATTCGTCAACAGTTCTCGGCAGAGCCCGACGCGGGAGACATCCGCCGATCACGGCGCACTTCACCGGAGGCACAACATGTCGACCAAACAATCACTCTTCGGCCGCACGGCCATCATCGCTTCACTGACCGCACTCGCGATCGGCGCCCTGACGCCGACCAGTGCCGATGCTCGGAATCGGCGCTGGCACGGCGGCGCTGCGGCCGGCGCGGCCCTTGCGGCGGGAGCCATCGGCACCGGTCTTGCGATCGCCGCGAGCCGCGACGCCTATGATTATTATGGTGGTCCGGTCTATGGCGGCCCGGCCTATGAGGAGGTGCCGGCCTATTACGGCCCGAACCCCTACGCCTATGGCTATTATCGCAAAGGCGAATACCCCTATCAGGTGTATGGCGGCGAAAGCCCGAACGCGGTCTGCGCGCAAGGAACCACCTGGAATTGCCGCTGAGGGGCTGCTGATGGAAACCTCGGGCCGCACAGGGGGCGGTTTCGCGGCGTTCGCCCGGCACCGAGGCCCAGCGCGTCCCTGCCCTCGTGACCAGTCCCGTGGCCCGCCATGAGCGTAGCGGCATGCGGGACCGGTCGCGGGGGCGTTTCCCCGAAGCCCGCTGAGCCTCGGCGGGCGCGCCCCCGGCCAACGTCAAACGCGATGACTTGCGTTGATCCCGGCACAGTCAGTCTCGCGCACTGTCGCGGCTCCCCCCCGCAAACGGATCGCCCGGAGAGCAACACCCAGCGGCGTGCGTCGCCGAAGCTGCCATCCGCGTCATCGCGCGTCACCAACCAAACGAAGATCGATCCTGCCGATCAGCTCCGCGCGAAACCTCTCAGCGGCGGCGATCGCCGCCATGGTCTGTCGCAATGTGCTGACGTTCGATCCGAGCGAAACGATGCCGCCCAGCACAGCAGCAATCGCCCCGAGGGCGACGACCGCATTGGACCCCAGCAGACCCAGCATCGCGCCGAGCAGCAATCCTGCGCCGACACAGATCACGACCTTCGAGGCCAGGATGATCTTCCGACACCGTTCGGCTGTCTCAGCAAGCTCCTCGATCCGCGCCTCAATCCGGGCGACTTCATCGCTCGGGTCGTCCTCATCCATCAGACCAACTGTTCTCCATGATCTTTGCTCTGGGCGCCATGCCCTTTCCGACGACAAGCGTACCGCCAATGACCGGACAAACCAAGAGGTGGATTGCAGCCGTGAGGCAACGACTGTCGATCAGCGGGAAGTTGAGCGCAGTGACCGCGTACGGCCGATGATGCTCATCAGCCGAAGCGGCTTCGGTCCACCTGGTCAAGTGATCGGAGTTTGGCTCCTCGCTCCAGCAGCTCACGACAGGGCACGTCAATGACACCGGCAACGATGCCCCTTCGACGCTCGCGCAGAGCAAGGGCGGCGAGCAGGTTCAAGGCCCGCGCCCTCACCTCGCGCACTCAAGGCCGACGCATCTCCAGCAAATGCGTGACGAACCAGTCGCGTGCCGCCGCCGACGACTGCTCGAAACATTCGACATAAGGCGCGAAGTGACCGCAAGGCAGGCTGACGAACCGCTTCGGCTCGCCCGACTGGGCGAAGGCCGCGCGCGCCGCCTCGATCGGCATCAGCGTGTTGCCCTCCGCAGCGATGACCATCAGCGGACGCGGCGCGATGCGATGCAGATAAGCAGCCGGCTCGAAGCTGAAGGTCAGCTCCAGGCTCCGCACGGTGACCTCGTTGCGCCACAATGGCGAGAATTTCGCCGCCTCCATGCACCAATCATACGCGTCGGGTGTCGCGAGAATGCACGGCGTCGTCCGCCAGCGCCGCCTCGACCGTTGCCGCAGCGATCTAGAAGCCGCGCGCCGCACCGAAAGCATCACCAGCATTGCCCTGCGCTGGGGCTTCAACGACCCCTCGCATTTCAGCCGCCTGTTCGGTCGCCGCTACGGCATCGCGCCGCGCGCGCTGGCACGAAAGAGGCAGGAGGCCTGATTACGCGCCGCGGTTCGATGGCCTCGTAACCGGACATCCCGAACAATCCGAACAGCCCCCGCATCTGCAGGCGAATGCGAACCAGTACGTCCTCCTTCATCGCGCGAGCGTCGAGGATGACCCTATCGGTCGCGCCGCGATCGGACTTGAACTCTGCGGCGTCCGTTGCCGCCAGCGTGCCGTTGACCATCATTCTGCCGAGCATGGTCGCATATTTCTTGCCGCGACAGACCCTGCCGCCGATGGAAAGGCAGCATTGGTGCTCGCGGCTTACTCCTCGATGGCGGCGATCGCTGCGCCATTGTGCGGGATCATCGCTTCGGTTCTTGCCGGCTTCGCATCCGGCGCACGATGCCGGAAGCAAGTTCGCTCTCGAAGGCTATTCAAAGCACCGATTTCAAACGACGGCCCCAAACAGCTTTCCGATGCCTGCGGTGAGACCGAGGGCGAAAGCCCCCCAGAACGTCACGCGAACCGTGGCGCGCGGAATGTTCGCCCCGCCCGCCTTTGCGCCGATCGCACCCAGCACCGCGAGGAAGGCGAGAGACGCCGCGGACACGATCGGGACCAGCGCGTTGACCGGCGACAGGACGACCATCAGCAAGGGCATGGCGGCCCCCACCGAAAACATCATGGCCGAGGTCAGGGCAGCCTGGATAGGCCGCGCTGCGGTGATCTCGGATATTCCCAATTCATCACGCGCATGAGCTGTCAGTGCGTCTTTCGCCATCAACTGCTCCGCCACCTGCCGCGCCAGGGATTGCTCGACACCCCGCTTGATGTAGATGTCGGCAAGCTCATCGCGTTCAAATGCCGGGTTGTCGCTGAGTTCCTTGCGCTCTCGCGCAAGGTCGGCCTGCTCCGTGTCCGACTGCGAACTGACCGAGACATATTCTCCGGCGGCCATCGACATCGCTCCAGCGACCAGCCCCGCAACGCCGGCGATCAGGACGTCGTTTCGAGTCGCTGCTGCCGCGGCAACACCGACGATCAGGCTCGCAGTCGAAATGATGCCGTCATTGGCGCCCAGAACGGCCGCCCTGAGCCATCCGATCCGCGCCACCAGGTGGCTTTCCGGATGGACGTGAAGGCGGCTCATGTCTTTCTCCTGATCACGCCCTGCAACTTCGTCGCGGCCGCCACGGTGTTGGATATCGTCCCATACTTCCGGACATTCTGATGGAGTAATTCGAGCCGACGGTCATCTTCGTCGGTGTCGATGATCAGCTCATAGTCGATCGACGCCATCATCGGCGGGCTGTCCTGCCGGACGCCGATCAGGCGCACTTCGACGCCGCTCATATGGAACTTGAGCATCGGCGTGACACGTTCGATTCCCTTGATCATGCAGGCAGCCACCGCAGCAAGCAGAAGCTCCGCAGGGTTGAACGCATCCCGCCGTCCCATGACATCCGTATCGAGCACCACGGTCGCATCCTTGCAGTCTGCGACGCTTTCATGCGCATCGATCCGTCTGGCGCTGACGCGATACTCCAGCATTGGCGTGTCTCCCGATCGGGTTTGCCTGGAGATTGTCAATCCGTACGACGAGCGGAGCGATCGACCAGATCCCGGCCTTTCAGTCACGCCGGCAGAGGTGTCCGGCGGACTCGTCATCTCCTGCAGGCGCGTCATTCCTTTAATTAAGTGTCCGAGTGAGGCAGCATGCGAAGGAGCGTCCGATCGCGGAAGATCCAGTGATGGATCAGCGCTGCAGCCGCATGCATTGCGGCCACGATGACCAGCGCATGGGCGAGAATTTCATGCACTTCCTTGACGTTGTGAGCAAACGCGCGGTCCCTGGCCCAAGGCGAGGCGATCTCGGCGATGCCAAACAGCGGCAAGGCATCACCGCGCGCAAACTGCAACACAATGCCAACGACAGGCACGGCAAAAAGCAGCGCATAAAGGACGTAGTGCGCGAAACGCGCGGCCGGATCCTGCCACTTTCCCATCCATGAGGCGAACTCGGTCGCTTCGGGCGGTGGAGATGGATCGGCCAGCCGCCAAGCCAGACGCACCGCCAGAAGCGCGAGGATCACGGTTCCGGCCATCACGTGGACGAACAGGCCGGACTCCCGCGGCGCGCCCTTGGGCAGCACATCACCGAACACGCCAATGACCCAGGCAACGGCCACGAGCAGCACCGTGAGCCAATGCAGTATCTGAGGAATCGCGCCGTATCTCCGCGTCGAATTGAAGAGCTGCATCTCAAGATCCTCTCGACACAACGTAGTTCGGGCTCGATGACCCCTCGTTGACGTGGATCAAGTCCTTGCAGGCCTGCGCTGCTTCGGGCTCCACTCGGACTTCGTAGCTCCGGCATCAGTCGAGGCCGTGAATGCCGTTGGAGGAATTCCGGCGCCCTCGCCATCTTGGTTGCTTTCGCGGCAGCGGCTGGTGCATTTTACGGCCCAGCCATCGGCTGAGAGCAAGACCACTCCACTCAAGACTTCCTCGATCGACTTGCAGCTGAGACCGTTTCTGCCCTGAACACGTGCGGGTGCACGTGTCATTCCAAGCGAGGAGAACGTCGAATGTCTATCGAGGCTGCTGGCTCGCCGGCCGAGTCGCAGCGCCTGTTGCGGTCACTGTCGCTGACCCAAGCGGTGCTTTATGGCCTTGGCGTCACCATCGGCGCAGGAATCTACGTCCTGGTCGGGATCGCCGCGGCACGCAGTGGTATGCATGCGCCACTTGCCTTCATCGGTGCAGCCCTTGTGATGGCGTTCAGTGCAGCATCATTTGCCGAACTGGGAACGCGCATGCCCGTCAGCGCCAGCGAGGCCGCTTATGTGCAGGCCGCTTTTGGTCGCAAATGGCTCAGCCTCGGGGTCGGGCTTCTGGTGGTCGCGACGGCAACAATCTCCGCCGCAACCATCAGTGTTGGTAGCTCGGGCTATGTTGCCGTGTTTCTGCCGATTTCGGCTCCGTGGATCATCTCGGGAGTCGTTCTTGCGATGGGCGTCGTGGCGTGTCTCGCCACGGCCCAATCCGTCACCTTCGCCGGGATCATGACGGTTGTCGAGGTGGGCGGTCTCGTGCTGATCATTGTGACTGGCCTCGGTCACGGGACGGATGTTGTCACACGCCTGCCGGAAATGTGGCCGCCGACACGTGATACGGAGGCCTGGATTGGATTGGGCGGAACGGCCCTCATCGCAGTCTTTTCCTTCATCGGCTTCGAGCACGTGGTCAACATTGCGGAGGAAATGAAGGAGCCGAGTCGCACCCTGCCCCGTGCGCTGTTCCTGACCCTCGGTTTGACCGCGCTGATCTACGCGCTGGTTGTGTGGATTGCCGTCACGGCGGTACCTCCGCAGGAACTCGCGCGCTCATCGGCACCGCTTGCGCTGGTCTTCGAGCGACTGACAGGCCTGCCGCTCGTCACCATGAGCGCAATCGCCATTGTGGCCACGCTCAACGGCATCATTGTGCACATGATCATGATCGGTCGCGTCATCTATGGTCTCGCGGATCAAGGCAATTTGCCAAGGGTCTTTGCCCGGTTGAATTCAGTCACGCAGACGCCGCTTCTTGCGACGGCGTTCGGCATCGGAGCGATCCTCGTACTCTCACTGGCTGTTCCGCTTGGTGGCCTTGCAGATCTCACGGCGCGCTTCACCCTTGTTGTTTTCGCAATCGTGAATATCGCGCTGATCCGGATTAAGGGCAGACGACAGCCGGCGCCATCTGGGGCGTTCATTTGCCCGATGTGGGTGCCCTGCTTCGGCCTCGCCTCGAGCCTCCTGCTTCTCGTCGTCGATCTTGTGGCGTGAAGAAGGTTTGCCGATTTCGGCATCCCCTGCTCTGCGTCCGCTACAGTGTAAGCACCGGGGGCTCACGAACCGGCTCGCGCAGTGCGGAGACCACCACGCGTCTTAGGCTGTAGCGGGCAGGCCGGCCGTCTTTGGCTAGCTCTTCGTGCTGGCAGTCTTGTCGAGCGCCGCGCGGAGACCTTCCGCGAGCTTCACGGCATCGTCGTTCGCCCAGAAGTGCATGAAGAAGAGCCGCGGCTGTTCGTCGAGCATGTGACTGTGCAAGGCGGTCACCTCGATGCCGTGAGCCCGCAACGCCAAGATCACGGGGTTGACCTCGTCGCCAGTCAGAACGAAGTCTCCGGTTATTGCCGCCTTGCCTGCTCCGGTCGGCTGGAAATTGATTCCAATCGCGACGCCCATCGCGCCGACTGGCGTCAGCGGAGTGCCATCTTGCGTGATCGCATCGCGTCGCTTCACGCTGTACTGGTAGACCCCTCCGTTGGCCTGCCCCTTGACGCCGATGATCTGATCGAGCTTCGCCGTATCGAGGTCCACGGCAGGCGACGGCCCCGTCGGCGCCGGGACCACCAATGGCGTCTTGCTTTCGGCCAGCGCGTCGTGGATGGCCGAGGCCAGTCTGACAGGTTCTCCATGACCGGCGACGTGCATGTAGAAGGTCGCAGGGGTCGCCCGCAGCAAGTGATTATGCACGGCGGTGATCTCGAGACCGCTCGCGATCATTTTGGCCATGACCGGATTGATCTCGGTGTCCAGGAGCACAAGGTCTCCCATGACCATGGCACCGCCATGCGCGGGCTTGAATGCGATCCAGCCGCCGAGCGCCAGTGCCGGCTTGATCGGCACTCCGTCCAACGTCACCGCGAGATCCGTGCGCGGAAAGCTGTAGCGGTGAACGTCGTCAGAGACGGCGGGCTTGCGGCCGAGCGTCTCGTCGACCTTTTGCCAGTCGACGTCTTGCGCATGGGCCGCCGAGGCGAGCCATTCCGAAGCCGGCGCCAGAACGCAGGCGCTGATGCCGATCAGGGCCAGGATTGCTTTTCTCATCGCGCTGCTCCTTCCTCAGTCCTGCTGTTCTTTGATCCGGCCGCCGCTATCGACGACGAGCCGCACTTCCTTGCCGTTCTTCATCGCCTTCGCGGTCGTGCCTTCCGCGGTGGACTTGATGTCCCTGACTTGCGAATAGCCGGCTGCCTGAATCTTGGCGACGAGCTCTTCCTGGGTCAGCGCATGGGCGGGTGACAGCCCCGCCACTAGCGCCAGCAAGGCTGCGACTTGAGAGATATTCGGTATCCGCATGATCGTTCTCCTGGTTGTCCTGCCCCAGGTGAAGTCAGTCGTCATACCGCCGCTCGATGAGGTCTCGTGCGCAGCGAGAAGCAGATCAACAGATTCAGGATCACGACGGCAGCGGGTGACCGCCGGGAGCAGATGAAGCGGCCAGGAGTCGTTTCGCCCTGCCGAGACCTTCGAGCATCTCCGGGGAGCCACCCAACGATAGCATTCGGCGGCCTGCCGGGCGACGCAGGTGAGTACCGCATAAGCCCCACCGAACGTCACCACCGCCATCTCGAAGTCATCCTCGACAAGCGTCCGCGCGGCCGACGCACCGAGCAGTCGAGACAATTTGTCGGGTGGAATCGAACTGGATGATGATGACATGCGGCGCCCTTGGTGATCCAGGGACGCGATGCTTGGGCATGTCGCCTCGCGGGGAGATCGCACATCCCCGTACCGCAAATAGAACTCTTGAAGCCGGAGCTGTCAACCCGTTCGCACCCGAGATGTCACGCCGAAAGGATCACGAAGACTTCACCGCTCCGGAACCGTTCATCTCACCGCCAAGGCGCAGGCCGGCGTCAATGGGAGCGGAACCGTCTCGCTTGGCCGGCCTGCGACACGCGCCATCGCGCTCACCTTGACCGAAATAGGGTACCCCCCTATCTTATGGGGATGTCGCACACCATCAAGCACAAGTCGAAGCTCCTGGCGCGGGTGAAGCGCATCAAGGGGCAACTGGACGCGGTCGAGCGTGCATTGGAGGCCGAGCTCGGCTGCACGGACGTCCTGATGCTGGTCGCATCGGTCCGGGGCGCCGTCGGCGGGCTCACCACCGAATTGATCGAGGACCACATCCGCCATCACGTCGTGGATCCGGACCGCGAAGAGGATCCCGAAAAGGCCAAGGGTGCGGCCGACCTGATCGACGTCGTCCGAACCTATTTGAAGTGAATTCATGACCGATCTGTCGCACCTGCTGCAGCAGAGCAGTGCTCACGCATGGCTCTTCGTTCCGAGCGCGATTCTTCTCGGCGCGCTGCATGGTCTCGAGCCCGGCCATTCCAAGACCATGATGGCCGCTTTTATCGTTGCGATCCGTGGCACGGTCTTCCAGGCCGTGCTTCTTGGACTGTCGGCGACGATCTCGCACACGGCGGTGGTATGGGCGGTCGCCTTTCTCGGCCTCTACTTCGGCCACGATCTCTCCGGAGAGCGCAGCGAAGCCTATCTCCAGATCGCGTCTGCACTCATCATCCTCGGAGTCGCCGCGTGGATGGTCTGGCGCACCTGGCGCGGGACGACCGAGGAGCACGGCCACGATCATCACCAGGACGAACCGCAGGCCGTCTCGCTCGCGGGCAGGACGCTTTCGATCGCGGTGTTCGAGACCGGCGTTCCGCCGCGCTGGCGGATTTCCAGCGACGCAGGTGGCCTCCCTTCCGCCGCGGACATCGGGGTGACGACAGTCCGTGCCGATGGCAGCGAACAGAGCTTCGCGTTCGTCGACCGCGACGGATATCTGGAGAGCACCGAGGAGATTCCGGAACCGCACGCCTTCAAGGCACGCATCGCACTCGCGGGCGATGTCGCCGAAATTCGTTTCGAGGAGCACGATCACGACCACATGGACCTCGGGGAACAGGATGACGCGCACGCTCGCGCTCATGCCGCCGACATCCAAAGGCGCTTCGCCGGACGCACCGTCACCACACCGCAGATCGTCCTGTTCGGTCTCACCGGCGGCCTAATCCCGTGCCCGGCAGCCATTACAGTTCTTCTGCTCTGTATTCAGTTGAAGCAGTTCAGCCTCGGCTTCGCACTGGTGCTCTGCTTTGGCCTCGGCCTCGCCATCACCATGGTATCGGCCGGCGTCGTTGCCGCTCTCGGTATTCGGCACGTCGAACGCCATTGGAGCGGCTTCAGCCGCTTCGCACATCGCGCGCCCTACGTCTCGGCAGCCTTGATCGCCCTGGTCGGGCTCTACACCGGCTGGATCGGGCTGCATGAGTTCGCGTCGTGATGTCCGCGGCCTCGGTATCGGCCCCGGACTGAGGTCTTTTCAGTTTTGGAACCAATTGCTTGCAGCCGTTTTTTTAACAAAAGATCGGAACGGATTCCCAGCTCGCGACTCATTCCATCGCAACTCAGATGGGGTAACGAGCTCGTGCCGCGTTTCAACTATTTCGCCCGAGAAGCCGCAGCCACGCTCCTGAGGATGGCAAAGACGACAACAGATCCGGCCGTGGCGTCCGGCTTGATCCAGCGTGCGGCCGATCTCAAGGAGCGCACGGAGGAACTCCCGGCGGTCCCCGAGGTCGATGCCATGGCAGAACAGTCGCCGAAGGCTCTCACAAAGAAGCAGAGCTAGCTCAACTGGCCCCTCCCCAACCGATGGCTCATCAGCGACCTCGGAGACCATGCACTCTTCAGCGAACGAGGCTGGTAAACCGGACATCAGGCGAGCAGGCGCTCGATGTTTATCGGCGAGGCTGCCGCGGAGGTGCTGATGCTGAGGCATCGGCCCCGCGATAGACGAGCTGCGCAGCCCGGCGGATTTGGTCAATTGGGAACTGTCCAGCATTGCCGACTCGGCCTGGCCGAGACAGCCCGCGTAGGGGCTCCCCGGCAAGTGCCGGGGCCAGGAAGGCTAAGCGGACGACGCTTCGCTTGATGGATTTCTGCCCTCTGGTCGATGAAAAGACGCGATGCCTACTCGGCCGCTTGCGGAACCTGCGCCGGTCTCGCGTTTTGGCCAGGACGCCCATCAAGGGCGACGTCGCCTGCGCGGTCGGGCGGAAGGCCCCTGCCCTTCACGAGGCCGAAGATCGCCGGAATGACGATCAACGTCAGCAGCGTCGACGAGATCATGCCGCCGATCATCGGCACCGCGATGCGCTGCATGATCTCGGAGCCCGTGCCGGTGCTCCACATGATCGGCAGCAGGCCTGCCATGATGGCGACCACCGTCATCATCTTGGGACGCACGCGCTCAACAGCGCCGACCATGATCGCCGCATGGAGATCCTGCCGGGTGAGCGCGCGGTTCTCGGCGGCTCGCGACGCCCTGACCTCGGCCAGCGCGTGATCAAGATAGATCAGCATCACCACGCCGGTCTCTGCGGCGACGCCTGCGAGCGCAATGAATCCGACAGCGACGGCAACCGACAGGTTGAAGCCGAGCCACCACATCATCCAGATGCCGCCCACCAGCGCGAACGGCAACGAGAGCATGACAATCATCGTCTCCGTCAGAGCCCTGAAATTGAGGTACAGGAGCAGGAAGATGATTGTCAGCGTCACGGGCACGACGATCTTCAGGCGGGCCGCGGCGCGCTGCAGATATTCGTACTGACCGCTCCACACCACGTAATATCCGGCCGGAAACTGGATGCTCTCCGTCACGGCGCGCTGCGCGGCGGCGACGTAGCTGCCGATGTCCCGATCCCTGATGTCGACGTAGATGTAGGTGGCAAGCTGCCCGTTCTCGGTACGGATGGAGGTCGGTCCACGCGCCGGCTCGACCGTCGCCACCTCGCCCAGCGGCACGGCGCCGCCTGCCGGCATCGGCACCAGAATGTCGCTGGCGATAGCCTTGGGATTGTCACGGAGGTCGCGAGGGTAGCGCATGTTGATCGTGAACCGCTGTCGGCCTTCGACCGTCGTGGTCACCGTCTGGCCTCCCAACGCGGCAGCGATCGTGTCCTGAACGTCCTGAATCAGGATGCCGTAGCGGGCGAGCGCCTCGCGGTCGGGAGAGATCTCCAGATAGTAGCCGCCGATGCCGCGCTCGGCGTAGGCGGACGACGTCCCGGGGACCGTCTTGATGACACGCTCGATCTGCCTGGCCAGCCTGTCGATCTCGACCAGGTCCGTGCCCATCACCTTCACGCCGATCGGCGTCCGGATGCCGGTCGAGAGCATGTCGATGCGCGCCTTGATCGGCATGGTCCAGGCGTTCGACACCCCCGGGAACTGCAATGCCTTGTCCATCTCCGCGATCAACCCGTCGACAGTAAGGCCGGGGCGCCACTGCTCCTTCGGCTTCAAATTGACCACGGTTTCGAACATCTCAGTCGGAGCCGGATCGGTCGCGGTCGCCGCTCGTCCCGCCTTGCCATAGACCGAGGCGACCTCCGGGAACGACCTGATGATCCGGTCCTGCGTCTGCATCAGTTCGGCCGCCTTCGTGATCGAGATGCCCGGCAACGTCGTCGGCATATAGAGCAGCGTGCCCTCGTTCAGCGATGGCATGAACTCGGTCCCGAGCTGGCGGGCCGGCCATATCGAAATGGCCAGCACGGCCAACGAGGCCAGGATGACCAGCGTCTTCGCCCGTAGCACGCCCTTGATGACCGGCCGATAGATCCAGATCAGGAAACGATTGATAGGATTACGGTGTTCCGCAACGATCCTGCCGCGAACGAAGATCACCATCAGCGCGGGCACAAGCGTCACCGACAGCAATGCGGCTGCGGCCATCGAGAACGTCTTGGTGAACGCGAGCGGGCTGAACAGACGCCCCTCCTGCGACTCCAGCGTGAAGATCGGCATGAACGACACGGTGATGATGAGCAGACTGAAGAACAGCGCCGGCCCGACTTCCGCAGCCGCATCGATCAGCACCTGGACGCGCGACTGACCGGGTTTGGCCCGCTCCAGATGCTTGTGCGCGTTCTCGATCATGACGATGGCCGCATCCACCATCGCGCCGATCGCGATCGCGATGCCGCCGAGGCTCATGATGTTGGAGCCGAGGCCCAGCAGCTTCATCGCGCCGAACGCCATCAGCACGCCGACCGGCAGCATCAGGATGGCGACGAGCGCGCTGCGGATGTGCAGCAGGAAGACCACGCAGACCACAGCCACGACGAGGCTTTCCTCGAGCAGGGTGTGCTTCAGGGTGTCGATCGCGGCGTAGATCAGGTTGGAGCGGTCGTAAACCGGCACGATCTCCACCGAACTCGGCAAGCTGCTGGCGATCTCCTTGAACCGGGCCTTGACGTTCTCGATGACGTCCAGCGCGTTGACGCCGAACCGCTGCAGCACGATGCCGCTGGCAACCTCCCCCTCGCCGTTCAGCTCGGCGATGCCCCGCCGCTCGTCGGGCCCGAGCTCCACGCTGGCAACGTCGCGCAACAGCACAGGCGTGCCGCCGGAGGTCTTCAGGACGATGTTGCCGAGATCGTTGATGCTCTTGAGGTAGCCCTTACCGCGGATGACGTATTCGAACTCGGAGAGCTCCACGGTCCGACCGCCGACGTCCGCGTTCGAAGCGCGGATCGCGTCCCGGATCTTCTGCATGCTGATGCCGCGGTCGCGCATCCGCTGCGGATCGAGGATCACGTTGTACTGCTTGACGAAGCCGCCAATGCTGGCGACCTCGGCGACGCCACCCGCCTTGGCCAACGCGAATTTCAGATTCCAGTCCTGGATCGTGCGCGTCTCGGCGAGGTTCAGCTCCTTGGACATCACAGCGTACTGGTAGACCCAGCCGACACCGGTGGCGTCGGGACCGATCGTCGGTGTGACGCCGGCAGGCAAGCGCGAGCTGGCGCTGTTCAGGAACTCCATGACGCGCGAACGCGCCCAGTAGATGTCGGTGCCGTCCTCGAAGATCACATAGACGAAGGACACGCCGAAGAACGAGAATCCGCGCACCACCTTCGACCTCGGCACCGTCAGCATGGCGGTGGTCAGGGGATAGGTGACCTGATCCTCGATCACCTGCGGTGCCTGGCCGGGGTACTCGGTATAGACGATCACTTGCGTATCGGAGAGATCCGGGATGGCGTCGAGTGGAAGATGGACCAAGGCGTAGAGTCCCGCCGCCGCCGCGAAGCCGGTGCCGAACAGGACGAGCAGCAGGTTGCGCGCCGACCATGAGATGATGCGGGCGATCATTTGTGCTCTCCATGGGCATGTCCACCCGCGGCATCCGATGACGGGTGCGCGTCGGCGAAGCCCCTCAGGGCGGCTTTGAGGTTGCTTTCGGCATCGATCAGGAAGTTCGCGGAGGTGACGACCGCCTCCCCTTCCTTGAGACCGTCACGGATTTCGATGTATCCGCCGCCCCGGCGTCCAAGCTTCACGTCCCGCGGCTCGAACTTGCCTTCGCCTTTGTCGACCAGAACGGCCTGCCGGGCGCCAGTGTCGAGCACCGCACTATCCGGCACCACAACGACCGGAGATGCATCGGCGGTATTGATTTCGGCATCGACATACATGTCCGGCAGCAAGGCCACGTCCGGATTGGACAGCTCGATTCGAACGCGAGCGGTGCGCGTGTCCCGGTTCACCTGCGGATAGATCACGGCGATCTTTCCAGAGAAGGTCCGGCCTGCGAAGCTGCGTGCCCGGATCAAGACGGGTTGTCCCACCGCGACGGTGCCGAGATCGCGCTCGGCGACATCGACCAGCGCCCAGACCAGCGAGATGTCCGCGATCCGGAACAGCACGTCGCCAGGGTTGGCACGCATGCCCTCCACAGCGTTGCGTTCGAGCACAATTCCGTCGCGCGGCGCTGTCCATTGCACGGTCACGGGCGCGACACGGGATTTCTCCATGGCGGTGATTACCGGCTCCGGAACGTCCAGATTGGTCAAGCGCTGGCGCGAACCGCGGCCGTAGAACTCCACACCTCCCACGATTTTCGAGTTGATCGTGGCGAGGTATTCCGCCGCGGCGGCCGCAATTGCCGAACTGTAGATCTCCATCAGCGGCTGACCGGCGCTCACGCGCGTGCCGGTCGTGACATCCGCAACCTTCTGAACGAAGCTCTCCGAGCGCATCGCGATCACCGAGATCCGCCGCTCGTCGAGCTGGATCGTGCCCGGCGCCTTCACCACCACGCTGATGCTGCGCCGCTCGGCGGGCTCGGATTTCACGCCGGTGCGCTGGATCTTGCCCGGCGAAAGCTTCACCGTGCCGTCGTCGGTGTCGTCGCCGTCGTACACGGGGACGTAGTCCATCCCCATGGGATCCTTCTTCGGTACCGCCGAGGTGTCCGGCAGTCCCATGGGATTGCGGTAGTACAGGATCTTTCGCGAGGCGTTCGCCTGTTGCTGCAACTTCGGGGGCTCGGCCGCGGCCTCGTCATCGTAGACCGGCAAGTAATCGCGCCCTTGTGCATCCTTCTTCGGCACCGCCGACCAGGCCGGAGCGCCACCGGGATCCCTGTAGTAAAGTGGACTTCCGTCTGCGGCAGCCGCTGGAGAAGTCAGGTCGGCGTGTGCAGGCCAGGGCCCGCCGTTCAGATACCAGGAGCCGACCAGAGCCAAGGCCCCGCCCAGCGCCAGGGCCGTCGTCAGGAGACGCAGCGTCTTCATGGCGTGTTCCGCGCGCGATCAAGCGCGTCCATGTGATCGTGAATTGGGGATGTCGGGACGCCGCCGAGCGGCGCCCCAGCGCTCACTTGGTCGCCTTGACGATGACCTTGCCGGTGACCGTCTCCGGCTCGCCCTGCACCTTCGCCGACAGCGTCACCTGATAGCGGCCGGCCATCGGCAGGTCGGTCTTGAAGGTGTAGACGCCCGGCTCTTTCGAGGGCAGCGGAGAAACGGACGATTCCATGTCGGCCATGCCGTCGGGCGCCATGTCGACGCGGGTCTTGAAGATGACCGCATCCGGCACCGGCTTGCCGGTCTGTCTGTTCAACAAACGAACGGCGAGCGTGACGTCGTCGCCTTTCTTCATCTCCGGATTGACAGGCTCGAAGGCGAAGTCGCTGGCGCCGGCCATGGCGGCAGAAGCGGCAAGCGAAAGGGTGGCGGCCAAAGCCGCAGTCGTGAGCTTGGAAAGCATTGTTCTGTCCTCATGGATTGATCTCGACCGTGGCGCTGCAGGCGCACACGTCCGCTTCATCGCGAGCAAGCGTGCTGCTCGCGCGGATTTGCGAGATCAGATTCGTGGAGGTCGGAACGGAGGACTGGTCCCGCGCAAATCGGCGACCTGATCCGAAGGAATGGCGATCTTGCTCGCCGCGACGGCAGATGGGCCGAACGCGATCGGTCGAACGTCGTCAAAAGCGACCGCGCCGCCGATACAGCAGACGCCCATTCCACACTTCTGGCCGTCGGTGTGGGAGGTCTTTCCGTCCATGTCGTCCGGACAGCACTCATCCATCGACATGTCGCCGGCGCCGGCCATCGTCATGTTCGCCTTCATGCCACCCGACGGCATGGCATGCGCGGCGGCCGACGCGCCAAGCGGCACCATCGCCAGCGAGATGGCGATCACGAATGCCAGCATGGTACGGACAAGCCGCATGGAGACGCGTTTACCTTTCGGGCAGCAACCAGCCTCTGAATATCATATTTCGCGTCCTGACGCAGTCATTGATCCGGGTCAAGCATTCGTGACCGTCGCCGGGCGCTTGTCTGTCCAGCCGAGGCGCTGTGGCCACCATCCGGAGACCGCGATGCAGCCAGATCATCGTGCGCCCGTCTCCGTGCGACTGCATGCGCCCGCAAGGCATTTCATCGCGAAACAATCACCACTTCCGTTGACGAGGACATAGGAGGGCAGCCTCGCCGGCGCGGGCCGCAAGCTCGGCCGCTCGCCGGCGGCGGTCAGCCGCGCCATCAGCTTCCTGGAGAACCAGGTCGGCGCCGAACTGCTGCACCGGACGACGCGGTCGATCAGGCTGAGCGAGGAAGGCGAGCGCTATGCCGCGATCTGCCGCCGCGTGCTCGCCGAGCTCGAAGAGGCCGACATGATCGCGGCCGGCCGGAAGGCGGCGCCGCGCGGCGTCATCGCCATCACGGCGCCGGTGGTTCGGGCGAGATGGTGCTGCGCCCCATCCTCGATGCGTTTCTCGACGCCGACCCGACCGTGTCCGCCAAGCTCCTGCTGTTCGATCGTGCGGTCAATCTGATCGAGGACGGCTTCGATGTCGCGCTGCGCATCGGTCCGCTGGCGGATTCGGCGATGGTCGCGATTCCGCCTCGGCGATGTGCGCCGGGTCGTGGTCGCCTCTCCGCGCTATTTGAAGCAGCATCCACGCATCGCCGAGCCCGGTGATCTCGCCAAGCACCAGATCGTGGCCATGGCGCATCTGCCGAACTCCTGGACGTTCGCGCCGGCGGCTGGATCGTCAGCACCGCGGACGGAGCAGTTCACGGCGCGGCTGGTCGTCAACAGCACCTATGCGGCCGTGGCCTCCGCCGTAGCCGGCCGTGGCGTGGCGCGGATGTACTCATATCAGGTGGCTGAGCAGGTCGCGCGCGGTGAGCTCGACATCGTGCTCGCCGGCGACGAGGATCCGGAGATGCCCGCGCATGTGATCGCTCCGCAGGGCCGGTTGTCAGTCCCCAAGGTCCGCGCCTTCACCGATTTCGCGGTTCCGCGGCTGAAGCAGCAATTTGTACGACTGAAAGCAAGCATCGGCCCGCGCGAGCGTCGTGAGTCCGCGGCCACGTCTGTGACGCCTCGGCCCGCACGCCAAGCGCGGCCGCCCTCTCAAGCTTGAACCGCGATGCAACGTAGTAGCCGGCTAGCACGTCGGGGCCGCGAGATGATGGATGCTGTCCCGCATCGCACACCGATGCGCGAGGCGCGTTGATGGTTGCGGCGATGTCGTGTGTTGCAGCCATTCGGATGCGGTGCATGTCAACATTGCTGGACAGAGCAGATGCGATGCGCGTTCAAATTGTCGCATGATTGATCAGCAACGCGATGAGTTCGGCTTTGCGCATTCTACCAAGGCGTATAAGGTCGGGCGTTACCAGCGTCGACGAAGCGCTGGAACGTCGGGGACGTGAAACGCGAGCAAGGTGGTTGACGGGCTGAGTTCGTCGCCCTCGTTGTCGCACGCGCACATATTTTCCGACATTTTGGAGGTAGCAGGTTCGAACGGCTCGAACGATTCGACAATTGCGGCTGATGAATGGCCGATTGGCCACGCCATGACATCCGCAGCAGGCGTTTGATCGCGAGGCGACGTGGGCAGCGGGCATCGACACGTTGGAGGAACCGGAATGGACCAACGCGACGTACGGGCCGCATGGCAGAAATTCGTCGAGCGCGGCACCTTGTCGGGCGACGTGAGGTCGACAGTGGCCGCTTCGTGGCAGCGGTCGCGGCAGCACAGCGTCACGGTCGATCGGGCGAAGGCGCCGCTCGTCGCCGAGGCTGAATTGTTTCGCCAGCGCGCCAAGCACGCGGCGCTTCGCCAGGCCGCGCGTTGCGCGCTGCAGAACTCCAGGACGTTCCTGAGCGACGCCGGCTCGATCATGATCCTCACTGATCCCACCGGCCTGATCATCGACACCCAGGGCGATGCCAGGGTCATCGATGCCGGTCGCGCAGTGCATCTCGAGCACGGCGGGCGCTGGAGCGAGGCCGACATCGGCACCAACGCAATCGGCGCGGCGCTGGCCGACTCGTGCCCCGTGCAGATTCACGGCGCCGAGCATTTCTGCACCGAGGTCCAGCGCTGGACCTGCGCCGCCGTCCCGGTTCACGATCCGAGCGATGGCGAGCTGCTCGGCGTCGTCGACATCTCCGGTCCCGCCAGCACGTTCAATCCGCAGAGCCTGGCGCTGGCGGTGGCGGTCGGCCATCACGTCGAGAGCGTGCTGGCGCAGCTGGCGCGGCAGGACAAGGAGCAGCTGCTGTGCGACTTCATCGCCAAGCGCGCGTCCTGGGCGACCGAGGAATGCATCCTGCTCGACCGCCGCGGCGCCATCCTGCATGCGACCGAGCGTGGGCTGCGCGCCATGAAGGACAACGGTCTCAACACCGACGGCGACGCACCGACGCGGTTCCTGAAGACGGTCGCGTTCGAGGACTGGCCGGCGAAGCTCAAGGAGATCCTGCCGCATGCGAGCTTCGAGCTGGTCAAGAACGGCAGCACGGGTGTCGGCGCGATCGTCGTGATGCACACCCGCCGCCGCGCCCCCGGAGAGCGCGGTGCGGTGGCCATCCGCGGGCGCGACGCCGCGCTTCCGGCGGCACCGTCGCACCACGCGCAGGCCTCTCAGCCGCCGGCGACGTCAGCCGGGAACAAGAGGCCCCGATTTGTTGCCGAAGACCCGAACGTGCTCGCGATCGTGCGGCGCGTGGAGAGCGCGGCGGCGCGCAAGATGCCGATCCTGATCCGCGGTGAGACCGGAACCGGCAAGGAGCAGCTGGCGCGCCATGCCCACGCTGCCAGCGGCCGTTCCGGCGCCTTCGTCGCGGTCAATTGCGCCGCCCTCCCCGACAGCCTGATCGAGGCCGAACTGTTCGGCTATGCCGATGGCGCGTTCACGGGCGCGCGGTCCGGCGGCGCCATTGGTCTGGTCAAGGAGGCCGATGGCGGCACGCTGTTTCTCGACGAGATCGGCGACATGCCGGTTGCGCTGCAGGGCGTACTGCTGCGCCTGCTCGATGACTGGACGGTGCGGCCGGTCGGCGGCAGCGCGTTCAAGGTCGACGTCTTCCTGGTGTCGGCGACCAACGCTGCGCTGGACAAGGCGATCGCCGAGGGACGCTTTCGGTCCGACCTGCTCTATCGGCTCAACACGCTCGAGGTGCGGCTGCCGCGGCTGCGCGAGCGCTGCGATTTCGACGCCATTGCGCGGCAGCTGCTGCACAAGATCGATCCGGGCTGCGACATCACGGCGGAGGCGCTGGCGCGGCTGGCGTCGAACCATTGGCACGGCAACATCCGCGAGCTCGGCAACATGCTGGCGCGGCTCACGCTCGGCGTCTCCAACGGGCTGATCGACGAGACCTGCGTCGATGCCATGATCGGCCACGTCATCGGTCAGGTGATCGCGCGGCCGCCGCAGGACACAGGATCGCTGCACGACGTCCAGCGCGCCCGCATCCTGATGGTCTATGCGGAGACCAATGGCAATGTCAGCGAAACCGCGCGCCGTCTCGGCGTGTCCAGGAACACGATCTATCGCGCGCTCGGCCAGCCGCGGCCATAATCGCCAGCGCAGTGCTTCACACGATCGGCGGACAACGAGAGCCGGGCCCATGCCCGGCTCATCATCGGCGCAAGCCGCGCGGGCTCACAGCAACTCGGCGCCCCCGCCCAGGGCCGGACCGGCGGTCGGGTCGTAATCGTCCGGCTTCTTCGCGATCAAGGTCTGCGTCGTCAGGATCAGCCCGGCAACGGAAGCGGCATTGCGCACCGCGCTGTAGCAGACCTTGACGGGATCGACGATGCCGGCCTTGACGAGATCGACCGAGGCGCCGTTGCGGGCGTCGAGGCCGTGGCCGTTGGCGCCCTTGGCGACCTTCTTGACCTCGGCCTCGGCGTCGAGGCCGGCATTGGCCGCGATGTGAAACAGCGGGCGGCTTAATGCACGCTGCAGAAGCTCAGCCCCCTGCCGCACGCTGCCATCCAGCCCCTTGATCAGGTCGTCGAGCTTCGGCGCCGCCTTCAGCAGCGCAAAGCCGCCGCCCGGCACGATGCCCTCCTCGATCGCCGCCCGCGTCGCATTAATCGCGTCTTCGATCAATTGTGTGCGGCGCTTCTGCTCGACGGGCGTCGCTCCGCCGGCCAGGATCATCGCCGTGCCGCCCGAGAGCTTGGCGATGCGCTCCTGGAACTTGTCGCGCTCGATATTCTCCGGCGCCGCCTCATATTGGCGCATCACCTGCGCGCGGCGCGCGGCAATCCTGTCCGGATCGCCGGCGCCCGCCGTGATCAGCGTTTTGGAGGCGGAGATCCGCACCTGGCGGGCGGCGCCGAGATCCTGCAGCTCGACCTTTTCCAGCCGACCGCCGAGATCGATCGAGATCACGCGGCCGCCCGTCGTGATCGCGATATCCTCCAGCATGGCCTTCCGCCAATGGCCGAACTCCGGCGGGTGGATCGCGGCGACCTTGAAGTTGGTCTTCTCCCGGCGCGCCAACAGCTGCATGATCACGACCGGCGCGACCTCCTCGGCGATGATCAGCAAGGGCCGGTCGCTCTTCTCCACCAGGGAGATCACGCCGGCGAGCTGTTCGCCGCTGTGGATCTTGTGGTCGGTCATCAGGATGAACGGGTTGTCGAGCACGACCTGCATGCGCTCCACATCCGTCACCATGTGATGCGAGAGATAGCCGCGCTCGAACGCCATGCCTTCGACGACTTCCAGCGTCGTCTGGACCGTGCTGCCATATTCGACGGCGACGATGCCGTGCGTGCCCGCGCGCTCGAACGCTTCGGCGACCATGTCGCCGAGCGCGGCATCATTGGCCGCGATGCTTGCGACCGCCCGCAGACCCGCCGAGCCCTGCAGGGCGATCGCCGAGCGCTTCAGATTCTTGATCGTCTCGGCCACCGCAAGCTCGAGTCCCTCAACCAATTCCACCGGGTTGGCGCCGGCGGCGAGGCATTTCAGTCCATCCTGCACCAGCACGTCGGCCAGCACCGTCGCCGTGGTGGTGCCGTCGCCAGCGGTGTCATTGGTCTGCTTCGACACCTCGCGCAGCACCTGCGCGCCCATATTCTCGAACGGACACTCCAGCTCGATCTCGCTGGCAATGCTAACGCCGTCGCGCGACACGATCGGCGTTCCGATCGGACGGTCCATGATCGCGTTCATTCCCTTCGGACCCAGGGTGCCGCGCACCGCCTTGGCGAGCTTGGCAACGCCCCGCCCCAATGCGGCCCGCGCCGCCTCGTCATGCAGCATGATCTTCGGCATGTTCTCAACCTCCCATTGGCCTGATCGCTCGCCGTCTTCGCCGGCGCGACTTTGTTATCCCCCCGGCCGGTCAGGCCGAGGCGCGTGCTTTTGGAACGAAGGGCGTCTCCAGATCGAACCGCACTGACAGCAGGCCGCGGCACAGCGCGCTGTTGAACTCGGCATTGACGCCGACACGCCGCAGTCCCGAGACGTAGGCGGCAAAGCGCTCGGCGCTCAGGGGCAGGCCCGCGGCGTCGACGAAGGCCGGCATCTCGTCGTCCGCGGCCGCCACGACGCCACGCCGCTCGAGATAACGCCGCCGCAGCCGGTCGCCCTCGTCGTCGACAGGCAGGCCACGAAGCTCGAACAAGGTCAGCGCCGCAATCGTCTCCGGCGAATGTCCTGTCCCGGTGAGATGATTGAGCAGCGCGACCTGACGGCGCTGGAACGCCTTGACGAGGAACGTCCGCCGCAGATCATCCAGGTCGCCATCGGCCTCGACGCCGAACGTCTCCTGGAACGACAGGCCCCGCGCCAGCCCGGCATTGATGGTGTCCGCATACATGTGCTCGCCGAGCACCACGCTGACGCCGGTGACCCAGGCGAGCGCCGCCACAGCGCGGCGCATGTCATCCGCCATCAGGAACGAGAAGTTGGCGGCACACCAATAGGTCGGCAGCCGGAACTCGATCTGGACATGGTTCGCAGCGTCAATATCCGCTTTGGTGACGAAGTTGAGTTCGACCACGGATTCGTCGAGCTCCGGATCCATGACGCTCTGCAGAGCGCCCCACAATTCAGTCTGCCTGGTCTCGACCTGGCTCTGCCCGGCCTGCCAGTGCTCCGCCTGCCGGTCCCGTTCCGGCAGGCTCCTTGCAACATGCCCGCTCATGGCATTCACGCCGGCACGGGTTCGGACAGATGGGCGTAGCCGCCGCCAGCCCGGATCTTCTTCTTTTGGGCTTCGACATCGATGCCGTAGAGCCGCGCGGCGTTGAGGCCGAGAATCTTGGTCTTGTTCTCCAAGGTCAGAACCGAGCCGGTTTCCTTGGTCAAGTCCTCCGGAATCTCGAACGCCATGAACTTGTCGATCAGCCATTTCGGCGTCCAGATGCCGTAGTCGCTGCCATAGAGGATCTTGTCCGGCCCGAGCCAGAACAACAGCTCCGACATCACATGGGCGAAATAGCCCGGCCGCGAGTGGATGAACGGCAACGCCACGGCGATGCCCGCATAGACGTTGGTTTCCTGGGTCGCGATCCAGCAGAAATCATCCAGCCGCGGCAGCCCACAATGCTCGACGATGAAGTTGAGATCCTGAAACGAGGTCGCGACGTCGTCGATATCGGCCACATCAAAAGCATCACGGTTCAAGGGAATGATCGTCGGTCCCTTGTGGACGTGGATGTTCTTGATGCCGAGCTTCTGCGCCGCCTCGAGATATTTGTAGGAGTCCTTGTCCGAGAGCTTGTAGCCCTTGGACTCGCCGCGCCATTCCGCCGTATACAGCTTCACGCCCTGGAGCTTGTATTTCTCCGCCAGCGCGTGCAGATCTTCCAGCCCCTTGCTGCCGTCACGCGGATCGAACGCGCCGTTGAGGATGAAGCGATCCGGATGGCTCTTCTTCATCGCGGCATTGCGCTCGGTGGTGTTGAAACCGTTCTTGTAGAAGTCCGTCAGGTATGTGGGTTGCAGGATCGCCATGTCGTCATAGCCCGACACGAACAGATCGTCGAACATCGTCTTGGCATCGTATTTCTCGAATTTCTCCTTCTCCCACCTCTCCGACGGCGGGCTGAGGTTGGAGTGGTAGGCATAGAAGCACTCGATGAACTGCTTGCCGTGAATGTTCTTCTGATTGGCCGGGCTGCCGTCCCAGAAGTGGGTATGCCCATCGATCACGAATATCTCTTCGCCGTTGGCCGTCCTGTACATCGCGCTTCTCCCGCTCCCAGATTGATTGTGATGCGGCCTGCCGTTGCTGGCGGCGCCCTGTTGATCCGGCCGGCACAAAGCCGGCCGGACGCCGTTCATTCCCGCTCAGACGATGTATTTCATCATCTCGTTCATGTCGCCGAACAGCATCACGGTGTTGTCGTCGATCATCACCATCCGGCCGTAATGCGTCGAGGTCGCGATCTCGAACAGATGCGGCGTCATCTCGCGGCCGAGCTCCTCGGAGATCTCGTCCATCTTGAACTCCATCTTGCCGATGCCGTCGATCCGGATCATCGCCGGCATGTAGGTCACGGTGATGTGGTCGTGACGGCTCATCACGTCGGCAATGGCGCGCGCCTCGACGCTGTCGTTCATCGTGACCCCGCACTGGTGGGACACCGTGTCCTCGAACTTGATGTCCTTCATCGATTTGAAGATGTTGTCGGCTTCCTGCATCATGGTGGCTCTCCTGACGGATTGAGTGAAACGTGTTGGCTTCGGCTAGGACAGGATGGCGGGAACCGTCAGCCCCAGCTCGGCGGCAATGCCCCTGATCCGGTTCTTGGCCTGAGCGAGCGCATCGCTGAAGGTCACGACCTTGACCCGCGGCTGCGACCAGATCGGCTGCAGCCGGTTGGCTGCGTCGAGCGCGAGCTCGGCGTGCTTGGCCAGCCATTTGTTGAACAGCGCGATGTTGTGCGCCGCATGCTGGGCATCGGTGCCGAGGATGTGGAACAGCTCGACCGTGTTGGCGAGATTGCGCTCGTAATCGGCCTCCGCCGCCGACACGACGGCCGGCGTGATGAAGTCGTTCTGGGCCGATGCGGCCTGCATCAGGAAGCCGGACCGGAACAGCTCACCGACAACAGGCTCGAACACCGCGTTGGTGGCGAAATACTGTTCAAGATAGTCGTTCGATCCCATCACCGACTCGATCGACTTGCGCACGCCCTGCCAGATCGGATCCTCCAGCCAGTGCTGCTTGCCGGCGTTGACGTCGAAGCCGGGAAGGTCGAGCGCGATCTCGCTGAGATACAGCGTGATATCCTGGGCGAAGCGCAGCTTGTAGGAGGAGTTGGTCAGGATCGCATTGTTGACCATCTGGGTGTAGCCATAACGCTGGGCCTGCATCGTCGACGTTCCCAGGCCGAACTCGGCATGCTTGTAGGCGCCGAGATGGTTCTGCAGGATCTTCACCCAGGCGGGGTCGAAGCGCGCGGGTGCGCCGGACTTGCGGCCGTTCTCGATGGTGTTCTGCACCATGCCGCAGATCGTCGACTGGCGCTGATAATGCGTCCGCTCCCATTCCTGGTCGACGGCACGGAATTTGTGCCAGTTGGAGCTCTTCGCCGCCGTCCAGTCCTTGCTGTAGGTCGGCGTGCCGTCCGGGAACGAGATGATCCAGTCCTGCAGCAGATAGCGCTCAGGGTCGGGCTGGACGTCGACCGTCATGTCCTCGTAATGGGTCGCCTTGCGGCCCTTCGGCTCGAAATAATTATACTTGCGGCTGTCGGAGCCTGGAAACACGGCCGATCCCGCCGCGCCGGATTTGACGACACCCGGCTCCACAGTGGCTCCGCTTGCTTGTGCACTCATGACGACCTCCCTCTTTTGCTGTTGTGTTGCGACGATGTCCGAACGCCGTCATCGCACCGCCGGCGTAAACTTGTCGAAATAGATGTGGTCCGGCTCGACGCCATTGATCTGCAGGACCGGCAGCACAGCATCGATCATCGGCGTCGGGCCGCAGGCGTAGGCGTCGATTGCCCCGGCCAGGTTCTCCTGCTTCAGGTGACGGGCCACGACCTCGTGCACGAAGCCGGTCTCGCCGTCCCAACCGTCCTCGGGCGAGGCGTGCGACAGCGCCGGGACGAATTTGAAATCGTTGAGCTGCCGGCCGATCGCGGCCAGTTCGTCGAGATAGAACAGATCGGCGCGCGTCCTGGCGCCGTAGAAGAAGCGGACCGGCCGCTGTTCGCCGCTGGCGATATGGTCGGCCAGGATCGACCACAGCGGCGACATCCCCGAGCCGCCGCCGATCAGCAGCATCGGGCCAGGCCGTTCCTCGCGCCGGAAGCAGGTGCCATAGGGACCCTTCGCCATCACGACATCGCCGACACCAAGTCCGCCGTCGAGCTGGGCGGAAAACGCGCCATTCGGATATTTCTTGATGATGAAGCTCAGCCGCGTGCCCTCGCCCGGCGCATTAGCCATCGAGAAGGCACGGGTGATGCGGCCGTCGTCGATCGTCAGGTCAACATACTGGCCGGCCCAGAACTTCATCGACTTGTCGATCTCGATCTCCAGCAGACGGATGTCAGACGTCAGCGCCGTGATCGCCGCGACGCGGCCGCGAAACGCCTTGACCGCGATCGATCGCCGCAGCATATCCTCGTCGTAATTCAGCAGTTCGAAGCTGACGTCGCTATAGGCGTGGGTCCGGCACAGCAGAACATGCCCGTTCTCGCTCTCGTAATCCGGCAGCGCGAAGGTCGAATATTTCAGGAGCTCGATGTCACCATCGACGAGCTTCGACTTGCAGCTTCCGCACTGGCCCTCCTTGCAGCCATGCATCAGCGAGATGCCCTGGCGGAACGCCGCATCGAGCACGGTCTCTCCTTCCTCGACCTCCATCTCGATCCCTACAGGCTCGAACCGCACCTTGTGAACCTGCACGTCCGTCACCACAGCCTTCGTACCAACCGACATCGACATCCTCCCCGGCACCTCAAGCAGATGATCGCAGGGAGCCGGCGCGCCGGCCCCCTGCTCTCGTATCGTCAATGGCAAGGATTGATGGTGAAGCCCTTGCGATAGTCGGCGACCGCGATCTCGCGCTCGATCGGCGAGAGCGCGCGGAAGCCGCGCAGCGGACTGCCAAGCTGGTGGCCGCGCACGTGATCGAGCGTCCACATGTCCTTGGCGTCGAACCGCAGATGCGGCTGGGCCGTCAGGGTCTTGCCGTCCGGACGAACGAAGCCGAGATCCTTGATGGCGTCGGCAATGTCCCAGCCGTGGTAGCAGTCTTCCCATTCACGGCGACCGCTGAAACGACCCATTGCCGGCGTGGCACGGCCTTCATACTCGGCGGCAAATGCCACCTTATGGGTCCAGCGGCAGCCTTCCGAGCAATAAGTATAGATCTTGCCGTCGACCTCGTCACAGACGAAGTCCTCGCGGATCAGGCAAGGTACCATGCAGCTCCAGCAGCGGTGCGGATAGACGTAGCCAACGTCGCTGTTGAACAGGATGTTGGTCTCGCCCGGCACGCTCAGCTTCGCATACCACTTCCAGAAGTCGCCGAACTCAGCGTACCAACCCGGATATTTGTGCTCGAACCACTCGAAATCCTTCTCGGTCTGGGCCTCGATGCGCCAGAAGTTCGCCGACCAGCCAACCGCGAAGAACTGCGCGGTCTTGTGGACATAGTTCTTCTTGACGATCCGGTCCCAGGCGGCGGCGACGTCGTCATGGTGGATCTTGATGCCGTACTTTTCCAGCGGCAGCATGTAAGTGCGATAGTAATCTTCATAGATCCAGCGGTGCCAGAGCTCCGCATAGGACTCCTTGTTCTTGTCGCGGTTTGTGGTGCCGTATTCGATGAAGGTACCGATCGCGGCGTCGACGATGGCGTGGTTCTGCCAGAACGCGTATTTCAGGTCGCGCTCGAGCAGCTGATGGTTCGACGGATCGTTGATCATCGCCATCAGCATCGAGTGGCCGTTGCCGATGTGGCGCGATTCATCGGACTGCACCGACAAGAACACGGTCGGCAGTGCGTAGTCGCCGTTGCGGGCGGCCTCCGATGGCATCGCGACGAACAGGGTGTTGGTGAAGGCCGTCTCGGCGACCACCGTGAGATAGACGTTCGCGGCGGTGATCGCGTCCCCAGTCAGGAAGCCCTCGGCGAACTGGCGCCCGATGGTGGTGGCGTAGCACTTGCCGAACGCGGCTTCGGTGATATCAAACCCAGCCGGATCGATATAGTTCTCCATGTACCACTTCTTGAGGTTCATCTGGATCGTCGAGTGCCGGAACTCGTCGACCATCTGCATCGTGAAGCCGGTACGCAGCTCCTCGCCCGGCGCCAGCCGGCCGACCATCGCCATCGATCGCGCCGCTGAGATTTCCGGGAACGGGATGATGGCCAGGAACAGCTTCATCCATTCGACCCAGCGCGGCTCGACATTGCGGAACATGTCGCCTCGCAGCGCCGCGTCGAGCGCGCCATAGACGCGGTTGTCCTTCTCCTCCTGCATCGGGAAATACGAGCGCAGGACCTGCTTCATCGGATCGCGGGGAGTTTTCGAAATCTTGTAGTCGGTCGGGAACGTCATCGCCTCCTGGACGTAGCTCGGCGTCCAGCCGAGATCCGCGACGCGATTGGCAGCCTCGGCAATCGTGATGCCCTTCTGGGCGGTAATCTTATTGAGCGTCAGACTTGCAGACATTTCCTTCTCCTTTGAACGTTGCATCAGCTTCTTGGTCAGGCCTTGATCGTTCGATCGAAGGAGCTACGCCAAACGACGACTCCCGCGACGTCTCCTGCAAATTCACGTCTGCCCATCAACTTTGAGGTCCGAAAATTGACTTTGACTCCCGCAATGAATTGGCATTTCAGACCGGCTTGGCGGCGTCCGCCGCCCCGCCCGCTTCCGTGCCGCGGCTGACCAGAGGCCGGCCTTCCGCGACGAACTTCGCCGCCAGCACCAAGGTGCCGATGGCAAACTCTTTGCCGTGTCGCACGATCATCGCCTCGGCGACCTCGCCGACCGTCGCGAAGAACGCGTCCTTCGAGCGGTCCTCCTCGGTCGGCTCCGCTGGCGGCGGGTGTGTCTGGCTGCGAACCGGCGGCACCGCCGAGACGGGCGCACCGGACGTCCTGAGATTGAGCCTGCTCATGTCGACCTTGCTCATCATGCATGTCCCGTCCGTTTGTGGTCATCCTCGGTGGGTGAGCTGTCGAACTCCAACAGCGCGTGATTGAGCCATTCGCGCTCGGCGACGAGGCGGGTGTGCTCGTCGCGAAGCTGGCTCAGGCGCTCCGTCACCCTGGCGAGTTCGTCCTGCGCAGCGCGGCCGCTGTCCGAGCGCGCGACATCGCGCCGCGCGCATTCCAGCTCGATCTCGGCGCCGCCGCGCGCACTTTCGTTCCGGAGCTGCATTTCGTTATTGCGGATGATGCCCTCGATCAGCCTATGCCGCGCGATCATGCGGTCGCGCGCCTGCTGCAGCCGGGCCGCTTCCTCGGCCGTGATCTGTGGCCCGCTTTCGCTGGACTTGGTCACGAGCATCACTCTCGTTCGACGATTGGGGTGGACACCGCGCATCTGGCCGCGCCCGCCTTACGGGATCAGCACGGCGCGTCCGTGGATACGCCCATGATGCAGGTCATGCAGCGCGTCATTGGCCTCGCTCAGCCGGTATTCTTTGGTATGCAGGTTCACGAGGCCGCGGTCGGCCAACGCCATCAACTCGACCAGCTCCGCATAGGTGCCGACCAGATTGCCGACGATGGTCTTCTCGGTGGTGATCATGTCGATGGTCGGCAGATCGATCTTGCCGCCATAGCCCACGATGTAATAGGAGCCGCCATTGGCGGTCATCGCGAGACCCTTGGCGATGGCATCGCCCTCGCCGACGAAGTCGATGACGGCCTCCGCGCCGCGACCGCCGGTCAGCGCCAGCACCGCCTCGACCTCGCCGCCATCGGCCTTCACCAGGTGGTGCGCCCCGCAGGTCTTGGCGAGCTCCAGCGATTTGTCGGAGCGGTCGACGACGATGATCTCCGCCGCACATAGCGCCGCGAGAACCTGGATGCCGATATGGCCGAGGCCGCCGGCCCCGATCACCACGGCGTATTCGCCCGGCAGCAGATGACGCGACGCCTTCTTGGCCGCGCGATAGGCCGTCAGGCCGGCGTCCGTGTAGGGCGCGACGTCCTTCGGCGCCAGCGACTTTGGCAGCTTGATCAGCGAGCGCTGTCCGGTCAGCAGATATTGCGCGTAGCCGCCATTGGCGTTGATGCCAGGAAAGGAGCTGTCGAGCGCGTGCATGTCGTTGCCGCGCCGACACGCCAGGCAATGGCCACTGGTCACCAGCGGGTGACAGATCACGCTGTCGCCGACCTTGACGCCTTCGACGCCAGGGCCAACAGCTTCGACCCAGCCTGCGTTCTCATGACCCATGATGTAGGGAAGCTTGACATCGACCTTGCTGCGCCAGATGCCCTCGACGATGTGAAGATCGGTACGGCAGACTCCGGCGCCACCGATGCGCACAATCACGTCCATCGGACGCGAGATCTTCGGGTCGGCGACCTCTTCGTATCTGACGAACTCCTTCGCCGTCAGCTTTTCATCGAATGCATGGAGAACCGCGGCCTTCATGAACTCCCCCCGGATATTTTTCGTTTCGACGTCAACGTGTCGCAGCCGTCGTTGACGAGAGTTGAGCAAGAGCTATGCCAGCGAGCTAACAGGCTGATAATCCGGATCTTCTCAGCCGCGCCTGCGCCGGTCTTCGGTCCGCCGCGGATCAATGCTGATTGCACAACTGTTCCGGGACGGAACAGTTTTCGCGATGCAAGAACAGCTTGCGACGGCAGCGGCGCATTTTTGCTTTTCGCGCGATTGCTCTATGCTGATCGAAGCAGCACCAGATCACGAACAATCAAACAGCCGCGGCGGCCCGAATAAGGCAAAGCCGCGGACCGGGAGGATGGACGATGCTGCCTGCCAGCCGGCGCCTCGATGGCGCGTGGTTGAAGCTCGACGATGAGGGGCATCCGCCAGCCGGTCTGATGTCGGCCGACATCTACGACAGCTGGATGCGCTGCATCACGTTGGGTCTCGATGCGCTGCGTCCGCCCTCGCCCGAATTCGTCGATGCCGCCGTGCTGCGGCAGGAGCAGCAACGCTGCTCGCTGGTGCGCGGCCTCGCTTTGGCCGAGATGCACACGCTGCATCAGCAGATCGCCGGCTCCAATTTCATGATCGCGTTTGCCACCGCCGAAGGGCTTCTGCTCGACAGCATCTCGGATTCCAGCTTCAGCGATGCGTCAGATGCCGCCTGCATCCGTGCGGGCTCGATCTGGACCGAGAGCATCTGCGGCACCAATGGGCTCGGCACGGCGGCCTATCTGAAGCGGCCGATCGTCGTGCACGGCCGCGAGCACTTTTTCGCCCGCTACAACAACCTGACCTGCGTGGCGGCGCCGATCTTCGCGCCTGACGGCGAGGTCGCCGGCATCCTCGACGCGTCGTCCGATTGCATGTCGCGCCAGGCGCACACACAGGCGCTGGTGGCGATGGCCGCGACCCAGATCGAGAACGGGCTGTTCCGCGAGCAGCATCGCGGCAACATACTGATCGCCTTCCACAACCGCGGCGAATATCTGCACACGCTGAGCGCCGGCCTGCTGGCCGTCGACAATGACGGCCGGATTCTCGCCGCCAACCGCGCGGCGCGCGTGCTGCTGCACGGCCTGCCGGCCTTCGCCGGCCGCCTGTTCGGCGATGTCTTCCGTGGCCGGTTCAGTGACTTCGTCGACGAGGGCCGGCGCAAGGAGCGACAGCGGCTCGAGGACGATGTCGGGAGCCAGTTCGTCGCGACGATCGAGAACAGCCGCCAGTTCCCAATGACGCATCGCGTGCTGGCACCACGGCCCGCGCCGCCGAAGAGCCCGGCGGCGGCGTTCGTCTCCGCCGATCCGAGGATCGCTGCGATCGTACAGCGCGTTGCCATCGCGGCCGCGCGCAAGATGCCGATCCTCATTCGCGGCGAGACCGGCACCGGCAAGGAGCAGATGGCACGGCACGCCCATGCGGCGAGCCGGCGCGCCGGCTCCTTCGTCGCCGTCAATTGCGCCGCCCTTCCCGACAGCCTGATCGAGGCCGAGCTGTTCGGCTATACAGAAGGCGCCTTCACCGGTGCCAGGAAAGGCGGCTCGGCCGGCCTGTTCAAGGAGGCCGACGGCGGCACGCTTTTTCTCGACGAGATCGGCGACATGCCGGTGACGTTGCAGGCGGTGCTGCTGCGCTTCCTCGACGACTGGACGGTGCGGCCGGTCGGCGGCAGCAAGCGCGAGGTCGACGTGCTCCTGGTGTCGGCCACCAACGCCAATCTCGACGACGCGATCGCCAAGGGCCGCTTCCGATCCGACCTGCTGTTTCGCCTCAACACGCTCGAAGTGACGCTGCTGCCGCTGCGCGAGCGCACCGACTTCGCCGACATCGCCCGCCATTTGATGACGAAGATCGATCCGTCGATCGCACTGTCCGAGGCTGCTATTCAGCGGCTTGCACAGCGGAGCTGGGACGGCAACATCCGCGAGCTTCGCAACGTCCTGGCGCGGCTCTCGCTCAGCGAGACCGGCCCGGTAATCGACGCCGCCACCGTCGACGCCGCCATCGGACCCGGCAG
Organism: Bradyrhizobium denitrificans; assembly: GCF_013179005.1. Classification (NCBI taxonomy): domain Bacteria; kingdom Pseudomonadati; phylum Pseudomonadota; class Alphaproteobacteria; order Hyphomicrobiales; family Nitrobacteraceae; genus Bradyrhizobium; species Bradyrhizobium denitrificans. The sequence continues at coordinate 99,590 of NZ_JABFDP010000011.1, read as the reverse complement.
CGCCGAGCCCGTCGCGCCAAAGATCAAGATGGACGAAAGCGCACCGGCCGACCTGCACGAGATCCAACGCGCCCTCGTGCTCGCCACCTTCGCGGAGACCGGCAACAATATCAGCAAGACGGCGCGGCGGCTCGGCATCTCGCGCAACACCGTCTATCGCGCGCTGCGCGGCAAGCCGGGCTGACGCGCGCATGACAAAGGCTCGATCAATCCAAGGGAGGCCACGATGTTCGAACCGGAGAACAGTCTCGAAGCGCTGATGCAGGCGGCCGGACGCGACCCCGCGATCATCCCGCGGTTCTACCGCGCGCTGCTCGAGGCCGAGATCTATGTCCTGACACCGGAGGCCCGGATCGAGCCCGGGCAACGCCGCTCGCTGGCGCGCCAGGAACGCATCAACGTCGCGAGCGTCGAATTCCAGGGTCTGACCTGGCTGCCGGCGTTCACCTCGAGGAAGCGCATCTCCGACTATGTCAAGGCACCGGAGGCCTGCCTGGGCGCCACGGCCCGCGATCTGTTCACGATGCTGCCCGACGCGAATTTCTGGTTCAATCCGCTGTCCGAATGCCAGAAGCCGATGCCGGCCAGCGAAATCCTGCTGCTGATGAATGGGACGATCTTCGACAAGCTGCAGGCGGCGGACGCGGCTCGGCACGCCGGCCGGTGATCACGTTTCCGCGGCGGAGCGGAAGGGTACTGGCCTCTCCGAGCTGCTAGCGAGGCTGAACGCCAATGCAGGTTGTCGTACCATCGGTCTCGCGGGCTGAAACGCTGCAGGGCCGCGGCTTCACAGGCTTGTCCACGATCTCCGGCTGAGCCCCGCCGGACTTTGTCGCTGCCGCCGTCGCATCTTGAGCCGACGTCGCGTTCGAGGGGCCACTCTGACCCAAGGTGGATGGAGCCGTCCCACCCCGTTCGCTGCCCTTGGGCGGCACGCCGGTGGTTCCGCCGATCACACCGCCAACGGTCGGCGCATGTTCCAGGCCGGCGGCTGGATGATCAGGGCTGACCCGTTTGGGCGCGGCGTTGGCACCCGAAGCAGTGTTCGGAGCAGGCGGCCCTCCGCCTATCTGGCCGGCGGGAGGGCCGCCGCCAACGCTTTGACCGGCCCCTGTTCCCGCCGCAGCCGATCCCGAACCTGCGCCGGCCCCCGCCGCCCCACCGCCAGCCCCTCCGCCACCTTGGGCCTGAGAGGCGTGCACCGAAGCGGCCGCCAGAAGGCTGATGATGAGGATCCTGATAGATGACTTTCGCATGCCAACCTCCCAATCTCGGAAGAACAAGGCTCTTGGTGGCGTCACGTTCCATGTCGGAAAGGACGATTATGCCGATCTCGATGCGCCACAGGCTCCCCGGGCTGACGAGCGGCGGCGTCTTCGGCTCAGGACGGGAACTGCGTCCCCCAAACGCTATTCATCCGGGCGACGCAGCTGACCAGCGCCGCTGAGCGCCGACAGTCCTGGCCGCCCCGCCGCACCGCGGTTGCATTGGCTCTTGTCTTGAACGGGCCACCTGGGGGCTAACCTTGCAAACGCAGCATGGAGATCACTCGCCGGCCGACAGCGTAACGACCGGATCGGCATTCGCAGCCGATCGGATCGCCATCGCCACCGCCGACATCCCTCGCCAATCCAGGCCAAGGTGAGCACCGGCTTGTTGCAGCTGGGCGTCAACCTGTCCGCCAGCGATCACCGTCAAAATGGCTCTCTCGTCAGCCGAGAGGCGATTGCACGATGATGGCAGACAGACGAGATCACGATGCTTTCGGATCCGCCGGACCAGCGCGGCCACATGGGCGACAACGAGCGGCGCGCGCTCACCGCCCAGCTCCCGCTCGGCGACATCAAAAGCCGCGTCCCAGCAATCCACATGGCCGGTCGCATAGCCCGCCGCAATCGACCGCAACACAGACAGGACGACCGCCTTCCAGTCCTCACGGCCGCAATCGCCTGAGCGCTTCCATCTTTCGTATCTCGCAAACCCGCATGTGGCGGCACACTCATCGACATGTGTGGCGCCGAGCAGATCCCGAGGTCGTTGAAAGGCCGTCATGAGCGGTCCTAGTGCAAAGTGAGCGATCCGACCTGCCAACTTCGCATGGCCATCGTGGCTTGCCGTTCGGTGTCGTCCGCATCCTGAATAGGAAGCATCAACCCGGCATTGGCGAAAATCCGTCCAAACCCGCAGGCCGGCCCCATGATCCAACTAGCAGCAGACGGCGGAAGCCACTGTTCGAAGCGCCTCCGAGCGATGTCAAAGCAGCCGTATTGGACAGCGGCTACGGCTTGCAGCAACCGGCATTCGCTCAGCGACACACACCGGCAGCCGGAGGCGTGAAGCTCAACTGGAGCACGGGCTGTGCGCGCGAACACGTCGAGCATCGCCTCAAGCGAATGCACGGCGTCTGCCACCTTGAACTGCTCATAGACCTGACGCAGATCGCCTACGCTCGCTCGTCCGAGACGTCGCGAATGAGCGACGACGCGGACCCCCCAGATGAGCAATCGCCCGCTGATGTCGACAGTCATGAGGCCGTCGGCCTCACTTTTGATAGCGTTATCCGAATTCACCATCCTACCCCGATGAGATCGACGACTGACCCTGTTTCGACATGTGCGATGTGATCGCGAATACAAGTCGTGTGCACCGTGCTGTTTGATCTCATTTGCGCAGCCATCCGATGCAAGTCAACGCGCGGCGCTGTGACATAGAGATCTTCTACGTCGTGATCTAGAACAAGTCGAAATCGGATCGCCCGATGTTGTTAGTGCGAAACAGCCATGCTCTTTGCGTCTCGACTTGAATCATGGCTTAAGCAGCAATCTGCGCTCGCTAATGAACGAATTGGCCCGCGATGATCGACGGGCCGGGCTCGGGCATGCTTCACCGCCGCTGCAGATCACTTTGAGCCAGAGCGACAAACGCAGCAGATGAGTTGGTGACAGGCCGCAGATCACCATGACCCGCCCGTTTGCTGCGCGGCATCGCACGACGCCTATTATACGCTTCAAACAGCGGGCATGGCTGAGGTGTCTCGCGGCGGACTCCGCCCGAGTTGTCGCCCCGAGAGAACCTCTCCCTTAATGAAGAGGCGCAGGGAAGGCCGGGTATCGACTGATACCCGCGGTCCGCGTGCAGCAAATAAGCACGCGGTAGAACCACAGGTTCAGCCCAATATCCGGCCTTCCCTGCGCAACGGTTTTTCGGGTTATAGGCGCTCTCCCCGGGGATCGGCTGTCTTGCCCCCGTCGCCCGCAGATCATCATCACCGCCGGCTTGGCATCAGCACCGCGATGCCAGGACCACACCATTTCGCCGTCGCCTCGCTCCGTTCGTCGGCGCGGGCTTTTGACACCCGGCTGCAGAGCAACGCGCCCGTCGCCTCCCCGGCTCGACGCTTCATGACGATCGCGAAACGTCCCTCTTCAGCGAGCCGGGATGCGCTGATATGTGGAGGTGATTTGCCCGACGTGACAAGGGATAAGTGCGCGACAAACTGGCACGACAGGCAGTTGGCGCATGCGGGGCATCCGATGATTGCCCGTCGGGCAGATGATTAGTTGGACGATCAACGTGTTCATGGCCTCACGTGCAGCACCGCCCCCGGCGCCCGATCCTCATAGTGAGGAGCGCCTCGCTCCTCAGCCGCCACATCACGGCTTCCCAAGGCGGCGCGTCTCGAACCATGAGGCCGCAGACGGGGCCTCGCCCTTCGAGACGCCCGCCTTCGGCGCGCTCCTCAGGGTGAGGGGTGAAAGCCGCACGCGCGGCTGAAGCGCAACTGATGGTCGGCCACCTGCCAAGACGGCGCGACCATCCTCTGCCGCAACTCCTGTTCGTCTTGTTCGACTAAGCGGCGGCGCGCAAAGTGCACTACCGAAGCCAACATCTCTCAATCGCGGCGAACGTCAACTAATTTCATGCACTGTCACCGTAACCCGGGCCCTGGCGACGCTGCCGCGCAGTGCTTTTGACGCCACTGGATAAACCGCAGATCAGCCTGCGACTGTCCACCTGATCAGGACATGGCACGGGTGCGCTGTATACGTTTCAAACAGCGGGTATGGCTGAGCCGTCTCGCGGCTAACATTGGATTGATTCACTTCGCAGATCGCGGCCGTGCGCCTCAAGCTGCCTTCCTGCGCGGCGATCTTGAGGTATTGGAATTGCCGAAGGGCGTGCCTCCTGTTGATTAGGATTTATTGCGCCTCGCGGACGCATGGCAGTGCCGAGCCAAATCAAAGCAGGTCCTTGCCCCTCTCCGACCCACTGCGCTGCAGTCACCAGTTATTCGGCCGAAGCTCTCGAATTTTGCGTGCTCGGGCCAATAGCGTCTTGCACTTTGGCCACACAGAGTCTGGGTTTATCACGCTCACCCAGCGCATCGCGCCATAAACCGGATGAGGGAAGAACGTGTCTGACGCCTGATAGTCAAAGCTCGCTTTTTGGAGATCAGCCTTACCTCTGATTTCCGGAAAGAGACTTTGAAAGGTCTCCTTGTCGGTCGCAAAATTCAGGCGGTATCTGCCCTCGCGGTTCAGTTGCGAGGAACTATCGTGATCTTCGTCACGGGTCACGATAGTCGCGAAAGGGAATTTTGTGTTGCCGTCCGCAAGGAAATACAGGTCAGGCGTGGTGTCATGAACCTCGACGTCTTCGAATTCCGTTTGAATCCAGTCGCAAATGTCTTTGAGCGCAATCTCCACAACGATCTCCTCAGGTAGCCAAGTTTGGCTACCTATCTAGCGCGGGAAGTCAAATTTGTCTAGTCTGGAGGCGAAAGGTGCGTATGATGAATGTAGTTAGACTGCTGGTGCTGGGAGTGATCCGGGAACTCGGGCGTTGCCACGGCTACGCCATTCGGCAGACGTTGGAGGAATGGCAGGTGCAAACGTGGAGCCGGCTGCATTCAGGCTCCATCTATCACGCGCTGCAGCAGCTCACAAAAGAGGGCCTGCTAGAAAGCGGCGCTCCCGAACCGGGCAACCGAGGCCCAGGAAAGCTGACCTTCGCGATAAACGAGGCCGGAGAAGTCGAGTTTCACGACCAGTTGCGACAGGCCTTGGCCAGCTTCGACCTCATCGAGTTGAGCGCGGGCATCGCGTTCGTCGGATGCCTACCGGCAGCCGAAGCCAAGTCCCTAATTTCTGAAACCATCGACCGCTTGAGGGACAACGCAGAACGTTTGGCGCTCATCGCCTCTTCGGTCCAGCCGAGCGTCAAGCCGCCCCGCACAAAGAACCTGCTTGATCTCTGGCGTGCAAATTTGGCGACGACGGCTACATCATTGGAAGAAATCCGCGGCACGCTGCATACACTCGCCGCGCCGCCAAAACGTGCCCGCACGACCCGTAGCCACTGAATAACTGCCATGAGAAGCTATCTGATTTGTACGCTATAGCCCGATATCACCGCATGCATTCACGCTGGGGCTTCAAATCGAAGATCTTTCGTCTTCTATCTCCAAATATCAAAACACTGGAGATACGGTATGAGCGCCGCGCAGCATGTCGCCCGCAGGACAATTCGCATTACGGTGACAGTGCATAAAATTAAACACCCGCCCCGCAGCGCCGTCAGATCAGCACCTTAAACGACGCCATGAACTTCCGGTCGGCCGCGTCCCAGCCCTCTAGCGGCTTGCGCTTCATGACCTGCACGAGGAAGGTGTGCGGTCCGGAGACCGTCGTCAGGCCGCCTCCCCATACCTTGTCACTGCTGAAGGTGAAGCGCTTGGCGGGGAGCATGGCGCCGCTGGACGACTTGAACTCGGTCTTGTCGATCGAGAGAAATTCGCCCGACACGCGCTCCACCAGTCCATCGAGCATGGACTGCATCATCAGGGCCGGCTTGCCTTGGATCGGCCACGCCGCATGGAAAACGGCGAACGCCTTGTTGCCGTCCTTGGCAAGAAACGTCGTCGACGAAAGTCCAAGCAGGCCGCTCGACTTTTCCTCCGGCGGGGTCGGAAACTCGACCGAGAAGAAATGCTGGGGCGGGGCGAACACGCTCCCCGCGAACGCCGGGGCCGGAATGACGGCGCCACTGAGGATGGCCAACAGATGACGTCGCGGTATCCCGCTCATGACGGCCTACCCTACTCCCACTCGATTATCTTGCGAGCGCGTAACACATTGATTTTGAAGGTCTTTTCTGAGATGCCACTTCAGTACGCCGATGGCACGACCGACGATTTTCTTTCGTCTTGATTCCACAGGAATATTTTTAGCGCTGATGCTCACCGCGCTGTCCGCGACTATCGGATGCTATTGCCCGCACGGCAATGAGTCATTTCCACCTCAACGCCTACAGCTACAGCTAGCAAATGAGACCGGAGCGATGACCTTCCTTCGCAATCACCGCGGCAGGTTGAACTGTAAGCTCGCCGCTCCCCTCCAGCACGCGGCTCGACGCTTTCAACGGACGATCTCCGCGTTGACCGATAGCATCCCGAGCGCCTTCTTGAACGCGGCCCCGCGGACCTCTGCGGCCAGCGCCACGTCGGGGATCGTCCGGGCGAGCACCATGCCGCCGACGCTCAGCGCCGCCAGTGCCAGGGCCGTGGTCCGGCGGTCCTGACGTGCCTCGGGCATGGACCGCTCATAGAGCCCTATCATGGCCTGCAGCAGATCCTGGTAGGCCGTCTGAACCTGCGGCTCTGCCCTCGCGACATCCGACGGCAGCGCGATCATCGGACATTGGCCCTCGAGGTCATCGAGGTGCGCCGGCGAAAGATAGCTTCGGAGCATGTTTGCGGCATCCTCCAGCACCGGGTCGACAGGATTGACTCCAGCCTCGGCGCGCCAGCGCGCGCCGCGTCCCATCAGGAAGCTGGAGACCGCCGCCGCGAACAGCTCCTGCTTATTTCGAAAATGACTGTAGAATCCACCGCGCGTCAGCGACGCGGCTTCCATCACCATGTCGATAGTCACGTTGTCGTAGCCATGGCGATTGAAGAGCAGGCGCGCGTTCTCGACGATACGTGCACGTGTTTCCGCCTTGTGTTCCGGTCGATAGGGCAAGGTGAGACGCCTCCGGTCGCAGCACTAGCACCAGCGCTGAATATGTTCTTGAACATATTCTGCCGGAAGGCATCAGTGGAGGTCCATCAACAAATCTCGAATGGGAGCCCACGCCTTGACGACGACATTTTCCGGCGGCTGCCTCTGCGGCAGCGTCCGCTATACCTGCAGCGCCGAGCCGATCATGGCGGGCCACTGCCATTGCGAAGACTGCCGGCGCACCAGCGGCACCGGGCATTCATCCCACCTCGCGGTTTCAGCGGATGAGATCGCCATCACAGGGGAGACGAAGGCCTATGTCCGGCCGTCGGCCAGCGGCAATCTCGTGACGCGCGCGTTCTGCCCGGAATGCGGCGCACCGGTGTTCTCGAAGAACCCGGCGATGCCCGGCCTTCTGTTCCTCCGGGCATCGAGCCTGGATGACCTTGAAGTGTTCAAGCCGCAGATGCACGTCTGGGCGATGCGGGCGCCGAGTTGGGATGCCCCGTCCAGCGAGCTTCCGGTGTTCGACAAGATGCCGCCTGGGATGTGATGTACCAGTCGCTGGTCAAGCTATGTGAGCAAGCGGTCCGAGCACCAGCTCGGCGTCGGCGGTGACATAGCGGACGTAGCGATAGTCGCGGATGTAACTGATCTTGCCGTCGCGCCAGTCGAGCCACATGACGTAGCCGGGCGTCTGATCATCGCTGCGTTCGAACACGGCGATCACCTCCCGGCCCTCGAGCCAGGCGGGCGCCAGCCACACGCCCCCGACCCCGGCATAGATGCCGAAGAACATGCCGACATCAGCCGAGCCGATCCGGATGGGATGACCGGACTGCTGCAGTTTGACGTCGTGGGCCAGCAGCGCGCGCAGGCCATCCCAGTCTCGCTGGTTGAACAGGGTCACATACTGGGCCACGAGCTCGGACGTCACTTGCGCCGCGGGCCGCGCCCCCGCCTTGGCGTTGATCTCCGAGAGCCGCGCGCGGGCGCGGGCGAGATGGGCCTTCACCGAGTCGACCGTGAGATCAAGCAGAGCCGCGATGTCGGCGAGCGGCTCGTCGAGGACATCCTTCAAGATCAGAATGCTCCGCTGAGGGATCGGAAGCTGCGCGAAACGCGAGACGGCCGTCCTGATCGCCTCGTCGCGCATCATGCGCTCCAAAGAGTCGGCTGCGGCGTCATCGGCGATGTCGTCGGCCGCTTCGATCGGTTCGGCAGCCCGGATCGCGCGGCTTCTCAGCAGGTCCAGTGCGCGATTATGCGCGATGCGGAACAGCCAGCCGCGCAGCATCGTGATCTCCTTTATATCGTCCACCGCCACCAGAGCCTTCGCCAGAGTGTCCTGCACCACGTCCTCGCCGTCGACCACCGAGCCCATCAGGCGCGCGCAATAGCGATGCAGCTCGGGCCGGAGTCCCTCTGCCAGGGCCATCAGCTCGGTCCTGGGCGCGCGGCGCAGCGTGCCATCACTCAAGCTGTTGCTCCTTCCATCACAGTCACGCCCGCGTCGCCATTCAGACCGAATACGACGCCGTCGGCAAAGCGCGGGTCCTCCAGCACCGAGACCACGTGATCGCCGAACGCTCGGGGCGGCATCGCCGCGCCGAAGCGGGCGACGAATGCTTCCGGCGTAATGCCCATGGACCCGGCATAGGCGCCCGCGGCCGTATCCCCCACCCCCGTGCCCAGGATCATCATCCGCGGCACGATCGCCTGGAAACGGATGCCGAGCTTCGCCTCCTGCGACACGCCATTGGCATATTTTGCCATGAACCAGAGCATGCGCTTGGCGCCCCCGTAACCGCCCGACATCTGCGATCCCGTCACCGCGGCGCCGCTCGAACCGACCAGGACACGGCTCCCCGGCCGAAGCGGCAGCCTGAGCGCCGCCTGGATCCAATACAAGCCCGCCTTGACGTCCGTCTCCCAGGCGGCGGAAAACTCCGTCCAGCTCAGACGGTCCAGCCGGCCCATCGGCGGCGTCGTGCCCGCATTCAGCACCAGAATGTCGGGACTGATATCGCCGACGATGCGCCGCGAGGCGGCCTCGTCAGTGACATCGGCCACGATCGGGGCGACGCCCAAACGCGCGGCGACCACGTCCAGCGCCTCGGTTCCGCGCGCCACCACGGTCACCCTGGCGCCGCGTTCGACCAGGGCCTCTACCAGTCCGAGGCCGAGACCGCGGCTTCCGCCGGTGACGATGACGCTCTTGTCTTTCATACTCATGATCATGCTCCACTCTCCAGATGAAGAGAAGACGATTGAGCCACCGGAAAAGAGTCAGGCCTTGAGTCCTGTCGGTCGACAGAGCCTGCGCAGAATTTCAGAGCGATCCATGTTGCTCGCATCCTGTGGATGGATAACCTGAAGACCAAAAATCGCCGAAACCAGCAGCGACAAGGCCGCCGGAGCTTGAGCGATATTTAAGCGGTGAGCTTCGGAATTCTGCCAATTCGCGAACGTGTGCGTACCGGCTCCGCTGATCACTCAGCCAGTACACGTCAACCAATTTTGACGTTCAATTGTGTTAACGTGGATGAATGCCGCGTATCGGAGAAGAGCGTATTGCGACTATGAGGCCGTAACGCGCTTCGGTGCACGAGGGGGAATGCATCATATGCATGAAAGCACGAGAATCAAGGGAGCTCCCAGCTGCGAAAATTGCGAGTGCCCATCCTCGTTTCGAACCTCGCTGGCGGACCCACGCACAGGTCGTCATTTTCGAATATATCAATGCTCGAGCTGCGAAAAGGTGTTCCGGGAAGAAAAATCAGGCAGATGCCATGCTGGAAGTGACGAAGCCGCCTGTTTTTAAGCCGATCGCCGATCCGCAGTCTGCAGCTCAAACTCAGCTTGTAGCCCGCCCTGACCAAACACTGGCCGTCCATGTCACAATGCGTGCACCGATGGTCCCGCCAAGTTCATTCCCGGACTAACAGCAGATCCACGAGTCATCTATAATTGGGCGTCTACAGTTGGACGTCGCTTACCCTGTTCGCGCAGAAGCGGTCCGGGTTCGGGCCGCCAATGTTCTTGAAGTAGCCCTCCCTCTGCGAGCGGTCAGCCCGCTCCACCGGCGCGCCGCAGAAGGCGCCGCCAGTTGAAGAGCAGCCTGCCGCACTGACTTGCGAGCAGCATCAGCAGGAGGACCGTCCCCATCTGCCAGATGAGCACCATGAAGCTCGCATCCTGGGGATGGAAAAACCGCAGGCCAAAATCTCCGAGACCAGCCGCGGCAAGGCTGGCCAAGACCGACGTGACATGGGGAGCTAGAGGCGCGCCGCGGCGTAGCATGATGACCAATGCGATGGCCGGCACCAACCCGACGATAACGATGGCCGGGAAACAAAGCCAGTCGGGATGCAGCGAGAGCCCGTCTGGCCCCATGACGATCCACGATCGAAGGCAGCCGGCGCCAAGGCTGCCGACCCACACCAAAAATGGGACCAGCGGCAGCAGAACGGTCCTCCGATCATATCCAGGGATTGTGCTGGCAAAGGCCGCAAAGCCTGCTGTGACGGCTGTCGTCAAGGCGGCCAATTGCTCGATGATGTAGCTGACGTCCGAGAGTTTGCCCGACAGATCGGGACGCAGGCGCATCACGAGCACGACCATGACCACATAGGGCAAAGCAATGAACAACCACGTCAGAGTCCGAACGAGTGGTGGCCGCAGCCGCGTCGCTCGCCCTGCACCACGTGCCAGCTGATGCACCAGATGATCGGTTTCCATTCACTCACCGAAGCGTGTCTCAGACCCGAAACTATACAGGAGGCCCTCATTCGCGAACAGCTCTGCCTGCCGCCAGACCAGTTCGTCGTTGAGCGCCAAAAGGTTACAGCTGCGCAACCTGACATCCGGCCGGCGCGGATACCGTTGGAACGGCCTTGCGGCAACGCCTTTTTGCGAATGCCGCCTCACGCTTTGTAACCTAACGGCGCGTTGGTTCGAAACAGCCCTCAGTGATCCGCTCAGCGATCCGGCCCGAGCCGAACCGCTGGCGACCAATCACGGTCCGCGCCGACCAATCCTCCGATCCGTGGGGAGATGGACGTCGACGGGCGCAACCGGTTCAGCGTCAAAGCACACCCTCAGGAGAGACGACCATGAAATTGAATTCCAAGTCGGGAGCCACCCTGGCAGCCGCTGCTGCCACCCTGTTCCTCGCTGGCGCCACGATGTCGGCGGCGCCAACGACCGCGCATGCGGCGGATGCGATGGGCAAGTGCATCGGTGCCAATGCCTGCAAAGGCCAGAGCGCCTGCAAGGGCGGCAACCACGAGTGCAAGGGCCTGAACTCCTGCAAGGGCCAGGGCTTTGCGGCGATGACGAAGGCCCAGTGCAAGGTCGCCAAGGGCAAATTCCAGGCGGCCTAGCGTTCGCCGACGAACCGGGAGAAGCCTGGACGCTAGGTTTCTCCCGCATTCGCGTGCGCCGATCGCACACCAATGGAAGCCGATCCGCGAGAACAGATCAGATGACCATCTCACCTCAACGGATTGATCCGGCCCTGGGCCGCGATCCGCGGACTACGCGGCATGGGCAGAAGCCAGACTTTCTCGGCTTCGGCCTCGGCCTTCGCGCCCAGCATTACGCTGACATCCTCGATGGCGATCCGCCGGTCGACTGGTTCGAGATCATCAGCGAGAACTACATGATCCCGGGCGGTCAGCCGCTGCGTATCCTCGACCGCATCAGGGAGCGCTTCCCCGTCGTCATGCATGGCGTGTCGCTCTCGATCGCCTCCACCTCTCCGCCCGACTTCGACTATCTCCAGATGCTGAAGGATCTCGCCCAGAGGGTCGAGCCGCGCTGGGTTTCGGATCACCTGTGCTGGACCGGTGTTCACGGGCAAAACCTGCACGACCTGCTGCCGATCCCCTACACCCATGAGGCGCTCGATCATGTCGTCAACCGGGTGCAACTGGTCCAGGACTATCTCGGACGGGCGCTGGTGCTGGAGAACGCCTCGACCTATGTCCAGTTCAGGCATCAGGACATGACCGAATGGGAATTCCTGACCGAGCTCACGCGGCGCTCAGGCTGCTTCCTGCTGCTCGACGTCAACAACGTCTATGTCAGCGCCTTCAACCATGGCTTCGAACCCCATGAGTTTCTCGAAGGCATTCCCACCGATCGGGTGGTCCAGTTCCACATGGCCGGACACAGTCACATGGGAACGCATATCATCGATACCCATGACCATCCCGTCTGCGATGACGTCTTTGACCTCTATCGCGCTGCGCTGAAGCGCTTCGGGGCGGTCTCGACCATGGTCGAGCGCGACGACAACATTCCGCCGCTCGATGAACTGCTCGCCGAGGTGCAGCGGACACGCGAGATTGCGGCGGAGATCCTCTCGGCCGACGACCGGGACCGCGCATCATGAGCGAGCTCGAGCGATTGCAGGCCGAGTTTCAGCGAAGCATCCTGGGCCAGGACTCGGCGGTGCTCGAGCATGTCATGGATGGACCACGCGAGCAAAGGGATGTGCTCTTCGGCGTCTACAAGAACGGCTACGCGTCCCGGCTCACCGAGGTGCTGCGCAAGGACCACGAATATCTCCACGCCTATCTCGGCGACGAGATGTTCGATCAGATGAGCAAGCTCTATATCGCCGAGCACCCCTCGCAGCAGCCGAACCTGCGCTGGTTCTCGCGCGAGCTTCCCGATCTTCTCCGGACCGCCCCTCCTTTCGCCGAATATCCTGAGATCGCCGACCTGGCGGCCTTGGAAAGGGACTTGAACGATTGCTTCGATGCACCGGACGCCCCCGTTCTCGCAGCTGCTGACTTCGCCGGCATTGCCGCCGAACGCTGGACAGACCTGCGCTTCGTGCCGCATCCGAGCGCGCGGCGCCTCGATCTTTCGACGAACGCCGCGGACATCTGGCTCGCGCTCAAGTCGGATGAAGCGCCGCCCGACGCCGTCAGGCTCGGTTCCGCCTGTCGGCTTCTGATCTGGCGGCAGGACGTGACGCCTCGCTTTCGCGAATTGACGGACGAGGAAGCCATGATGTGGGACGAGGCGGCGCGCGGGCTCCCGTTCGGCGTCCTCTGCTCGATGCTGGCAGTGCACGATGATCCCGATGGTGCGGCGGGACGAGCCGCAGGATATCTGCAGCAATGGGTCACCACAGACTTGCTGGCTGGCCTGAGCTGAACGGTACGGCCGCCCCGGCGAAAGGACGGTACATGCTTCGCCGCCGAGATCTAGGCGTACCGCTGCTGGCTTGGGCCGTGGTGCCCGCCGTGCTCCTTCCCCGCAAAGGGCGGACGCAGTCGGAGAGCTTCGACGGTGAACGGATGCCCTATGATGCCTTCGACCGGCTCACCACGACGAACATCAGGCTTGGGAATGCGACGATCCGACTCGGTTTCGCGCCTGGTGAATTGAAACTGCCGACGGCCGACATCGTGTCGTGGATCGAGGCGTCGGCAAGGGCCGTTACAACCTATTACGGGCGCTTCCCCGTCGCCACGCTGCGGCTGCTGCTGGTGCCGGTGGAGGCAGCCGGCGTCCGCGGGGGCACCACCTGGGGCTACCGGGGAGCTGCGATACGGCTACGCATCGGCCGCGACACTGATCGCCCGGGTCTGAAACGCGACTGGGTGATGGTGCACGAAATGGTGCACCTTGCTCTGCCCGACCTGGGTAACCGCCAAGCCTGGTTGTCGGAAGGGCTCGCGGTCTATATCGAGCCGATCGCGCGGGTGCAGAGCGGCGATCTCTCCGAAGCCGAGATCTGGGCGGCGATGATGCGCGACATGCCGAAGGGCCTGCCGCAGCCGGGCGACCGCGGGCTCGACAACACGCCGACCTGGGGCCGTCGCTACTGGGGTGGCGCAATGTTCTGTCTGTTTGCGGATGTGGCGATCCGACAGGCCACGGCCAACCGGTTGGGATTGCAGCATGGGATGCGCGGCGTGTTGGCGGCCGGAGGCAATCACGAGGTCGACTGGCCGGTCGAACGAATCCTCACGGTCGCCAACAAGGCCGTTGGACTCGACGTGCTCACGCGCATGTATCGGGAGTGGAGCAACGCGCCGGTCACTCCTGATCTCGCGACGCTCTGGCGCGATCTGGGACTGAAGCAGGATAGCAAAGACGTCATCGCGATCAACGACGATGCGCCCCTGGCATCGATCCGGAAGGGCATCACCGCCAAGATCGTTCCCTGACGAGGGTGTCGCCATTGCAATCGAGTGCACGCCCGATCAACCGAACATCTGGTCGGGATGTAACCATTTTCGAGCCGCAACGAACCGGAAACAGGCGGCCGCGCGCGATATGGCGAGGGCCGGCCGTTGTCACGCATTCAAAGCCGGTCGACTCCACCAGAGTGCAGGACTTATCCGATGAAACGACATCTTCGGGCAACGATCGTCAGTGCGAGCCTTGCCGTTGGCTGCGGGGCTCCGCTCGCGCACGCGCAATCGACAGCAGCCCAGGCGGGCCTCGTCACCGTCCCGAGCGCCAACACGATGGCCGAGACGGAAAAGCGGCTCACCGATGCACTGGACGCCGCCGGGCTGAAGGTCGCGGCCCGCATCGATCATTCTGCCGGTGCCAAGGCAGCCGGTCTCGAGCTTGCCCCAACGGTCGTCTACATCTTTGGAAATCCCAAGGCCGGCACCGTTCTCATGCAGGCCAAACGCACATCGGGAATCGACCTGCCGTTAAAGATCCTGGTTTGGGAGGAAGCTGGAACAGTCAGTCTGACCTACACCGATCCTGCCGAGATCGCGCGTCGGCACGGCATCGAGGCCGATCTTCCGGTGCTATCCCAGATGAGCGCGGCCATGAAGCGCATCACTGCTTCCGCCTCCACCAAGCCGTAGGCGATCCCGGCCTAAGATCCGAACCTGCGCGCGACGAGTTCGTCCAGCGACAATCGTCCTGGCCCGTGGGTCAGGATGGCCAGCGCCATCGCGGCCCATGGCAGATGGAAATTGGCCCAGCCATCCGGAATGGTCAGCTGGATGATCGCCGTCATCAGCAACAGCCCCAGCGCCGCAAAGCGCGTTCCCAGTCCCATGACCAGCAAGACCGGAAACGCGATCTCACCGCAGGCCGACAGGAAGGCCATCAGGTGCGGCGCCGGCATGGCAAGCTCCGCTCCGAACAGGTGCAGGCGAAATTCCTCGGAGAACAGATAGACCGCCGAGTCGGACAGGTGCAGGAAGCCATCCCATTTGGTCAGACCCGACCGCCAGAACGGAGCGGCGAGAGCCACTCTCAGAGCAAGCTGGGTCAAAGACACGGGAAACCGCGCCAACAGACGACGCCCGCCGTCAATCAGCCGCGTGGGCAACGCCCTGCGCAATTCGATCGGTGTCACAGACAGAGTCATGCCCCAGCCTCGCATCGTGTGATGAGGTCTTCGCTAGGTTCGATGATCTTGACGATCGCTCCGGACGCCAGCAGCTGCATCAGCGTAGGTCCCAGATCAAACGTCGGGCTGGCCACGAGCGCCTGTGATCCGGCCGTGGCGACCGACCGACCGTCCTGCAATGCGGACAGGAACGCCATGGCGTCTGGCTCGATCCGGCTGACGACGACATCTCCCGCTGGACGCAGGATCATGATCTGCTCGGGGGCCCATGCGGCGATCTCGTCCGGAGCATGGCCGGGCTGATGCGCTTGCCAGATGCTCGCCACCGGATAGGAGGAGCCGAGCAGCCTAAGCGACGGATGCAGGACCAATTGCGCCGCCATCAGAGATTCGAGGGTCATGCCGTTGAGGACAGCCAGCTCGGTCGCGTCGTGCTCCGCAGAATGATAGGCTGAGATCCACGCGAACTCGAGTTGCGCGACATCGGCCAGATAGGGCAGCTCCTCAGCCGGTGCGAAGCGCGCGATGAACGCCGGCAGTTCCGCTCCATATGTCATCAACACTGGCGATGACGGCCTATGCTGCCCGATGAACTCCCGGGCAAGCCATTGGAAGAATTCATCGCCGACGATGCGGCGCGTTACGGGAAAATGCGCCTCGAGAACGCCGATCAGACTCATCATGTTGTTGTTGCGGTGGACCGCGATCCGGTCCGGCCTCGACAGCAGGCCGCCGAGCATGTCCTTTGAGAGCGACTTTGCAAGTAGCCCTCGGGCGAACAGCGCCTGCGTGTGCAGCATGTCAGGCGGCATCTTCGTGTCTCCGCAAAGGCTCTCCAACGGCCGCGACATTGCAGAGCAGATGCTCGGCGGATTCGGCCTCGCGCATCAGCACGTGCCACGCCGGCACGTCGTTATCCCACTCGATCAGGGTCGGCTGCCGGCCGGTCCGACCGAGAACAGCGGCATAGAGCTGCCAGACCGTTGCGCAGACGGGCGTTCCGTGCGCATCGATCAGCATGGGCTGGCCGAGATCGTCCCGGGCCTCCGCATGACCTGCGAGGTGGATCTCGTTCACCACCGACAGAGGAAACGCATTCAGATATGCGACCGCGTCGAAGCCATGATTGGTCGCCGACACCACGACATTGTTGACGTCGAGCAGGAGCCCGCACCCGGTCCGTCTCGCAACCTCGGCGAGGAAATCGACCTCCGGGATTGTGCTCGCCGCGAAGGTGACGTAGGTGGCCGGATTTTCGAGCAGCATCCGGCACCGCAACGCGGATTGCGTCCGATCGATGTGCTCGCACACTCGCGCGAGCGTTTGCGGCGTGTAGGGCAAGGGCAGCAGGTCGTTGAAATAGCCAGTTTCGTGGCTCGACCAGGCCAGGTGCTCGGAGAATAGGCCAGGCTGGTATCGATCGATCAATTTCCTCAGACGCAGCAGGTGATCCTCGTCGAGCGGATCCCTGCCACCGATGGAAAGTCCGACGCCGTGCAGGGATAGCGGATAGTGCGACCTGATCGCCTCGAGGAAGCGGTGCGGAGGCCCGCCCGCTCCCATGTAGTTCTCGGCGTGAACCTCGAAAAACCCGACCGACGGTCGGGTCCCGAGAATCTCCTGGTAGTGAGACGGCTTCAATCCGACCCCTGCGCGCGCGGGGATGGCGTCAGGACAATTGCACGGCAACGCGTGGCCGATCATGTCTGCTCTCCGGTAGCTGTCGCGCTAAGCCAGCGAGGGTGAATGTCAGCCCTTCGGGACATCGCGGCTCTGGGCCTCGAGCGCACCCTTGCGGTTGCCCGGCAGCTTCATTGACAGGCAGGTGCCCTTGGGCACGAGCTTCCAGGAGTTGCCTTGATAGTCGATCTTCGACGTTCCGGCGCAGGTTGTGCCGGCACCAGCGGCACAGTCGTTCTGCCCCTTCAAGGCCACGCCGAAACACTTCTCCTTGCCTTCGTCGGCGGCCCGTCCGGGAACGGTGGACATGGCCAAGGCGGATGCAAGCGATCCGGCCAGGATCAGATAGGTGGAGCGAGAATGCATGGTGTCTCTCCGCTGTCGCGAGCGCAACGTTGCGCACGCAGACCGTTTCGTGCGCGGCAGCCGCCGGGTTACAGCGAATGGATATTCGTCGTTCACGAAGTCGACAGCCGGAGAATCGCCGGACTCAGAACCGCGTACTGAGTTCTGTAAGCCACGCGGGAGACGCTGCAACGAGAGCTGCTTCGAGCCGCTTGTCCGATCCGGATAGAATCAGAACACCGATCGCGAGCAGAACAACGCCCATGCCGATCTTTGCGCCATGACCGGCAGCGTGCAGACGGCCGCGCAGCCGGATCATGGTTTCGCGCGACAGCATGCCCAAAGCCAGAAGGGGAAGCGATGCGCCGATCCCGAACAGGATCATCGTGAGCGCGACCTGGGACAGGTTTTCTCCGCGTGCAGCCATCAGCGAGGCGGCTCCAAGCGTCGGACCGACGCAAGGAGCCCAGACCACGCCAAGCAGAAGGCCGACCGCAAACTGCCCCGAAATGCCGCTTCGTGAGAACCCGCCGAAACGCTGCTCGGCCCAGTTGCCGACCGGTCCGGCGGCGACCGCAAACCCTGCCTGCAGGCGCGGGACGATCATCACCAGACCAATGGCCAGCATGATGACCGCGGCGACGTTGCGGAAGACGCCACTGTCGAGGCCCAGTCCAAAGCCGATCGTTGCGACGAACAAACCGACCAGTGCGAACGACAATGCAAGCCCGGCCGATAGCGCAGCGGGACCGAGGCGATGTTCAGAGACGGCCGCCCCGAGCACCAGCGGGAGAAGCGGTAGCACGCAGGGCGACAGCGAGGAGAACACGCCCGCCAGAAAGGCGAAGCCGAGGATCGCCAGCATGGGACGGCCGCGGTCTAGATCGACTTCGCCACGAGGGCTTCGATCGATGCCGGGTTGGTATCACCCGTGGACCGTCCGACCTCGCTCGCGCCCTTGAACGAAATGAGCGTGCTCTGCATCCGGACATCGAACTTGCGCAGCAGATCCTTCTGCGAATCGAAGTCGATCTGGAACGCGACGACGTTCTTGAACTTCGGGTCCTTTGCCAGATTGGACAGGATCGGCGCCTGCGCCTTGCAGGTCGGACACCAGGGGGCCGTGACCTCGACCAGGATCGGCTTGCCCTCCTTCTGCGCAGCCTCGAATGCCTTTGCATCAAACGCCTTCGCATCGAAGGCTCGCACAGGGCCCGCTACCAGAGCCATGGCGGATACGAGACCCACTATCATCAAACGTCGATCGATCATCGGCGGTGTCCTTCAGAGTTGAAGCCGTCCCCGGTGGTACGGCGCTCTCAAGCCCATTCGCTCCATACCGCGCCGAGGTTACACGATCAGCGGGAAAATCGTCCGCCCGGCGCCAGCCCAGCTCACGCCAACGAGCTCACAAGGGAGGCTGGTCGAACAAGAGCCGCTTCCGGAGCCGCTCTGTCGGCCATTTCAGGATCAGGTGACCGGCCCGGGCGGCCAGCCAGGACAATAGCAACGCGCTGCCCAGCTGCCATACGAAGACGGCGAGGCTCTCGTCCTGGGCATGAAACAATTGGAGCCCCACATCCCCCAGGGCAGCCGAGGCAAATGCTCCCATCGCGATCGTCCGAACCGGCGCCAAGGGCGCGCCGCGCTGCAGCATCACCGCCAGAAGGACCGCGGGCCAAGCCCCCAAGACCGCAATCATGGGCAGGCAGACCCAGTCCGCCTCGAAGCGAATTCCCGTCCAGCCATGCGCCATCACATCTCGGATGCACGGCCCAAGCAGGCTCGCCATCCAAGCAGATGCCAGACCGATTGGCCAGATCAGGTAGCGTCGATCATAACCTGGCACCGTCATGGCAAAGGCCGACCATGCTGCCACGATGGCGGTGACGAAGGCCGCACCGAGTTCGAGGACAAAGCCAATCTCCAGGGCCTTGACCGATAGATCGGGGCGGATGGAGAAGAAATGGACCATGGCCGCCACCGAAGGCAGCGCGCCGATCAACCAGAGCGCCGTCCGCCGCGATGGCGAGGACAATCGGGTCACAGGACCGAGGTCCCATACCAGACGGCCTATCGTGACATGAAGCTCAGTCGTCATGGTCGTTGGCAATCCTGCTGCGTAGGGTCTTCATCGCGCGATGCACCAGTACCTTCAGGTTCGCGATCGTAATCCCGCTTTCGGCTGCGGCTTCTTTCAAGGAAAGCTCCTTGATCTTCAGCAGCTCGATGGCGCGTCTCTGGGAGGCCGGCAGAGCAGCTATTTCCCGCTGCAGGAATTCTTCATCGCCATAACCTTCCGCAGACAGGTTCGTCGGCTGCTGCGGAAAGGTTTCAAGCATCTCGCCGACATTCGTTTCATTCACCCCGATACGACTCATCTTCCGGAAGCGATCGATGGCCCGGTTATGGGTGATCGTCAGCAGCCACGGCAGGAACGGACGCGCCGGATCGTAGGTGGCTCGAACGGCATGCACTGACACCAGCACATCCTGCACGACGTCCTCAAGGTCGGCAGGCTGAGACCTTGGTAATCTTCGCCGTACGGCTGCGCGAATGATCGGAGTGATGTCCTTCAGCAGGCGGAAATAGGCGATGTCGTCGCCGGCCTGGGCGAGCTGCATCAGGTGCCCCAGATCCGATCTGCCCCGGTCCGCGCCAGACATCAAATCAATCCAGTGTCCGATCTATCCCGCATCGCTCGGAGCGTTCACGCATGCCGACGCGCTGGGGCCCGCCGCAAGCTTGTATTTGCTCATGAACCTCGTATCCAGCCAATTCTTGAACCGCCAAACCCAATTGCCTTCGAACACGAGACCGTTTCTCGTTCCGACCGCGTGACGCGCTCCCGTCGCAAGCAGATACAGGGCTTCGGATTGCGGCCGGAAATCGATCAGGGACTCGCCGGCCAGCAGTCGACGCAAGTTGCGATCCAGCATGGGCCCCTGTCGGACCGCAAAGACACCCGACTTGGGCAAGGCGCGCGGCATGAACGCGGCGACATCCCCGACGGCAAAGACCGCCTGCTGATCGCGCGCCCTCAACGTCGCCTCCACCTCGATGAATCCACGCCCATCGAGTGCCAAGCCGGTCTCTCTCAGCCAGCCCGGCGCGGTGGCTTCCGTCGTCCAGAAGACCTCGTCCGCGGGAATCGCCGGGGAGCCCTCGACTCCGATACCGTTCGACGAGACGCTGGTCACGCGAGCCCCCTCGACGATACCGATTCCGCGGCCCGCCAGGATGGCTCTGAGCCGAGCCCGGAATCGCCGCGGAAAGGCCGGCAGAATTTTGGCCGATCCGGTGATGATCGAGAAATTCAGCGTCTCGAACCGGTCTCGCGAAAACATCGTCTGAAAGCGATGATGGATCGCGAGCATCAGTTCGACTCCCGCGGCGCCACCGCCGACAACAACGATGCCGGATCCGCTACGGCGTTCGCTGATGCGCCCGCATGCATCATCGAATCGCGCGAGAAATGCATCGATCGGCTTGACCGGAATGGCATGCGCGCCGGCGCCAGGAACGCCCTGTGTATTTGGCGTCGAACCAATGTCGAGCGAGACCACGTCGTAGCGAATTCTCAGTCCGTTGCGACACAGAACCTGTCCGACCGACGCATCGAGCCCGACCGCGTCGGTCAAGATGACACGTGCTCCCGATTGCCGTGCAAGCGGGCCAATATCGATCTGCATGTCGTCTGGCTGGTAGTGACCGGCGATCAGCCCCGGCAGCATGCCGGAATAGGGAGTCTTATCCGCGCGAGTGATCAGCGTGAGCTGGACATTGGCAGGCCGCTCGCGGGCGAAGCTTCGCAACACCTCGACATGGGCATGACCAGCGCCCACCAGGACGACGTCTCGGACCGACAATGCGAGCGGCGCTAGATCGGCAGCCATCGCAGCGCTCTCACGAATTTCCGGACCCTCGCTCCGAATATGATCGGCTCGAAATGCTGGCCGGCCGCAGCCTTCGCGATCTCTCCCATCGTCGGATAAGGCAGCATCAGATCGCTGATGGCCTTCATCGTCATCCGCCGCTGGACAGCCAGACACCACAGGCTGATCATCTCGCCGGCCGCCGGCGCCAGGATCGAGGCGCCGAGGATGCGGCCACCACGTCCTGTGACCACCTTGATGGCACCATCCGTCCGATGCTCTGCCACCGCCCGGTCATTCTTCTCGAGACGCACGAACTGGACCGCGACGTCACCATCCATTTCCTTTCTTGCTCGCGCTTGGGTCAACCCGACATGAGAAAGCTCCGGATCGCTGAACGTGACCCACGGCAAGGCATCATAGTTCACCTTGGCCGGGAGGCGGAAAGCCAGGTTGCGAACCACGACGCCTGCCTGATGGCCGGCAACGTGGGTGAAACGCGGTCCATCGATGACGTCGCCGAGCGCAAAGATATGGCGTTGGCTGGTTCTCAGCCGGCGATCGACGGCGATGCCCTTTCGATCATATGACACGCCGGCAGCTTCGAGCCCGAGGCCATCGACCACCGGTGCGCGTCCCGCAGCAACAAATACTTGCGAGCCCGTGATCGTCTGTCGAGCTCCGCCGAGATCAAGGCTGACGGCAACGCCGTCCTTGCGGTGATCCACCGCAATCAGATCGGCTCCCTCGACCAGGGTGATGCCGTCCTGCTGCATTCGATCGCGCAGCATCGCAACCAGCTCCGGCTCGTCGTTGACGAGCATGCTGGCGCGATCGATGACCGTGACCTGACAGCCAAGCCGCCGATGCGCGACGGCCATCTCGATGCCGATCGGGCCGGCGCCGATGATCACGAGATGATCCGGCCGTTCGCGCAACTGAAAGATCGAGTCGTTGGTGAGAACCTTGCCTGCATCGAGCCCCGGAATAGCTGGAATGAAGGCCTTTGACCCCGTGGCAATCACGAACCATCTTGCAGTGATGTGCCGCTGTCCGGCCCTGACGGTGCGCGCGTCCACAAACTGCGCCGTATCCGCGATGACGGTGACGCCCAGGGCCTCGAAGCGCTCGGCGGAATCATGCGGTGCGATCGCATCGATCACGGCCTGAACACCGTCCTTCACGCCAGCGAAGTCGATTGGGCTACTCGTGAGCTCCGAACGCCCTGGAGATCGGAGCGTCTCACGCTGGTGCGCGGCCTTGGCAGCCGAGAGGAGCGCCTTCGAGGGCACACAACCCGTGTTCAGACATTCCCCGCCCATCCTGGCGCGTTCGATCAGCACCGTGCGCAGCCCAAGCCGTGCCGTCCCCGCGGCGACCGACAATCCGGCCGCACCGGCGCCGATCACACAGACATCGCAAGTGCTGTGTCCCGCCATTCAATCCTCCCTGTCCGGCCGAGGCTTGGACCGGGCTGCTATCCATTGCCGGTAGATCGATGGCGTCAGCACCAGAAGACCCAATGCGGTCAGGGCCGCGATCACACCCGACGAAACCAGATCCTTGGGATTGCTGATCTCGCCAATCTGTCGGCCGATATTGGCGTACACGACGGTCGCAGGAGCCATGCCGATCAATGTCGCCACGACGAACTGCCGCAACCTCACGTCAAACAGCGCCGCAACGAGATTGACCAGGAAGAATGGAAAGAGTGGGACTAGGCGCATGAACATCAGATAGCCAAATGCGTTATCGTCCATGTTCGCCGCGATCCTCGCATGGAGCGGACCCGCCTTGCGGCGCAGGGTCTCTCCGAAGGCGCTACGCGCCAGCAGGAAGACGATGGTGGCTCCGATCGTCGCCGATATCAGGACGAGGGCGGCGCCGCCCCAGGTGCCGAACAGGAAGCCACCGAGCATGCTGAGCATGGCCGCGACCGGCAGCGCGAACGCGGCCACGGCGATATACACCAGCCCGAAGACCAGTGGTGCCAGCACCGGGTGCGCGCTTGCGACGGCTTTCAAAGTCTCCCGCCTGCTCAGCAGGTGGTCCGTTGTCAATGCATCCGTGAAACCTCCGACGTGCAGAGCTATTGCGAGCGCAGCGAAGGCGGCAACAAGCAGGTAGGCCGTCCGCCGGCGCATCAGAAACACATCCCCGACCGGTCACGGCCACGTCGCCGGCGCCAGCGCTGCCAATCCGGCTCGCCATCAACATCCGCCAGCATCGGCGCGAGGCCCGCCTGGCTGCCGAGACCCGCCAGGCTGTCGGCGAGCGCGTGCTCCGTCGACCATCGCACCTTCCTGAACAGACGTGGCGCCCCGAACCCGCCGCGGCTTCCGACCAGCCAGAACCCGCCATCCTCAGCGGGTCCGAACACCACCTTCTTATGCTTCAGGATCGCAAAGGCCGTCGCCAGATGACGGGTCTGGATCTCCGGAATGTCGGATCCGATCAGAATGTTCGGACCGGGTCCAAGATCCAGCAACCGCTGCATGCGAGCGCCGAGGTCGCCGCCCCCCTGGCCAACGCGCGGTAGGCTTGCTGGCCAGAAGCTCGCGTTCACGGCGCAATCCGGACTGACCGCAAGAACGGTGGTCCACCTGCCGTCGGACGCAACGCGGCGCAACACCGAGGCCGTGACGGTCCGATAGAACCGTGCAGCCTCGATGCTACCGATGCGGGCGGCAAGACGAGTCTTGACGCCGCCGGCCACCGGCGCCTTGACCATCACGTAGACCGTCGGGTTGGACCAGCGATCAGCCATACAGCCTCGCGATCATTCGGGGCGGCACGCCGGCCATGTAGAGACCAAGGCAGCAGCCATTGCGCAGGACACGGTGCGCATAGCCGTTTCGGCGATAGCGATCCGCGCTCGTCACCGCAGCGATCGGGAGCGTCTCGATGCTTGACGGGCCGATACGACGGACGATGTCGACGTCCTCCATCAGCGGCAGCTCACGGTAACCACCGATGTCGTCGTAGAACGCGCGCGACAGCAGAAGCCCTTGATCACCGTAGGGCAGGCCGAACATTCGGACCCGAACGGCCACGATCCTTTCCAGCAGGCGCGCGAACCCGGATGGATCATCGAGCTCAAACCGGAACGCAGCTGCCCGCCTCTGCCCCGATGTCCGGTCGATGAAGGCTCGCGCTGTCGCAGCCCACCCGTCCGACAGTCGCGTGTCCGCATGCAGGAACAGCAGCCACTCTGCCCTCGCCTGTGCTGCGCCCCGCAGCAGTTGGTGGCCGCGTCCCGCTGGACCCGTCACCACGCGACATCCGGCGCTCGTCGCGAGGTCAATGGTCGCATCGCGCGACCCGCCATCGGAGACGATCACCTCCTGCACCAGCCGATGACTGGATGGTGCGATCCGCGCGAGGGTCGCTGCGAGCCCGTTCGCGGCATTCAGCGTCGGTATCACAACGCTGATCATGACGGTCGCCCAACCGGCCGCAGCAGATCGCCGATGGCGACCACCCGATCCGCATATTCGGCTGCGAGGTCATGCTGGTGCAAACTGCAGAGCACGGCCAGTCCATCGTCATGGGCGATCGACCGCATGATGCCGAGAACATCCCTTGCGGAGCGCGGGTCGAGGCTCGCAACGGGCTCGTCAGCGAGCAGAACCTTGCTCCCCTGAACCAGGGCTCGGGCGATGGCGACGCGTTGCTGTTGACCACCGGAGAGGCAGTCGGCGCGCGTCTGCGAGCGATCGCGAAGACCCACGCGCGCAAGCGCGTGCTCTGCTGCGCGCAAGTCACCGCGTTCGTAGCGGCCGGACAAAATTCTCCAGAGCGGTACGGAGGCGAGCCGTCCTGCCAGGGCGTTCTCGAGCGCCGACCGGCGTTGCACAAGATTGAATTGCTGGAAGACAAAGCCGATATCGCGCCGCGCCGATGCCAGCGCCCCGTTGCGGAGCTCATGCATGGCATGTCCTGCCAGCCAGATCTGACCGCGATCCGCATCCAGCGAGCGTGTCATGCAACGCAGCAAGGTGGTCTTGCCGGCGCCGCTGGGACCCAGAAGGGCGACGAACTCTCCCGGGGCGACGTCGAGCGACAGGCCCCGGAACACGGGCCGCGCATCGTAGGCTTTGGCGAGGTCCTGCACGCGAATGCCGGCCGTCACGACAGTCGTCTCCGGATCACGGCACCGGCGCGATCGATGGCGGTCACCATCGCCAGGATCACGAGAATGATGGCGAACACCCGGGGAAAGTCCAGGAGGTCGATGTTGTTCTTCAGCTCCTGTCCGATGCCCCCGGCACCCACGATGCCGAGCACGGTCGAGGACCTGACGTTGAACTCCCAGATATACAGCAGACCAGAGATCATGGCCGGCAGAACATCCGGCAGCAGCGCAAAGACAATGATCTTCGCCTTTGACGCGCCGGTGAGAGATGCGGCCTCGACCGGCCCCGGAGCGGCATCCTCGATCGTCTCCGACCAGAGTTTGGCGATCGATCCAGCCGAATGGATGCCGATGCCCAGGACCCCTGCGAAGGGGCCAAGGCCCACGGCTGCGACGAAGAGCAGCGCAAAGACGAAGCTGTCGATGCCGCGCAGACCGTTGAGAACGGTCCGGGCCGCGAGATAGGTGAGATCATGCGAGGTGTTGCGGGCTGCGAGGACGCAGAGCGGAAGCGCGATCAGGGCGCCGAGCGAGGTCCCAAGCGTCGCCATGGCCAGCGTCTCGGCCGCCCGGGTCAACAGAGTCTGCAGGTCGGAGAAGTCAGGCGGCCAGGATCGAGCCGCCCAGGAGGCCAGACGCGGCAATCCCCGCACCAGCCGCTGCAGATCCACTTCCGCGAAGTGGAAGCAGAACCATCCACCGGCGACCAGCAAGAGCAGGACCAGGCCTGGCCGCAATCTTGGCCGCAACCACGTTCGGCCGCCCGAATACAGCTCGCCTGCGGCAGCCGAACGGTCGTCGACCCGGTCCGACACGTCAGTTCGTCACTTTCAGCTTGCCGACGGCAACGCCTGCGTCCCGGATCAACTGATAGGTGGCAGCCGTCGCGGGCACCCAGCCAGTATAGTGCGGTGGCATGATCGTCTTCGCCTGCTGCTCAGATATGGATCCGAGCACGGTCTTGAGCTTGGCAACAATGGATTGATCGAGGTCCTTGCGCACCACCATGGGATCGTTGGGAAGCGGCTCCGACGTCCAGACGATCTTGACGTCCTCACGTTTGATCAATCCGCGCTCGATCATGCTGTTGAGGTTGCGGTCGTAGTCCGTCGCCAGATCGACCTGCCCGCTGGACACGGCCATCTCATTGGCGGGATGCGAGGCGCCGTCCCGATATTTGAAGTAGGTTCTTGGATCGATGTGCTGCGACTTGAACCAGTAGGACGGGATCAGCCAGCCGGAGGTGGATCCTACGTCGGCGAAGGATATCGACAGTCCCTTCGCATCTTCGGGAAACGTCTTGATCTCGAGCTGCGGCCGCGCGACGATGATGGCGTGATAGGTCGGCTGTCCGTCGTATTTGACGGTCGCGACGGCCTGCGCGCCGCCCTCATTGTTGGCGAGGACGTACCCCCACGGCCCCATCCATGCGATATCGGCTTGGCCGTTCGCGAGGGCCGTCGAGATGCCGGCCCAGTCGTTGGTCACGACCAGCTCGTAGTCTGATCCAAGCTGCTCGGCCAGGTATTTGAAGAAGGGGTCATAGGCCTTCCTGGTATCCCCCGGGGTCGGCTGAAAAGGACCGACGGCAAAGCGCAGCTTCTCCGCGGCGTGCCCCACGGTCGCCGGCAACGACATGACCAGGGCGACCAGCAGCCCGAGAATCGCAATTTTTTGGCGCTTGCCGCAATCGACCGTCATCAGAACCTCACGAGAATTGAACTGCCTCTCGCGTGTGGTTCGCTTGCTTGCTCCAAAGGGTTACAGCAACCACGACATTTTTCGGACGACCGCAGGGTGACGGCTCTTGCCGCGGCCCGGAGCACCGTCCCTCAGGGCTGCGGCCGGCGACCTGTAACCTTTTCGACGGCTCCATCGAATTGCAGCGTGGGAACTGAGGGATAGTGACGAATGGATGCTCCACTCCTGCTGTTTGGCGGCCCGTACTCGAACCTGCAGGCGACCGAAGCCGTGCTGGCGGAAGCTCGGCGGAGACATATTCCACCTCACCGCATCGTCTGCACGGGAGACGTCGTCGCCTATGGCGGCGATCCGAAGGCCTGTGTCGACCTGATCCGCCGATCCGGCATCCAAATCGTCATGGGAAACTGCGAGGAGCAATTGGCGGCCGATGCCGACGATTGCGGCTGCGGCTTTGCCCCGGGCAGCGAGTGCGACCGCCTGTCAGCTGCCTGGTTTACCTTCGCCCGGTCCGAGCTCGACGCCGACGACCGCGCCTGGATGGCAACGCTGCCGCGCAGCCTGCCGGTCGAGATTGCCGGTCTTCGGTTGGTCGCGGTGCATGGCAGTCTCGGCGAAATCAGCCGGTTCGTATTCGC
Organism: Bradyrhizobium denitrificans; assembly: GCF_013179005.1. Taxonomy (NCBI): domain Bacteria; kingdom Pseudomonadati; phylum Pseudomonadota; class Alphaproteobacteria; order Hyphomicrobiales; family Nitrobacteraceae; genus Bradyrhizobium; species Bradyrhizobium denitrificans. The sequence goes on along the minus strand of NZ_JABFDP010000011.1, from coordinate 71,871 downwards.
CTCCACGCCGACGCGGATCAAGGCCTTGGACGTCACCCTTGCGGGTGCCGACGGCATCATCGGTGGCCATTGCGGGCTTCCGTTTACCCAGAGCATCGGCGACGGGCTTTGGCACAATCCTGGGGTGGTCGGCATGCCCGCCAATGATGGCACCCCGCGAGTCTGGTACAGCGTCATCGAGCCGGGTCCCGAGCCGCGCTCAATCGCGATCGAGCACAACGCCCTCGAGTACGATCACGAAGCCGCCGCTAGCGCGATGCGCCGGGCGGGACTTCCGGAAGGCTACACAAACGCCCTATCGTCAGGGCTCTGGCCGAATTGCGACGTCCTGCCTCCGAGCGAGGCCAAGCTTAAAGGACGCTCCTTGTCGCAGCGGACGCTCCACTGGAGCAAGAGCAGATCCTGCCAGGAGTGGCCCGCGGCGGCTCAACAGGCCACGGCTCCGACCGACAAATTCAAGGATCCTTGCATCACGGCCCAGGGCGACCGGCGCGCAACGGTGAGCCTGACTGCGCTGGAGACGTTGTGGATCAACACCGGCACACTCTGCAACCTGTCGTGCAGCAGCTGCTACATCGAATCGACGCCGCGCAACGACCGCCTCTCCTACATCACGGCAAGCGAGGTGCGGTGTTTTCTCGACGAGATCGAACGCGACCGCCTGCCGACCCGGCTGGTCGGCTTCACCGGCGGCGAGCCGTTCATGAATCCGGAATTGCCGGAGATGCTCGACGACGTGCTGGCAAGGGGCTTCGAAGCCCTGGTTCTGACCAATGCCATGAAGCCGATGCGCCGGTACGAGCGCGCGCTCCTCGACCTCAAGGCGAAGTTCGGCAGACGCCTGACATTGAGAGTCTCGCTGGACCACTACACGCAAAGCCTGCACGAGCTCGAACGCGGTCCCAATACCTGGCAACCAGCCCTGGACGGCTTGAGCTGGCTGTTCGACAACGGCTTCAGGACACATGTGGCTGGGAGACGTTACTCGGGCGAAGCCGACGCCATCGTGCGGGCAGGCTATGCCCGCCAGCTCGCCGCCTACGACATCGATGCGCAAGACCCCGGCGAGCTCGTCATCTTTCCCGAGATGGACGCAACGGCTGACGTGCCCGAGATTACAGAGGCCTGCTGGGGCGTTCTTAGCAAATCTCCGGCCGACGTCATGTGCGCGACGTCGCGCATGGTCGTGAAGCGAAGAGACGCATCGCGTCCGGCCGTCGTCGCCTGCACCTTGCTGCCCTACGACCCGCAGTTCGAGCTTGGCGCCTCCCTCGCCGAGGCCTCGGGCCAGGTCAGCCTCAATCATCCCCATTGCGCGAAATTCTGCGTGCTGGGTGATGCGAGCTGCAGCGCGAAATAGCGGGCCGGCGTCCAACGGAGTAAGGCTCAACGACCCATGGCGAAAAAACTATCGCGCCGATCTCGGCTCACTCACCCGCTCGCCCTGGCAGCCATGTTCGGTGGCAGCCTGCTGGTGGGACTCTGGCTGATGCTCGGCGCTCTCGGCAGCATGCGCGCGGCGGCAGCCATCGGAGGGCCCTTCCATCTCGAGGATCAGCAAGGCATCTCCGTAACCGAGGCCGCGCTGAAAGGGCGTCCAACGATACTGTTCTTCGGATTCACGCATTGCCCCGACATCTGTCCGACGACGCTGTTCGAGATTTCCGAGATGCTCCGCGCCTTGGGTCCGGACGCGGATCGGCTCAACACCTGGTTCGTTTCGGTGGATCCCGAGCGCGACACCCGGGCCGTCATGGCTGAATATCTGACCGGCTTCGATCCGCACATCAGAGGATTGACGGGGACTCCTGACGAACTGAAGTCCCTGCTTCAAGGCTACAAGGTCTACGCCAGGAAAGTTCCCCTCGCAGCGGGCGACTATACCGTCGACCACACGGCATCCGTCTATCTGATGAACCGTGAGGGCACCTTCGTGTCTTCGTTCAATCTGAAGCGTCCGCTGCAAGCCGCGGTCGCGGACCTCAGACGATTCTTTTGACGCGCGTACGTAACGTTCGGCTCTGCCGAAACGTAGACCATTAGGGACACTTTGCGACTCGCGGCCGATCATTGGCGTGCGGCAGAGTTCGTCCCGGCATCTTGCAAACGAGGCATCTCCATGAGACTTTTTCTGAAATCGTCATTGGTCGCGGCTCTCCTGGCGACGGGTCTGGCGCTGGCGCCGACTGCCAAAAGCCTGGCCGCTTCCCCCTCAAGATGAGCTTCGTCACGCACGCGGCCTTCTTTTCCGCCGAGACCAAGCAGGCCAAGCCTCTCGATCCTCAGGTCTTCGTGAAGGATGCAGCTGCGCCGGAGGCCACCGGTCCGCAGGGCATCAAGCACGTCGCCGGCGTTCGTCCGCCATTCATCGAGCAGGACGCCAAGACCTCGCCGCTGTTCAATGCCGAAGGCAAGCCCCTCGGCTTCGACCTGCAGACCTGGCTGTCTCCCACCGGCACGGTGTCGATCACTGAAAAGGACGGAAAACTCGTCCTCGACGCAACGTTCAAGGGCCTCAAACCGAACGGCAGCTACAGCCTGTTCGAGAACCACTTCGATAAGACGCCGATTACGTTCACGGCCATGGATGGCGCCGGCAAGACCAACAGCTTCACCGCCGGCTCCGACGGATCCGCCAGCGTCTCAGTCGTCATTCCCGAGCTCCCGACGCACGCCAACGCAGTCCTCATGGTCTACAACAGCGAGGGCCAGACGCATGGATTGGAGCGTGGCCGCATTGGTATCGACGCGCATCATCAGCTGATCGCCCGACCGGAATAGGCTTGCCGGTTGGATTTAAAGCCGTCGCGGTTGTTCGCCCAGCACGCGACGGCGGGCTTCACCTCACTTGGACACCCTTCCAGAATGCGATACGGCCCGCAATCGACCGCGCCGCCGGCTTTGGATCGGCGTAGTACCACGCCGCTCCCGGGTTGGACTGACCGTCAACGACGACGTCATAGTATTGCGCCGTTCCCTTCCATGGGCACGTCGACCGGCGATCGCTGGACGCCAGGAATTCGCGCCTCACATGCTCGGGAGGAAAATAATGATTTCCTTCGACCACTTCAGTCTGATCGGATTCCGCGATCACTTGTCCATTCCAGATCGCCTTGACCATTCCTCGTCTCCGCACGCTGCTGAGCTTCGATACAATCCGAAGGTTAGCTTGGACGCGCTAAAAACGCCACCTTGTGGCCAGTCTTGGCGACGACAGTCGACTGCCCCCTCCGCAAACACGCTCGATCATACCAGCGATAAGATCATGATCCGATCTCGATCCCCGGCCCCTCCTCCTCATTACGCATGGACAAGCCGCCGTGTGTTGCTCCACGCTATGACACCGCTCTTGCCATATCTCCTGACGCGGAATTCGGCCCTTGCCGCATCGGCAGATCCGCCATCCTTCCAATCCGGCAGATTCCAGTTCACGCTCCTGAGCCCGGCACAAGAGCTGCCCTCGCTCCGCCTCTTCGGCCTACGGGGAAGACCGATCAATCTCGCTGATCTCCGCGGCAAACCGATTCTGCTGAACTTCTGGGCGAGCTGGTGCGCAGCCTGCCGCACCGAATTGCCGGTCCTCGATCGTCTGCACCAGAGGGGGGACGTCGAGGTCGTCACCGTCGCACTCGATCGTGGCGGCCGCGAAGTCGTCAGCCGCTTCGTCGACGGACTGAAGCTGAAGGGGCTCCCGATTTACCTGGATCCCAACGGCTATGTTGCCAGCCTGGACCGCGACAATCCGAGGAATGCACCTTTCCTCGTCTACGGAATGCCCATCACCTATCTCGTTGCTCGTTCAGGCCGGATCGTCGGCTATATGCCGGGAGCTGCAGATTGGCTCGCTCCCGAGGCACAGCCGCTGATCGACCACCTGCGCAATTCCTGACGAGATTGCGGACGATCCGGCGTGAACCCGAGCAAGCACGAGATACGATCGCGATCACGATATTCAAGACCGTCCGGTTGGATCGTCAACGCGCAGTGCCCGGCGACCTGGACGAGAACAGACCACCCGATGTCGGAGTATTGCAATGCCACGAATCAAGATCGCCGCGCGGTATGCCCTCTCGGATGGGATCCCGGCCAGGTCCTTCTACGTAGCCCTTGTCGTCGGCACGATCCTTAACCTGATCAATCAGGGCGACGCTATCATCAGCAACCTATCACTGAACTGGAGCAAATTGATGTTGACTTACGCTGTTCCTTATGCAGTGAGCACTTATGGGGCCGTATCATATCGGATGGCGAGAGAAGATCATTAGAAGCCGAATTTCTTGCACTTATCGTCTCTCCTACTGAATGGCGCAAGCGACCGCTTCGAGATCACGAACGATGTTTTGACTTCAAGAATGCTCGATCGCTCGACATGAAATTGGTGGCCATTCTGATAGCAAGCCTTGGCAGCTTCACTCTCCGACTTGTTTGACTCCCGGAAAGGCAATTGCGCATAGGCCAAAGATCGCGGTCAACCGCCAACGGCATCGGCTTTGCTACGGCGCGGTTCAGTTGTTTCGAGCGTTTGCTTCCCCTTCGCAGCCCAGAGCGTCCGCGCCCTTTCGCCCTCATCGCTTTGGAGCTTGTCGGCCATCCAGAGCAGTGCGCCGTAGATAGTGGCGCGATCATCACTGGTCAGCTCCACGACGCGAGCCTTGACGACGGGGCCGCCGAGTTCGATGAGATGCCGCGTGCGCTTGCGGCGGTCGACCTGCCACGAGCGCATGTCATGCCGCGCCCTTGCGGCCTGATGCTGGTTGCGCGTCGCTCGGTTGCGCTGCAGCGCCCGCCATGTTGCGATCAGTTGCTGGCGCAGTTCGCCGCGCCCGGCCTTGAAAAAACGCGGCCCCGCGTTTGGCCCATGCCTCCCTCTTCCCGGCCTCTTTCGTTTCGACTAGCACGGTCAGCGCGCCGGCCAGTTCTTCAACGGTGAGAGCGTCGGCTCCGATCGCGATAACCAGTTCGCCGAGCTGGCGCACTTTGCGAGTTTTCAGCCCGCGTACCTTGTCGTCGAGCGCTTTCAAGTCCGCATCAAAGTCCCTGGGTTTGCGCATGGTCGCCTCCATCTTGTCGATGGAGAAATGATAGTCGAGTGCCGAGCACAATGCTGTAAGGTCGTCAGGACGCGCTGAGACGGCGTAGTCCCTCCCGAGATTTTTTCGAGGGAGGGCGCGCTTATACGTCGTTCCGACGTGCGCTTCGCTGTGCCAGTGATTGGATCGCGATGGCGATCTATCATCTTCACGTCAAAGTCATTGGCCGGAAGGCCGGGAGTAGTGCGGTGGCTGCGGCGGCCTACCGCTCGGGCTCGCGGCTGCGCGACGAGCGGCTCGGCCGGGAGCAGGATTTTTCCGCCAAACGCGGTGTCGTCCATTCCGAGGTAATCCTGCCGGAGAACGCGCCACAGGCGTGGAGCGATCGGGAGCGGCTTTGGAATGCTGTCGAAGCGTCCGAAGTCCGGAAAGATGCGCAGCTTGCCCGCGAGGTCGAATTCGCCCTTCCGCGCGAGATGAGTGAGGCGCACGGCATCGAGCTGGCCCGGGACTTCGTACGGGGAGAGTTCGTGGGTCTCGGCATGATCGCCGACCTCAATGTGCACTGGGACAGGGCCGAGGACGGCATGCCGAAGCCCCATGCCCATGTCATGCTGACGATGCGCGCGGTCGACGAGAACGGATTTGGCCAGAAGGTGCGGGACTGGAACCGCACCGAGTTGGTCGAGCGCTGGCGTGAACGCTGGGCCGAGCTTGCCAACGAGCGGCTGGCCGAGCTCGACATCGACGCGCGGATCGACCATCGCAGTCTGGAAGCCCAGGGCATCGCGCTGGAGCCGCAGAGCCAGATCGGCGCACCCGCGAAACGCATCGAGGTTCGGGGCTTCGCAGGCGAAGGTGGTGAGGCGGACCGCGCCGAGATGCACCGCGAGATCGCACGCAACAATGGCGCGCGGATCATCGCCGATCCCTCGCTTGGACTGGACGCCATCACACGGCAGCAATCGACCTTCACACGCCGAGACCTAGCAAAGTTCGCGCATCGGCATAGTGACGGGCTCGACCAGTTCAATGCGGTCATGGGCGCGATGCAGGGAGCGCCGGATCTGGTCGAACTGGGCAAAGACTCCCGCGGCGAGGATCGATTCACAACGCGTGCGATGATCGAGGCGGAACAGCGCCTGCACCGTGCCGCTGAATTGTTAGCGGACCGGGAGAGCCATGAGGTCCGTAACGCGGCTCGCCAAGGCGCTGTGATGCGAGCGGAAGCGCGCGGCCTGGTCCTGTCGTCCGAGCAGGCCGCGGCGCTGGCGCGAGTCACAAAGGCAGACGGTCTTAGCGTCGTGGTCGGCCATGCCGGGACGGGAAAGAGCGCGATGCTGGGGGTGGCGCGCGAGGCCTGGGAAGCGGCAGGCTTCGAGGTCCGGGGCGTGGCGCTGTCCGGCATTGCCGCGGAAAACCTCGAAGGCGGATCGGGCATTGTGTCCCGCACCATCTCCAGCCTGGAGCATAGATGGGAGCAAGGCCGTGATCTGCTCAAATCGAGCGATGTGCTCGTCATCGACGAGGCGGGCATGGTCGGCACGCGCCAGCTCGAGCGCGTGCTGTCGCATGCTGCTGGAGCTGGCGCAAAGGTGGTCCTGGTCGGCGATCCGCAACAACTGCAGGCCATCGAGGCGGGCGCAGCGTTCCGCTCGATCTATGAGCGTCACGGCGGGGCGGAAATCGGGGAGGTGCGCCGTCAGCACCAGGACTGGCAGCGCGACGCCACGCGCGATCTGGCGACCGGCAAAGTGGCCCAAGCGCTCGGAGCCTACCGGACCCAGGGCATGGTGCATGAGGCCGAGAGTCGCGAACAAGCGCGCGGCGATCTGATCGAGCGCTGGGACCGCGACCGGCAGGCCTCGCCCGATCGCAGCCGGATCATTCTCACCCACACCAATGACGAAGTTCGGGAGCTCAACGAGGCGGCACGCGCGCGGATGCGGGCCGCCGGCGATCTGGGGCATGAGGCGCGTGTGACGGTCGAGCGCGGCGCGAGAACCTTCGCCAGCGGAGATCGCGTCATGTTCCTGCAGAACGAGCGCGGGCTTGGCGTGAAGAACGGCACGCTCGGTACCATCGAGCAGGTCAGCGCACAATCCATGACCGTGCAGACCGACGATGGCCGATCCGTGCGTTTCGACCTCAAGGATTACGACCGGATTGACCATGGCTATGCGGCGACGATCCACAAGGCACAGGGCATGACGGTCGACCGCGCCCATGTGCTGGCGACGCCCGGCATGGATGCCCACAGCAGCTATGTCGCCCTGTCGCGGCACCGCGACGGGGTGGAGCTAAATTATGGTCGCGACGATTTTGCCAATGCGGACCGGCTCACCGGCGCCCTGTCGCGCGATCGCGCCAAGGATATGGCCTCGGATTACGATCGGGCTGATCCGGTCCAGAGCTATGCCGAGCGGCGCGGGATCACGTTCCGCGAGTGCGTGGCCGAGATCGTGCGCAAGATCGTGCCGGAAAAGCTGCGCGAGATGTTCGACGGCCTGCGCTCGCACGCAGATGCCCCCGGGCCGGATGGCGGACGCAAGCCGGAGCAGGCATCGCCGGAAAGGGAAGCGGGCAGCAGAGTAGCCGACCGGCGTGGAGCCGACGTGCCGGCAAGGAACGTGGCGCAAGATCCCGAAGCGGAAGCGCGTCGCGTCCGGACCCGGGCGCTCGTGCGCCATGCCCGCGCCGTGGATGCGATCTTCGCTGCGCAAGAGACGAGCGGCGGGGTCAACCCTGCGCAACTTAAAGAGCTGCAGACGGCTCGCCAGGCGTTCGAAGAGGTGCGGCCTTATGGCTCGCACGATGCCGAAGCCGCCTACAGGAAGAACCCGGAACTGGCACGCGAAGCGGCTGGCGGCCAAGTCAGCCGCGCGGTCCGCGCGCTCCAGCTCGAGACTGAACTGCGCACCGATCCGAGCCGCCGCGCCGATCGCTTCGTGGAGCGCTGGCAGAAGCTCGGCCAGACCAGCCAGCGCCAGTATCAGGCCGGTGACATGTCCGGCTACAGGGCCACGCGCTCGGCGATGGGCGACATGGCCAAAAGCCTCGAACGCGATCCACAGCTGGAATCCATCCTCGCCAGCCGCAAGAACGACCTTGGCATCGCGTTCGAATCAGGTCGCCGGCTCGGCCAGGAGCTGGCCTTCACTCACGGCATCGATCTCGGCAGAGGCCGGAGCATCGGAATTTGACCCATCCTTTTTGCCCCCGGCTCTACTCCACGCTTGGCGACGTGCTAAATCCTCTTGTCCACCTGCAACTGTTGGCCTGTCTACTCTCAGAAGGCGTCAGGAACAGCCAGCAAGAGGCAGCGAGGCCATGCGCGAACCAGACCGCATTATCCGGATAAGGACCGTCCTGGCCAGGACCGGGCTGTCCCGGTCGACGATATACCGCAAGATCGCCGAGGGCACGTTCCCAGCCCGGCTCAAGATCAGCACCAACGGGGCCGGTTGGCATGAATCCGAAATCAAGCGATGGATCGCAGATCCGATCGGATGGCGTCCAATAGCCGAGTTCGATGAAGTCCGGTGATTCTCCCGCCTCGAACCCGCTAGAGCAGCCGATTGCTTTCGTTCGTTGGCAGGCACTTCCGATTGCTGCACCGATAAAGGTATCGCTGTTCATTCGAGTTGGATCGAATTCAGTTGCTGCGTTTGGCAGAGAGGGGATCGCTCATGGCTCACCGGGAAGGCACGGTACTAAGACGAACAATCCGGCGGCATCAGCTCCGTGAAATGGTTCCTCTCGCCGACAGCACCATCTACGAAATGGAGCAGCGCGGCGAATTCCCGAGACGCTTCGCCCTCTCTCCTCGCTGCGTCGTGTGGGACCTAAGCGAAGTGGAAGCCTGGCTTTTGCTGCGCCGGAGCGCCCCCCTCACCCGCGCTCCACATCCAGACGTGAAACTGCGACGAAGCCGTCCGGTCAAAGAGCAGGATCAGGCTCGAAGATCGGCATCGAAGGCGGAATGAGGGTTGGTGCGTACTTTTGCCCCCCGACCCACGCGTCGATAATGTTCGACCACTCCTGCATCATGTGCCGGCGCTGCAACTCATACTCCGCCTTGTTGTAGACCCCGCGCGACGAGCGACCATCCTCGTGCGCCAAGCACTTCTCGATCCAATCGCTGTTGAAGCCGAGCTCGTTGAGCAGCGTCGACGCTGTCCGCCTGAGGTCGTGGACCGTGAAATGTTCGAGCGGCAGCCCCTCGCTGCGGGCGCGCTCGACGACCGCGGTGGTGACACGATTGAAAGTCGCCCGTGACATCGGGCTGTCGGCATCATATCGAGATGGAAGCACATATCGCGAGTTGCCGGCACAGGTCTTCAGCGCAATGAAGATATCGAGCATTTGTCGCGAGAGGTACACATTGTGCGCCTTCGAGCGCTTCATCCTCTCCTTCGGGATGGTCCAGACGGCATTCTCGAAGTCGACCTCGTCCCAGGTCGCATCCTGTAATTCGCTTTTGCGCACCATCGACAGAAGATAGAGCCTGACGCCCAGCCGGATTGTCGGCAGCGTCGGAACGTGCTCGAGCTGCTTGAGCATGATGCGGATTTCCGAGGGCGACAGCGAGCGATCGCGAGGGACGAACTGCGCGATGGAAGATGGCCCGACGTCGTCTGCAGGATTGGCGACCTTCTCGCCGTGCAGAATCGCAAAGCCGTAGATCTGCTTGACGATGTCGCGGACGTGAATGGCGGTTGCCGGCGCGCCCCGCTCGACGATGGCCGCACAGTGCTTTCGCAAATCGTCCGGCGTGATTTCGGACAAGAGTCGCTTGCGCCAGGGCGGCAGCAGCTCCCGCTCGAAGATTGAACGGCGCATAGCCCGGGTGCTGTCAGCCATCGGAGCCGCCGTGAGCCACTTCTCACCAAACTCTCCGAATGCCTTGGCCTCCATCAGGCGCCGTTTGGCGCGCTGCTTCTCGATGGCTGGCGAACGCCCCTCCTTGATGGCGCGCCTCGCGTCGATGCAGAGTTCTCTTGCTCGTGCAAGCGACAGGTCGGCCGGACCGTATTTGCCGAAGGTGATGGTCTCCCTGCGTCCGTTCATCCTGTAGTCGAGCCGGAACGAGATCGAGCCCTTCGTGCTGACGAGGACGTACATGCCGTCCCGATCGGTGACCTTGTAGGACTTTTCCTTTGGTCTCAGGTGCTTAAGCGCAGCATCGGTCAGCATTTGTCCGCCTTCTGGGTTCGATACCGTCACGCCGGTTTCGGCCGCGGATCTGAAGGAAAGCGACGCCATTTCAATTGGTTGGACCAAAAAAAATACCGTCAGGGCTCATTTCGAGCTGACGGTATCGAACAAAACGGGGTGGCAATAAGGAAGCCGATGCCGTCAAACAGTCCGGCACTGGCGACCTTAGTCCACCGATAGTCCGCGATAGGAGCCGGCGGAATTTATTTTTCGTGTCAGTCAGTTAGGGCGTAGATTTGAGTAGATCCGGCTAGCTCTGGCTAGCCGCGAATTATTCCCACTCGATCGTCCCCGGCGGCTTGCTCGTGACGTCATACACCACCCTATTCACGCCCTTCACCTCGTTGATGATGCGCGTCGCGGTGTTCCCTAAGAACTTCATGTCGAACGGATAGAAGTCCGCCGTCATTCCGTCCGTCGAGGTGACGGCGCGCAGGCCGACGACGTAGTCGTAGGTGCGGCCGTCGCCCATGACGCCGACGGTCTTGACGGGGAGCAGCACCGCAAAAGCCTGCCAGATGGTGTCGTAGAGGCCGGCTTTGCGGATCTCGTCGATGTAGATGGCGTCGGCCTTGCGCAGGATGTCGAGCTTGTCGACGGTGATCTCGCCGGGGCAGCGGATGGCGAGGCCGGGGCCCGGGAACGGGTGGCGGCCGACGAAGACGTCGGGCAGGCCGAGCTCGCGGCCGAGCACGCGGACCTCGTCCTTGAACAGCTCACGCAGCGGCTCGACCAGCTTCATGTTCATGCGCGCCGGGAGGCCGCCGACATTGTGGTGCGACTTGATCGTCACCGAGGGGCCGCCGGTGAAGGAGACGCTCTCGATCACGTCGGGATAGAGCGTGCCCTGCGCCAGGAAATCGGCGCCGCCGATCTTCTTGGCCTCGGCCTCGAACACGTCGATGAAGAGTCGTCCGATCGTCTTGCGCTTCTGCTCCGGGTCGGTGACCCCGGCGAGCTCGCCGAGGAAGAGTTTTGAGGCGTCCACATGCACCAGCGGAATGTTGTAGTGGTGCCGGAACAGGTCGACGACGGTCTCGGCCTCGTTGAGCCTGAGCAGGCCGTGATCGACGAACACGCAGGTCAGCTGGTCGCCGATCGCCTCGTGGATCAGCACGGCGGCGACGGCGGAATCGACGCCGCCGGAGAGGCCGCAGATCACCTTGCCTTGGCCTACCTGCGCGCGGATCTTCTTGATCTCCTCGGCGCGGAAGGCGTGCATGGTCCAGTCGCCGCCGAGGCCGGCGATGTTGCGCACGAAGTTGCGGATCAGCTTGGCGCCATCAGGCGTGTGCACCACTTCGGGGTGGAACATCAGGCCGTAATATTTGCGCGTCTCGTCCTGGATCACGGCGAAGGGCGCGTTCGGCGAGACACCGGCCACCGAGAAGCCCGGCGGCATCTGGGTGATGCGGTCGCCATGGCTCATCCACACCTGGTGCTGCTCGCCCGGTTGCCAGACGCCATCGAACAGGCGGCTCGATGTCTTGACCTCGACGTCGGCGCGGCCGAACTCGCGGTGGTGGCCGCCTTCGACGGTGCCGCCGAGCTGGGCGGCCATCGTCATCTGGCCGTAGCAGATGCCCATCACGGGGACGCCCGAGTCGAAGATCAGCTGCGGGGCGCGCGGGGAGCCGGCCTCGTGGACCGATTCCGGGCCGCCGGAGAGGATCACGGCCTTGGGCTGCATCTGCCGGAAGGCGGCCTCCGCCTTCTGGAACGGCACGATCTCGCAATACACGCCGTCCTCGCGCACCCGGCGCGCGATCAGCTGCGTGACCTGGCTGCCGAAATCGACGATCAGGATCTTATCGTGGAGCGCGGCCACGGAGGTCTCGGCGGCGGCGCTGGCGGGGGTGTCGGGCTGGGCTGTCATGGCAAGGAATTACGCCGCGGCGGGGGGACTCGCAACCCTTGCCAGCGGGCGATTCACCGGTCTGTCGTTGACTGAAAGGCCCCCTCCCAGATCTCCGTCATGGCCGGGCTTGTCCCGGCCATCCACGTCGATCGACGCGGTTGGAACGACGTGGATGCCCGGGTCAAGCCCGGGCATGACGACGGAGAGAGATGGGGCCGTAGGGGTGGGCAAAGGCCCTGGCACGATGGGGCGTTTGGACCACACTGGCGCGCGCCGTGCCCACCGTCGGGCGGCGTCCGCCGCGGTGAGACGGAGGGCACGGCGCCATTGCGAGCTCGCGTGTGGAGACGAAGGGGCCGCGCCTTTGCCTACCCGACGATAGCCGAGGGTGGCGCGACCACCTCCCCCGTCATTGCGAGCGCAGCGAAGCCATCCAGAGTCCCGTCCGCCACCCTGGATTGCTTCGCTGCGCTCGCAATGACGGAGGAAAGAGCTTTGACGCGGAGAGACCTCGGATGGCGGAGAGAGCTTATGCCTTCTTCAGCACCGACACGAAGAACCCGTCCGTCCCGGTGCGGCGGGGGGTCATCAGCCAGCCTTCGTCCGACTTCAGCGCGGCCTCGGCAAAGGCTTCGGCCTTGTCCCAGAGGACGGTGGCGGTCTGGTCGGGGGGCTGGATGGAAAACTCCGGGTGGCGGGCCACGAAGCCGCGGACCTGGTCGCCGTTTTCCGGCTGCAGCACCGAGCAAGTGATGTAGGCGATGCGGCCGCCGGGCTTGACCAGACCGGCCGCCCGATCAAGCACTTCGGCCTGGTCCTTCAGCCGGATCTCGAGCGCGCCGGGGCGCATGCGCCATTTGGCGTCGGGGTTGCGGCGCCAGGTGCCGGTGCCCGTGCAGGGGGCGTCGATGACGACGAGATCGGCCGAGGCCCTGATGTCGGCGAGCGGGTCGGCGTCGCCCTTCGGGCTGCGGACATCGGCATTGTGGACGCCGGCGCGCGACAGCCGCTCATGGATCGGCGCGAGCTGGCGCTTGTCGTCGTCGGTGGCGATCAGCCGGCCCTTGCCGCCCATCATCGCTGCCAGCGCCAAGGTCTTGCCGCCGGCGCCGGCGCAGAGATCGATCACCTGCTCGCCGGGCTTGGCCGCGGTGAACAAGGCCGCGAGTTGCGAGCCCTCGTCCTGGACCTCGATGGCGCCCTTGATGAAATCCTCCTCGGCATGGATGCCGGGATTGCGCGCATCGGCCCCGAGCGTGATGCGCAGGCCGATCGGCGACCACGGCGTCGGCACCGCGCCGAGATGCTTCAGCGAGGCCTGAACCTTCTCGCGCTTGGCCTTCAGCGTGTTGACGCGCAAATCGAGCGGCGCGCGGCTGGCCATCGCCATGGCCTCGGCGACGCGGTCGTCGCCGAACACGGCGGCGAGATACGGGTCGAGCCAGTCGGGATAGTCCCCCGCGACCGGCGACGGCGCGCCCTCGGTGGTGCGCGAGGCCAGCGCCTTCTCCTCCTGGTCGGTAAGCGGCGGCGGCGCAAAGCGGCTGCCGTCGCACATCGCGCCGATGGTCGGCACATCCAGGCCGCGCTCGAGCTTGAGCATGCCGAGCACGCGGGCGCGGGCGCTGTCGTCCTCCATCACCCAGGCGCTGGAGGCGCGGCGGCGCAGCACGTCCCAGACCAGGCCGGCGATGGCGGCGCGGTCGCCGGAGCCGGCGAAGCGGTGGCTGGTGCCCCAGTCCTTCAGGGCCTTGGCCGCCGGTGCCCTGTCGGCCTCGATGGTCTCGATGATGTCGATGGCGGCGGACAGCCGGGCGGCGGGGGTCATTGAACAATCCAAGCTAGAGAAGAAGCAGCATCTTCAACGCGAAATACAACCACATCGCCAGCAGCACCAGCGCCGAGGCGGTCCAGGCAAGCGAGCGCTGGCGGCCGTCCGCGCCCCGGAGAAGCCCGGCATTGACGAAGCGGGTGACCACGAACACCCAGGACAGCAGCACGATCGCCAGATCGGCATGGCGCAGCGGCAGCGCCAGCGCGATCAGCGCATAAAACAGCGTCGGCAGGCCGAATTCCTCAGCGGCCTCAGCGGTCTTGGCGCGTCCCTTGGTCCAGAACAGAAGCGCGAAAGTGAGCCCCACCTCGACGAAGACGGGCAGCAGAACCATGGTCAGCGACATCGAAGATCCCCCTTGAGGAAAGCCGAAGGCCCGGCGCGACGCCGGGCCTTCATGAATGAACCGGTTCCCTCAGGACTCCCGGCAACCGTCCGTGGTTCCCGTATTTTTGCGGTCGTGCTCAACTTTCACATCAGCTGTGGCTCAAGCCTTGTCCGGCCCGACCCGCACCAGCTGCTTGCCGAAATTGGCGCCCTTGAGCAGGCCCATGAAGGCGTCCGGGGCGTTCTCCAGGCCCTCGGTGACGTGTTCCTTGTACTTGACCTTGCCGTCGCGCACCCAGGCCGACATGTCCTTCAGGAAGTCGCCATGGCGGCTGGCGAAATCCGAGACGATGAAGCCGCGGATGGTGAGCCGCTTGGTCAGGACGTTGCGCATCAGCGCGCCGGCCCATTTCGGCGCCACCGACTGGGTGTCGTTGTAATGCGCGATCAGGCCGCAGACGGGCATGCGGGCAAAGGCGTTGAACAGCGGGAACACCGCCTCGAACACCGGGCCGCCGACATTCTCGAAATAGACGTCGATGCCCTTGGGGCACGCCGCTTTCAGCTTCGCCGCAAGATCGGGATCGCGATGGTCGAGGCAGTCGTCGAAGCCGAACTCGTTCTTCACATAGTCGCATTTGTCCTTGCCGCCGGCGATGCCGATGGCGCGGGCGCCCTTGATCTTCGCGATCTGGCCCACGGCCGAGCCGACCGCGCCGGACGCCGCGGCGACCACCACGGTCTCGCCCGGCTTGGGCTGGCCGATGTCGAGCAGGCCGGTATAGGCGGTCATGCCGGGCATGCCGAGCACACCGACGGCGGTCGAGATCGGCGCCAGCTTGGGATCGACCTTGGCGAGGCCCTTGCCGTCGGAGATCGCATGCGTCTGCCAGCCGGCGCGCGCCAGCACGATGTCGCCGGCCTTGAAGCCGGGATTGTTGGAGGCGACCACCTCGCACACGGTGCCCGCCTCCATCACGCCGCCGACCGGCACCGGCTGCGCATAAGACGGCCCGTCGCTCATGCGCCCGCGCATATAGGGATCGAGCGACAGCCAGATCGTGCGCAGCAGCACCTCGCCGGCGCCGGGCGTCGGAATGGCGTGCTCCTCGAGGCGGAAGTCACTCGGCTTGGGCTCGCCGACGGGACGGGCGGCGAGAACGATGCGCTTGGCTTGGGACATCAGATGTTTCCTCTTTTGTTGGTGTGACGGTCGGTGCCGAACCCAAAGGAGCCGTCATTGCGAGCGAAGCGAAGCAATCCAGGGCGGCGTGCGCAACCCCTGGATTGCTTCGTCGCTTCGCTCCTCGCAATGACGGAGAGAGCGGGCGTGTGGCTTACGCCCCGCCCGGATAGTTCGGGCTTTCGCGCGTGATCGTGACATCGTGGACGTGGCTCTCGCGCAGGCCCGCGCCGGTGATGCGGACGAATTCGGCCTTGCCGTGGAATTCGCCGAGATCCTTGGCGCCGACATAGCCCATGGCGGCGCGCAGACCGCCGGCGAGCTGGTGCATGACATTGCCGACCGGGCCCTTGTACGGCACCTGGCCCTCGATGCCTTCAGGCACGAGCTTCAACGTATCCTTGATGTCCTGCTGGAAGTAGCGGTCGGCCGAGCCGCGGGCCATCGCGCCGACCGAGCCCATGCCGCGATAGGCCTTGTAGGAGCGGCCCTGCCACAGGAACACTTCGCCCGGCGTCTCGTCGGTGCCGGCGAGCAGCGAGCCGACCATGGCGACGTCGGCACCGGCGGCGAGCGCCTTGGCGAGGTCGCCCGAGAACTTGATGCCGCCGTCGGCGATCACGGGCACGTCGGCCTTCTTGGCGGCCTCGACCGCATCCATGATCGCAGTGAGCTGCGGCACGCCGACGCCGGCGACGATGCGCGTGGTGCAGATCGAGCCCGGGCCGATGCCGACCTTGACCGCGTCAGCGCCGGCATCGATCAGCGCCTGCGCGCCGTCGCGGGTGGCGATGTTGCCGGCGATCACCTGCACCGCGTTGGAGATGCGCTTGATGCGGTTAACCGCTTCCAGCACGCGCGAGGAATGGCCATGCGCGGTGTCGACCACGACGAGGTCGACGCCGGCCTCGATCAGCTTCTCGGTGCGCTCGAAGCCGCCCTCGCCCACCGTCGTCGCCGCCGCGACGCGCAGCCGGCCCTGCGAGTCCTTGCAGGCGAGCGGATGCGCGACCGCCTTCTCCATGTCCTTGACGGTGATCAGGCCGACGCAGCGATACTGATCGTCGACGACCAGCAGCTTCTCGATGCGGTGCTTGTGCAGGATCTTCTTGGCCTCGTCCTGGCCGACGCCCTCGCGCACGGTGACGAGGTTCTCATGCGTCATCAGCTCGGAGATCTTCTGCCGCGGATCGGTGGCGAAGCGCACGTCGCGGTTGGTGAGGATGCCGACCAGCTTGCCCGGAATGCCTTTGCCGCCGCCGGTGACGACGGGAATGCCGGAGAAGCCGTAATCCTTCATCAGCGCCAGCGCATCGGCGAGCGTCGCGTCGGGCGCGATGGTCAGCGGGTTCACCACCATGCCGGATTCGAACTTCTTGACCTGGCGGACCTGCGCGGCCTGGCCCTCGGGATCGAAATTGCGGTGGATGACGCCGATACCGCCGGCCTGCGCCATCGCGATCGCCATGCGCGCCTCGGTGACGGTATCCATGGCGGAGGCCATGATCGGGATGTTGAGCGGGATTTCACGCGTCACGCGCGAGCGGATGTCGACCTCGGAGGGAAGCACATCGGAGAGGCCCGGCTTCAAGAGCACGTCGTCGAAGGTAAAGGCTTCGCGAAGTGTCTGCACGGTCGCCATCGTCAACTCCTTGTCTGCGGCCTGATACGGCCGCGATGCTGATGCGGATGAGCGGCGGCGCCGTCGAGACCATGCCTCGCCGTCGAATCGATGCCCATCGGTGGGGTTGACGCGGGTCGATAGCATGGGCCTGTGACGAATCAAAGGGCCGATCCGTCACCATCCGGCGATTACGCGGGATGGCGGCGGAGAGCCTTAATTTTCGCGTCACGAGCAATAAAAGATCGCGCAGGGCGCGATTCCGGAGCGGAAGTTCCGTTCCTGGCGACCCCCGCCAGGACTCAGCGCCACGCGCCCGGCGGCGGCCCGTAACGCCGGATCGCGTCCACTACCTCCCGGTGACGCCGGTCCTCCCGCCGCATGTGCACGGCGATCAGAGCGTGCGCCGAGGGCACCAGCAGCAGCACGTGGAAGAACAGGCCGAGGACCAGGCACACCACGCACAGCGCCAGATTGAACACCGCCGCGAACGGCTGCCCGTTGAACAACAGGCCCAGCGGCGGCACCAGAGCGGCGAGCAGGTAGATCATCGGCACATCTCCAACAAAGGGGACGCGACAGCGTCGCGCTGGATCTAGTGGGCCATGCCGCCAGCGCAATGGCCTCGTTCGTCGCAGGGTGTTAAAGCCGCACCGCCCGCGTCTCCCTCCTCCCGCCACCGACATCCGATGAACAAGCAACGCGTCATTCCGCTGATCGTCGCCACTGCCCTGTTCATGGAGAACATGGACTCCACGGTCATCGCGACCTCGCTGCCGGCGATCGCCAGGGACATCGGCACCAGCCCGCTGACGCTGAAGCTCGCCATCACCTCCTATCTGCTGTCGCTCGCGGTGTTCATCCCGGCGAGCGGCTGGACCGCCGACCGTTTTGGCGCGCGGCGGGTGTTCTCGAGCGCCGTCGCCGTGTTCATGATCGGCTCGATCGGCTGCGCGCTGGCGAACTCGGTCGAGAACTTCGTGTTCGCGCGCATCCTGCAGGGCATGGGCGGCGCGATGATGACGCCGGTCGGCCGGCTCGTGCTCTTGCGCTCGGTCGACAAGAGCGCGCTGGTCGGCGCCATGGCCTGGGTCACCATCCCCGCGCTGATCGGCCCGGTCATCGGGCCGCCGGTCGGCGGCTTCATCACCACCTATTTCTCCTGGCACTGGATCTTCCTGATCAACATTCCGATCGGCATCGTCGGCATCATCATGGCGCTGCGCTTCATCGATCCGATCAAGAGCGACAATCCCGAGCCGTTCGATCTCTATGGCATGGTGCTCGCCGGCCTTGGCCTCGCCGGTCTCGCCTTCGGCCTCTCGGTCGCGGGTCTCAATTTGCTGCCCTGGTCGGTGGTGGCGAGCCTGGTCGCGATCGGCGCGATCTCGATGACGCTCTACGTCCGCCACTCCTGGCGGACCAATTCGCCGGTGCTCGACTTCTCGCTGCTGCGGCTGCCGACCTTGCGGGCCTCGATCGTCGGCGGCTTCATGTTCCGGCTGGGGATCGGCGCCCTGCCCTTCCTGCTGCCGCTGCTGATGCAGCTCGGCTTCGGCCTGTCGCCGTTCCAGTCGGGCCTCGTCACCTTTGGCTCCTCGGCTGGCGCGATGGGCATGAAGGCCTTGGCCGCGCGCCTCATCCGCGCCTTCGGCTTCCGCCACCTGATGACCGTCAACGCGGTCGTCAGCTCGGTCTTCCTGGCCGCCTGCGCGCTGTTCACACCGGCGACGCCGCTGCTCCTGATCGTCATCATCTTGTTTGTCGGCGGCTTCTTCCGCTCGCTGCAGTTCACCGCGATCAACACCGTGGCCTATGCCGAGGTCGAGACCGCGCAGATGAGCCGCGCCACCACGCTGACCAGCGTCAACCAGCAGCTCGCGATCTCGGCCGGCGTCGCCGTCGGCGCGTTCTCGGTGGAGACCACGATGTGGGCGCATGGCGCGAGCCAGCTGACCGCCACCTCTTTCGCGCCGGCCTTCATCGTCGTCGCCATCACCTCGGCGCTGTCGTCGTTCTTCTTCTGGCAGATGCCCGACGATGCCGGCAGCGAGATCTCGGGCCGCAAGGTCGCGGCCATCGCCAGCCGCAAGGGCGCCGAGAAAGGGGTGGAGAAGGCAGCGACCAAATCGGCCAGCGAAACCACGCATGACGCGCGGGATCAGCGGCTGGGTTAGCTGATCCCGGCTTCGTCATCGGGCCCGGGCGGGAGCGACGCCTGGACATGGGCTGGCATCGATAAGTCCCCGGATATCATTGCGCTCCGGACCGGGACGCTGAACCCGCCTCGAATGAAGCGGGTCCAGCCACGGAGACGCCGACTACTTCTCCGGCATCATCGATGAGTGCAGATGGTCGATCTTCCAGGCGCCGTCCTCGTAGCGATAGATGAACGAGTAGCGTGCCTTGACGTCCGACTTGGCGCCCGTTGCAGGATCGGTCAACGTCACCGTCCAGGTGCCGAGACGCGTCGCCGTGTTGCAGTCCAGCTCGACCGTCGATGTATCGATGCGGCCGACCGGGCTGCTCTTGAGGAATTTGACGAAGTAGTCCTTGACCTCCTCCGGTGTGGTGCGCGGCGTGTTCGACACGGTCGCGAGCAGTACCGGCTTCTTGGTGAAAAGTGCAGTCACCTTCTCCGGATCCTTGGTCGCCCAGGCATCGTTGAAGCTTGTGAACAAGCCTTCGATTTGAGTTTCGGATGTCGTGGGACATTCCATGCTCTTGGCCTGGACGGCGCTCGCGGACACCAAAACGAGAAGAGCGGATACGGTGGACTTAACGATGGTAGACACGTCTGTCGTTCTCCTGCTGGACAGTGATCAGCACGTAAGAACACGCGGTCGATCAGCAAGAGGCTGCGACACTTTAACGAACATGTCTGACAACGAAATCCGACTTCACACTCATTAGTTGTTAGGACCAGCCCCATTTTCTCGCGGCACGCGCAGATTACGATTTCATGACAACGATCAACCTTGTACACCTGCCGCCGCTTCCAATCCTCCTCTTGTCTGCAAGACTCCGCGCAACCCGCGAGCGCAGAACGCCTCACATGCAAGGCGGCCTTTCAGGATCTGAACTGCATCCTTGGCATACAATAGGCCAACCGCGCACCGAGCGTCATCGCGCATCGAACTGGCCCGTCACCGTCAGCCGCGGGCCATGCGTGAAGCGGTTCGGCGTGAACGTCGTATCCTGCGTGTTGATCAAGGCATCGACCCGGTAGCTTCCGCCGAGCTTGACGTTCTCGTTGATCCAATATGACAGGCCGAACTGCAGATCGGCATTGAACAGCGCGGTGTTGCGCTCCGTGGAGACGGTGAAGCTGGTGCCGGGTTGCGCCAGTACCGGCACGCTGGCGGACGACTGGGACCTGCTGTTGACGACGTTGCGCTGAACGCCGAACAGCACGGCAACGTCGCTGAGATAGTCCAGCGACCAGCGGCCGGCGAACGGGATCGAGCCTTCCACGCCGACACGCGGGCCGGCGCCGAGAAAGCTGTTGCGATTCGCGCCGTCGTTCGCCTGTGCGGCATCGACGTTGGTGAAGACCACGTTGCCGACATCGACGATGCTCGCATTCTGTCGCAGCAGATCGGAGTTGGTCGCACGGGTTTCGAAGTCGAGCAGCCGCAGTCCACCCTTGACCTGAAGCGCCCCCGGCCCGGTTCCGAACACGTCGCGCCCGATGGCGATATCGGCCAGCCAGCGCGATTCCTGATAGGTCGCATCGAACGTATCAGAGGCCGTGATGACGCGGCCCCGTCCAAGATCAAGCCGTCCGGACGACAGGATTTGCGCGCTGGCCTGGCCGCTCTGACCATAGCGGAGCTGGCCGCTGACGTGCCATGGCGAGCCAGCGATCAGATAGTCGAAGCCGGTGGCGGCCTCCCAACCGACCTTGGGCGTCAGATCGAGCGGCGGGGACACGGTCGTGTTGGGAAATGCAGCGAGCGCCGTGCCCGCATCCTGGAAGAACCGGTCGCCGCCGCTCCAGATGGCGCCGCCTTCCCCCCAGATCTTCAGCACGCCGCTGGCCGGACGAGCCGGTGCCTTGTAGGCGCCGGGACCATCTGCCGATGCATAGCTCTGATAGGGATCTCTGGCTTCCAGTCCCGCGCGCAGAGAAGCTGGCGCCGCGCTTCGGTCTGCGGCCAGCCGTCCTGAGCCGGCTGCACCATTCGAGGACGCCGAGCGCATCGGCTCGGAGTTCTCAGCCGAGCGCAGCCGGCCGTTCTCCTCACGCAGCCGCTTGTTCTCGCGCAGCGCGGCGTTCTCCATCCGCATCGCTGCATTCTCCCGCTCCAGCCTTGCCAGTCGGGCATTCAGATCCTCGACCTCCGCAGCCGAGGCGCTTGCGGATGCAAGCACGAGGCTGAGGATCGAGACGTTACGACGAAGCGCGGTGCTCATGGCCATTCCTATCTGCAATCGGAAAACAGCGAGGTTGCTGCTTGCCAAAATGCGGAAGCCGCACGCCTCCGCCAAATGATGGAGACCGGCCAAGATTGGGCGAGCGTGACCTGGAGGCCACATCAGCGGAGCGGCACGGGGTTGCGACCGAGCGATGGAACGCTTCGCCGCGAGGTTTCGTTCTGATCGGATGACCGAAGAGCTCGCACCGCGTCATGCCCCGAGCCCGGGGCTCACTCCCGCCCTCGGACGCAACATTCAGGCGCTGGTCGACCGCCGCAAGCGCGAGGAGACGACAGCAACAACGCAGCAAAAGGTCGCCGCCTCGATCACGCGCTTCACGGGATCGAAGATCTTCAGGTGCATCACCGCCCGGCGAAGCCGCGTCGCGCCAGCCCGGCCAGTGCACCACGCAGGCGCGCGCGGCCGGTGATGACGCCGCAGGAGGAACTGAACAGGCGAAGCACCAACTGCCGCCGCTGCGCTTCGGACGGCTGGAGACGGAGATGCATCGTCGTCTTGGAGACGGCGCTCACCGACGCCTCGATCCATCCGAGACCATCGAGATGCAGCGGCAATCGGCTTCCGGGCGTGGTCAGGCGCTGATGGCGCAGGCCGGCGACCCGTGCCGACGACAGCGACAAGGCCTCGATGCGGCACGGCACGACTTCATTGTCCTTCGCGAGCCAGCCGGCTTCACCGCTTGGGAACAGATCCTCGCCCCGCGGCAACTCGAAGCAGACCAGGAATGCGATGAAGGCGATCAGCATGGCAATGCCAGCCCACATCAGGTTGAAATAGTCGATCGACGAGATCTCGCTGGCGGCTGTCGGCGATATGAAAGCCCAGACGATGCTGGCCGCCGAGCTTGCGGCGATGAGCCCGAAGAGTGTCGCCAGCTTGGCGTGGACCCGCGGCCGGGAGCGGTCGCCACCTTTGTCAGTGACCTTGAAAGGGCGGCCGAACGGCCGGATCAGCGCGCTGAGCAAGGTGGCCGTGACGGCAAAGCAGGTCACCGCATGCGTCGCCTCCATGAACAGCGGCAAGGTGCGCGCCCGCGAAATCCAGCCCATATAGATGATCATGCCGAGCAGTGCCGGCACGCCGTAACGCAGGAACGAGAGATAGTCTGCCGCGAAGGCCGGCAGGCCTGCGAACCAGTAGATCGGCGGCGCGATCAGCAGCAGCACCATGAACGGCTTGCACAGCCAGTTCAGCACGCCATGCAGAAAATGCCAGCGCTGGGTGAAGCTGTAGCCGCGGCTGCGCAGCGGTCCGTCGCGCAGCAGCGCGACCTGGATCGTGCCGAGGCACCAGCGCGCGCGCTGGGTGATGTATTCCGGCACGCCCTCCGCCGAGAGACCGAAGCTGAGCGGCTCGTTGAGCCAGACCGTGCGCTGACCGCGCCTCAGCAGCGTGTAGGTGAGATTGAGGTCTTCCGAGATCGCCGCATGGGGGAAGCCGCCGATCTCGGCGAGCCGCTCGCGGCGCACGACAAAGGATGTGCCGACGCAGAACGCGCAACCCCAGGCATCCTTGGCCGGCTGGAACACGTCGAAAAAGAAGCGCTGATCGTCGACCCAACTGCTGGACGAGAGCAGATTGTGCTGGATCGGATCGGGATTGTAATAGAATTGCGGCGTCTGCACGACAGCGATATCGGGCTCGGAGAGCAGCAAGCCGACGGTGCGCTGGAGGAAGTCGCGCCGCGGCGCGAAATCGGCATCGAGCACCAGGATCACCGGCGCATTGGAGAGACGCGCGGTCACTGCCAACGCGTTGTTGAGATTGCCGGCCTTGGCGCCCTTGTTGTCGGGCCGGGTCAAATGGCGCGCGCCGACCTCATCGCAGAAGGCGCGCAGCCAGTCGCGACGGGTGTCGTCGAGCACCCAGACGGTGTTGTCGGGATAGTCGAGCGCCAGCGCCGCCAGGATCGAGCGCTCGACGATCTCCATCGGCTCATCATAGGTGCAGATGAAGACATCGACGGCCGGCTGCTCGCCCCGCGCCGCCAGCGCGCGCCGCGCGGCATCGGCCTGCGCCGAGCGGTCGACGCTGCGGGTGAGGATCAGGATTGACATCAGCGTATAGGAGATCGCGATGATCTCGAGCGTGATGAAGAGACGCGGCCACAGCGCCTGCAAGGTGAGATCGAAGCTCGGCAGCGTGTCGTTCCAGCGCCACAGCGTGTAGATCAGCAGGAGCGTGGCCGTCGTCGCTCCCAACAGGGCGCGATCGCGCCATCGCTTCGGGTCGAGCAGCCTGGCCATCGCCAGGAGCCCGAGCAGGACTCCAAGGTCGGTGGTCAGCACCGACGCAGCATCGCTGGGAAGTGGAAACATCAGGGCACCTTCGCGCCGGTGAACGGATTCCAGCCGGTCTCGGCGAGCACCGCCCAGGCGGTAGCCCCGAGATGCGGTCGCTTGTAGTAGAAGAAATCGGGGATCGTGCTGGTCCCGCTCGGATCGATCGACAGGCCCGTGCTCACACGCGCGCTGCGCGTCGCGTTGAGGAGCCCCGATGACGTTCCATCGTTGCGCATGGCCGCCAGCAGCTGCTGGCTGGCCGCGGCGTTGCCGACAATGCGATAGGCCAGCGCGGCCTGCGCCGTGCCCTCGACCCAGACGCCGTCACGATCGCCGTTGAAGTCGAAGCCGTCGTCGACGGCGAGATGGGCTTGCGCAAAGCCGAGCGCCTTGCGCCAGTCGGGCGCATCCGGCACCGCCATCCACGGCCAGAGCTGCACATCGAGCGCGAGAAGGTTGTCGTCGGCGAGGCTGCCATCCGGTTTGGTGCCGAGCAGGAAATGATCACCGCGAAAGGTGCGATCGAGCAGCCGGCTCGCCGTCTTCGCAGCGTCCCGGTAGCGCGGCGCGGAGGTGAGTCGAAAGAGCCATGACGCGACGGCGTAGACGTCGGCATTGTGCTCGGTCGACATCCAGGTGAGGCGCACCTGCTGCGGATCATAGCCGTGAAAGCCGCCGCTGAAGCCATCGGACCCGTGGCTCGCATTGGCGATGATCCAATCCATCAGACGCTTTGCGCCGGACAGATAGGCGGCCTCGCCCGTCGCTTGATGCAGCGTCAGCAGCGCCAACGCCGCCCAGGCGACATTGCCAGTCGCGGTGCCGTCCTGCGCGGGGTCCTCGCCCCAGATGTTCTTCTGGCTATCCCACCAGCCCGGCAGCAGGGCCGCGCCGCGACCGAGGGGACCGGCGCGATAGGCATTGCGCAGACGCCCGTCATCGAAGGTGCGGTCGTAGGTAGCCGCCTGCACCAGGGCGTTGCCGATCGTCCGCGCCTGATCGACACGCTCGCAGGCGACCAGCGCGATCGCGGCGAGCGCATTGTCATAGACGAACGCCGTGGTCGAGAGACCGAGCGGCAGGGCGTCCTCGTCGGCGCCCGGCTCGTAGCTGCGGATGAAGGCCGCAGCCGTGCCTTTCAGCCCGGGTTCGACCGCCTTGACGAGGCCGGGACAGAACGACAGCTCGGCGCGCGCAGGCGATGTGCCGACCAGCACCATGGACAGAATGAGCATGGCGAGCAGCCTCATTGCGCCGACACCGCGCTCGACACCGGCAACCAAGGCTCGTCGAGCTGCGACCGCTGCGCGGCCGACGGCGATCGCAGCGCCTCGTCGAGCTTGGCGACGCCGGCCCGCCGTGTCGCTTCGTCCGGCGCTGCCGGATCGAGATCGGCCAGCGAGGCCACCAGATGTCCGAGCCGCCGCCACGTCACCGACATCGACGGCACGATGCCGTTGTCGCGGGTGACGGTGACCCACTGCCCGACCGTGCAGGCCGGCGTCGCCGCGGAGGCAGGCTCCGCGGCAGGCTTTTCATCGGCGGCATCTGGCGTGATCATGACATAGAGCTCGCGGCGCTCGGTCTGCGGAAACGGCACGGCGAAGCGCTCATCGACCTTGTCGCTGGTCTTCGGCAGCACGGCGCTGACCGTGCCGCTGCGATAACCGCCGCCCTCGATGCGGACCTTGGTGCCCGGCTTCATCGATTCACCCTGGCGATAGGAGAAGATCGCCACGACGAAGCGCTTGTCGCAATCGACCACGGAGGCGATCGTATCGCCGGCGCTGACCTGGCGTCCAGTCTCGGCGCCCACCGCGAGCACCCTGCCGGACCCCGGCGAGAGCACATCGGCTGCCGCGAGCCGGGCCAGCCGCGCGCTCTCGGATTTGAGCAAGCCTTCGAGATCGTCGAGCATCGCCGATTGCTGCTTCTCCTCGATCTCCATCCGTCGTGCGTCGAGGTCGATGTCACGGCGCTTCTGGCCGAGCATGTTGAGCGCGACCAGATCCTCGCCGACATAGATGCCGGCGTTGAGCGCCTTCAGCTGGGTCAGCTTCTGATTGAGCTTGGCATTCTGCGCGTCGGTGTCGTGCAGCGCCGCCGCATATTGCTGCTCGGTCGGCTTCAGCATCTCGGCGCTGGCCGCATCGCGCGCCACCATACGGTTCTGGCGGTCGACGATCGCCTTCTTCTCGCTGCTCATGGCGGCGGATTGCGCGACGCGGGCGCGCAGCTCCTCGATCTGCGACTGCAGCTGTGCCTTCAACTGGTCGGCCTGGCTGGCGATCTCCTGATCGAGGGAGGCGACGTAAGCGAGGTCCGATTGATGCTTGGCGCGGGTCGCGTCGAGCTTCTGGCGCGCGTCGTCGGCCTTTTCCTGCAGCGAGATCAGGGTGGTCCGGTCGAGCCGCGGATTGGTGATCTGGGCCAGACGATCGCTGCTGCGCACCTCGCCGCCGGATGTCGCCGTGAGCGACTCGACCTGGCCCGAGATCGGCGAGGTCAGCAGCATCACAGGCGCATCCACGACGGCGCGGTCGGATTGGTCGGCCACGATCGGCGGCACCACGGCCGTCAGCATCAGCGCCGACAAGATGCCGGCGACGCCGAAGGCGGAGGCGCGCAGGATCACGGGATGGCGCGACTGGTCTGTCCTGGGGGCGACGCGCGGCGCGGGCGATGGCTTGAAACCGTCATCGAAGCGATCGGTCATCGGGTCTCTTTCGGTTTGGGGTGACGCCCCGAAAGACGCTTCCTCGGATGATCCGGAGTTCCAGGCCCCGGTCTCGATGTTCAAGCGCAAACCAGATCACGCGCACATCGTTTCATGCCGAGGCCGATCTTCGCCCCCTCCCCGCGGTCACGTTATGTTGCAGCGCGGTCGTCGGATTCCCGCTTGCAAGCCACACTCAGTCCTCATTCGCCTTGAAGCGGCCGAGCCCCTTCAAGATGAACGGCGCAATCAGCGCAATCAGCGCGACCACGAGCAGCGTCGCCGAGATTGGCGATTGCAGCAAGGTCATGGGATCGCCGAGGCTGATCGCGAGCGCGCGGCGCAACTGGCTCTCCGCGATCGGCCCGAGGATCAGGCCGACGACGACGGGCGCAATGGGGAAGTCGAAGCGCCGCATCAGGAAACCGAGCACGCCGAAGCCGGCGAGCATCGACAATTCGACCACCGATGGCTTCGCGGCGATCGTGCCCATGGTCGCGAAGACGAGGATGCCGGCATAAAGCCACGGCGTCGGAATCTTCAGCAGCCGCACCCAAAGGCCCACCAGCGGCAGGTTGAGCACCAGCAGCATCGTGTTGGCGATGAACAGGCTCGCGATCAGGCCCCACACCAGATCGGGCCGCTCGGCGAACAGCAGCGGTCCCGGATTGAGGCCATATTGCTGGAAGCCCGCGAGCATCATCGCCGCCGTCGCCGAGGTCGGCAGACCCAGGGTCAGAAGCGGCACCAGCGTGCCAGCGGCCGAGGCGTTGTTCGCGGCCTCCGGACCGGCGACGCCTTCGATCGCACCCTTGCCGAACTGCTCCGGATATTTGGTCAGCCGCTTCTCGGTCGAATAGGACAGGAAGGTCGGAATCTCCGCGCCGCCGGCCGGCAACGCGCCGATCGGAAAGCCGAACGCGGTGCCGCGCAGCCACGGCTTCCAGGAGCGCTTCCAGTCCTCGCGCGTCATCCACAGCGAGCCTTTGACGGCCTCGATCTTCTCCTCCGTGTGGTGCCGGCGCGAGGCGACATAGAGCGCCTCGCCGACCGCGAACAGGCCGACGGCCAAGGTCGTCACCTCGACGCCATCGAGCAGTTCGGGCACGCCGAAGGCGAGCCGCGCCTGCCCCGTGAGCTTGTCGATGCCGACCAGGCCGAGCGTCAGCCCGATGAACAGGCTGGTGAGCCCGCGTACGGGTGAATCGCCGAAGGTCGCGGACACCGTGACGAAGGCGACGCACATCAGCGCGAAGTAATCCTCCGGCCCGAAGCGCACGGCGATGTCGACGAGGTAAGGCGACAGGAACGCGAGCCCGATGGTGGCGATGGTGCCGGCGACGAAGGAGCCGATCGCCGACGTCGCCAGCGCCGGGCCGCCGCGGCCGGCCTTGGCCATCTTGTAGCCCTCCAGCGCGGTCGCCATCGAGGCGCTTTCGCCGGGCGTGTTGATCAGGATCGCGGTGGTCGATCCGCCATACATGCCGCCGTAATAGATGCCGGCGAACATGATCAGTGAGCCGCCGGGATCGAGCTTGTAGGTGACAGGCAAAAGCAGCGCGACAGTGAGCGCCGGCCCGATGCCTGGCAGCACGCCGACCGCGGTGCCGAGAAACACACCGATCAGCGCATAGAGCAGGTTCATGGGCTGGACGGCGATCGCCATCCCATGTGCGAGCGCGGCGAACGTGTCCATCAGAGCAGTCTTTCGAGCGGACCGGCGGGAAGGCTCAAAGTGAGCAGACGGTCGAAGGCGAGATAGATCAGGGTCGTGAGCACCGCGCCGATGACGAGATCGGTGACGAAGTCGCGGCGGCCGAACGCGGCCGATGTCGTCACGAACAGCGCCGTCGTCGCCAGGATGAAGCCGCCGCCGAAGCCGATGATGGCGATCAGGAGCGCAAGGCCCGCCAGGATCAGCAGCACCGCGACCGGATCGGCGCTCTCGCGCGGCGGCAGGTTGCCTCGGACAGCGTCGATCAGATTGGCCAGCGCTAAGATGCCGAGCCCGATCGCAATCACGACCGGCATGACCTGCGGGCCCATGCCATACATCGTGGTCGCCGGGATCTGGTTGGCGTCGTAGACGAGCACCAAGGCGACGGCGGCCAGCAAGCCTGCGATGACGATGCCGGCCTTGTCGATGCCTCGCGAGGGTGGCTCCGCGCCGGCGCTCTCCGTCGTCATGACTTGACGAGGCCGACCGACTTCAGCACGTCGGTGACGCGGATGTTTTCCTTTTTCAGGAACTCGGCGAAGGCATCGCCGGGCAGATAGGCGTCATCCCAGCCCTTCTGCTTCAGGATGTCCTTCCAGGCATCCGACTTCACCATCTTCTCGACCGCGTCGGCCAGCGTCTTCTTCTGCTCCGGGGTGATGCCGGGCGGTGCGACGACCGAACGCCAATTGGCGAGCACGAGATCGATGCCCTGCTCCTTGAAGGTCGGAATATCGACGCCAGGGATGCGGTTTTCCGAGGAGACGCCGATCGCGCGCAGCTTGCCGCTCTTGATCTGCCCGTCATATTCGGACAGGCCGGAGATGCCGGCCGTGACCTTGCCGCCGAGGATCGCCGCCAGCGACTCACCGCCGCCGGAGAACGGGATGTAGTTGACCTTCTTGGCATCGGCCCCGACAGTGCCGGCGAACAGCGCGGCCATCACGTGATCGACACCGCCCGCCGAGCCGCCGGCAAAGGTCACCTTGGCGATGTCGGCCTTTAGCGCCGCCGCGAGATCTTGCGCGGTCTTGATCGGCGAATTCGCCGGCACGACGATGACCTGGATCTCCTCGGTCAGGCGCGCGATCGGCGTCACCTGCTCGAGCGTCACCGGCGACTTGTTCATCGCGAGCGCGCCGACCATGACGAAGCCGTTCACCATCAGTTGGTTGCCATCGCCCTTGGCGCCGTTGACGAATTGCGCGATGCCGACCGTGCCGCCCGCGCCGGCCACGTTGGTGACCTGGACGCTGCGCGCGACGCCGGATGCGACGAAGGCTTGCTGCATCGCCCGCGCGGTCTGGTCCCAGCCGCCGCCGGGCGCCGCAGGCGCCATCACCTTCAGTTCAAGCTGCTGGGCAGAGGCCGGGGCGCCGGCCAGGACGATCAACGCGACAGCTGCGCCGCACAGGCGCGCACACAACCACTTCAAGGACCCCTCCACGGCCGGCCACGCGGCTCTCGTTTCTTGATATTGCGTTTCGAAAGCAGCGATACGGCCAGGATGGCCAGCCTGCGGCGATCGCGCGCCCCATCGCCGCTTTCGAATTCTCAAGATAATGCAATAGCTTACAGCCAAAGCGGGGGCATTCAAGGCGCCGCCCTGCGACAGGATGGCGCACCCTCCCCGCCGGCATCGCAGGCGCCGGTGGCGGCTCGGAGCCTAGCCGCAGGTCCAGACCATGCCCACTGGCGTCCGGGTCCAGCATGGCCCGAAGCTGCCGCCATTGTAATGGCCGCGGTAAAAGCCGGGCTGGCCGAAATAATGCCACTCGCCATTATAGAGAAGGTATTTCGGCGTGCCGTCGATGTACCAGTGACGGCGGTTGCCGCGCGGCCCGTTGCGCATCGCCTCCTTGTCCGCATAGAGCGGCAGGCTGTTATTGGGAGGCTGCTTGTAGCCAGGCAGGAAGCCGTAGCCCTGCCAGCGCTGCGCCTTCCGCTTGTGCGCCGGCGCGGCGAGCGCGATTGCGGGCAACAGCAGCAGGAGCGTCACGATCGAAACGATGAAACGATGCGGCATCAAGGCGGCCCGCTGGACTGGATGTTTCGGATCTTGAGCTTGATCGCGCGGCACGGCAATGGCCGTTCCGTCATGAAATGTTTCAGTGATGCCGCCGGTGCGCGCGACGCGGCGGAGGCGGCGGTGGTGCGAAGAACGGATTGAGGTCGCACATCGCCGCCCGGCCCGACGCCGTTGCGCGGCATTGCGGCAGCGACGTGTAGCTGCAGTCGATCCACTCGCCCCCCCACCGGCCGCCTTCATAGACCTTCATGCACACGGGATAGCGCGGATCGTAGGCCTGGGCGCGAGCCGGGCCTGATACGACGACCCCGACCATCAAACCGAGCGCGAGGGCGCTCCAGCTCAGGATACGCATGCAGGACCTCCGGAATTTGCGTCTCGTCGGCGCAGGCCGATTCCCGAGACCTTGATTGCATCTGCTCTGTATCGTCAGCGCGCAACGGTCGCAATGACGCCGTTACAACAGCTCGGCCGGCTCTCCGCCGCGAAAGCCCATCGCCAGCACGTAGCGCTCCGAGGAATCCTGCCGGCTGGCGGCCGGCTTGACGTGGCGGACGGTGGCGTAATCGCGCTTCAGCTGCGCCAGCAGCTCGGCATCGGCGCCGCTCTGAAAGGTCTTGGCGAGGAAGCTGCCGCCGGGCTTGAGCACCTCGCCGGCAAAATGCGCGGCGAGTTCCACCAGACCGACGATGCGCAGCTGGTCGGTCTTGCGATGGCCGGTGGTGTTGGCGGCCATGTCCGACATCACCACGTCGGCGCGGCCGCCGAGCATCGCCCGGAGCTTCTCCGGCGCATCCTGGGCATGAAAGTCCATCTGCGTGAAGGTGACGCCGGGGACCTCGCCCATTTCCAAGAGATCGATCGCGATGACCTTGCCCTTGCCCGCTTCGGCGCCGACCCGGCGCGCCGCGATCTGGCTCCAGCCGCCGGGCGCCGCGCCGAGATCGACCACGGTCATGCCGGGCTTGAGCAGGTGATATTTGTCGTCGATCTCGATCAGCTTGTAGGTCGCGCGCGAGCGATAGCCGTCGCGCTTGGCTTGCGCGACATAGGGATCGTTGAGCTGACGCTCCAGCCAGAGCTTCGAGGACAGCTTGCGCTTACCTCCGGTCTTGACCTGCACATGCATGCGGCCGGTGGTGTCTTTTGCCATGCGGGTCTCTGTGTCGTGACCTGTGCTCCGTCGACGGGATCGAAAGATCCACGAGGCGACAACAGCAGATGGGACGTCCACCCTCCCCTGGAGGGGGAGGGTGAAGAATTTACGCCGTACGGAGCGCCCCGTCCTCGCGCATCATCTCCACCAGCATGCCTTCGCGCAGGCCCCGATCGGCGACGCGCAGCCGTGGCAGCGGAAAGGATTGCCGGATGGCATCGAGAATGGCGCAGCCGGCCAGCACGAGATCGGCCCGGTCGATGCTGATGCAGTTGTTCTCGGCGCGCTCCTGGTAGCTCATCGCCAGCAGCTTGGCGATGGTCGCGGTGATGTCGGCGTCATTGATCCAGATGCCGTCGACCCGGCGACGGTCGTAGCGTGCGAGGTTGAGATGAATGCCCGCCAGCGTCGTCACCGTGCCGGAGGTGCCGAGCAGGTGCATGCCGGCGAGATCTCCGCCGTTCTCCGCCGCGAACGGACCGACATGTCCGGCCACGTCCTCGACCATGGCGGCGTAGATCTCAGGCGTCACGTCGCGCCCGCCGAAGCGCTCGGCGAGCGTGACGACCCCGAGCGGGATCGACATCCACGCCTTGATGCGTGGCTCGGCATGACGATCGGAAGGATCACGCTCGATCCGGACCAGCTCGCTGGATCCGCCGCCGATATCGAACAGGATCGCCCCGCGCCCGGACGGATCCAGCAGCGGCGCGCAGCCCTTCACGGCCAACGCCGCCTCGGTCTCGCGATCGATCACCTCGAGCTCGATGCCGGTCTCGGCCGCCACCCGGCTGCGGAACCCCTCCGCATTGGCCGCCGCGCGGCAGGCCTCCGTCGCGATCAGGCGCAGGCGCCTGGCCTTTTTCGATTGGATCTTATCCCGGCAGATGCTGAGGGCGGCGATCGCCCGATCCATCGCCGCGTCGCTGATGCAGCCGGTGGTCGAGATGCCCTCGCCCAGCCGGACGATGCGCGAGAAGGAATCGACCACGCGAAAACTGTCGCCCGAGGGACAGGCGATCAGGAGCCGGCAATTGTTGGTTCCGAGGTCCAGGGCCGCATAGACGCTGCCGCCATTGCTGGCGCAGGGCTGTGACGCGACGTCCAGACCCGGATGCAAGCCGGGCTCCAGGTTCCCGCGCGGCGTGGGATCCTCCCGCAGCCGCGTGTCATTGATCATTCAAATGTCTTTCCGCTGGCCGAACCGGCCCAGATGGAAGTTCTCTTTCGTGAGACATTATCAGTGGATAGCCCCGGCGCAACAGCCCCTCCGTCAGGCGTGATGCACCATTCCTAATCAACCGTTGTCCGGCCGCAGGGGCTGCACTATCTGGGAACAGCCCGCATTTGCGCCTCATCCAGCCTCCCGGATCGTTCATCCATGCAAGATCACACCTCGCCGGCTTCCCTCGAAAACGCGATCGCGCTGCAGAAATTCGGCGTCGGGCAGCCGGTCCGGCGCAAGGAGGACGACACGCTGGTCCGCGGTCACGGCAAATATACCGATGATTTCAACCTGCCGGGCCAGGCCTATGCCTGGATCGTCCGCTCCAGCCATGCCCATGGCATCATCAAGGGCATCGACACGACGGCCGCCAAGGGCATGCCGGGCGTGCTCGGGGTGTGGACCGGCGCTGATCTCGCCGCGGCCGCCTATGGCCCGTTCACCTGCGGCCTGCCGCTGAAGAGCCGCGACGGCTCGCCGCTGCTGCAGACCAATCGGCCGGCGCTTGCCACCGACAAGGTTCGCTTCGTCGGAGATCCCATCGCCTTCGTGGTGGCGGAGACCGCGGCCCAGGCCCGCGACGCGGCCGAGGCGGTCGGGCTCGACATCGAGCCCCTGCCCGCGGTCACCAACGCCGAGGAGGCGACCAGGCCCGGCGCGCCGCAGCTCTATGACCACATCCCGAACAACGTCGCGCTGGATTACCATTATGGCGACACTGCCAAGATCGAGGAGGCGTTCGCGAAAGCCGCGCATGTGACCAGGCTCGACATCGTCAACACCCGGGTCGCCGTGGTGTCGATGGAGCCGCGCGTGGCGCTCGCCGCGTTCGATGGCAAGACCGAGCGCTTCACCTTGCAGGTGCCGACGCAGGGCGTGTCCGGCAACAAGGCGACCTTGGCAAAGATCCTCAACGTCGCGCCGGACAAGGTCCGCATCCTCACCACCAATGTCGGCGGCTCCTTTGGGATGAAGAACGTCTCCTATCCCGAATATGTCTGCATTCTGCACGCCGCCAGAGAGCTCGGCCGCCCTGTGAAGTGGCGCGACGAGCGCACCACCGCCTTCCTGTCGGACAGCCAGGGCCGCGACCAGATCATCCATGGCGAGCTCGCGCTCGACGCCGACGGCAAGTTCCTCGCCGTGCGGCTGTCCGGCTATGGCAATCTCGGCGCCTACATCATGGGCGTGGCGCCGCTGCCGCTGTCGCTCAACACCGGCAAGAACCTCGCCAGCGTCTACAAGACGCCGCTGCTCGGCGTCGACATCAAGACCGTGCTGACCAACGTCACCCTGATGGGCGCCTATCGCGGCGCCGGCCGGCCCGAGGCGAACTATTTCATGGAACGGCTGATCGACACCGCGGCGCGCGAGATGGGCATCGACCGCCTCACCATCCGCAAGCGCAACTTCATCAAGCCGAGCCAGATGCCGTTCCCGGCGGCCTCCGGTGTCACCTATGACTCGGGTGATTTCGCCGCGGTGTTCGAGAAGGCGCTCGCTGTCTCGGACTATGCCGGATTCGCCAAGCGCAAGCGCGAGAGCCGTAAGAATGGCAAGCTGCGCGGCATCGCGGTCGGCTCCTATCTGGAAGTGACCGCGCCGCCATCCGGCGAACTCGGCAAGATCACGTTTGACGCCGATGGCGGCGTGACCCTGACCACTGGCACGCTCGATTACGGCCAGGGCCATGCCACGCCGTTCGCGCAGGTGCTGTCGGCGCAGCTCGGCGTGCCGTTCGAGAAGATCCGGCTTGAGCAGAGCGACTCCGACCTCGTGCGGTTCGGCAACGGCACCGGCGGCTCGCGTTCGATCACCGCGACCGGCCAGGCGATCGTCGAGTCGTCGCAGCTCGTCATCGCCAAGGGCAAGCAGGCGGCGGCGCATCTGCTGGAGGCCTCGGAAGCCGACATCGAGTTCGCGGGCGGCCAGTTCACCATTGCCGGCACCGACCGCAGCATCGACATCATGGAGCTGGCGCGGCGGATGCGCGAGGGCAAGATGCCCGAGGGCGTGCCGGCCTCGCTCGACGTCGACCACAATTCGACGGCGACGGAGTCGACTTTCCCGAACGGATGCCATGTCTGCGAGGTCGAGATCGAGCCGGACACCGGCGTCGCCCAGATCGTCGCCTATACCGCGATCAACGATTTCGGCACCGTGATCAACCCGATGATCGTCGCGGGCCAGCTGCATGGCGGCGTCGCGCAAGGCATCGGCCAGGCGATGATGGAGCACCTGCGCTACGACGAGAGCGGCCAGCCGATCACGGGATCATTGATGGACTACGCGCTGCCGCGCGCCTCCGACGTGCCGATGATGACGGTCGACAATCACCCGGTGCCCGCCAAGAGCAACCCGCTCGGCACCAAAGGCTGCGGCGAAGCCGGCTGCGCCGGCTCGATGGCGAGCGTCATCAACGCCGTGATCGACGCGCTGTCCGACTACGGCGTGAAGCATCTGGACATGCCGCTGACGACCGAGAAGATCTGGCGCGCGATCCAGGACGGCAAGGCGAAGTCGGCGGCGTGAGCGGCGCGTTAGTGGGGCCGATGAGTGAGTGCCCCTCTCTCTCCTCCGTCATGGCTGGGCTTGACCCGCCTGCGGGGCCGAAGCCCCTTCGGCGCGGCGTAGGCCCGGCCATCCACGAGCCGCAGGTGACGCACGACGTGGATGCCCGGGACAAGCCCGGGCATGACGGCCTTGTTCAGAGAGGCGGCGTGCCTTTTCCCTCAGCCCATCGCTTCTCCAAACTATCCGCTACGCCGCCGCCTGCGCGCGCGGCTGGTAAATCGCGACGTGCTGGCAATGTGCCAGCGCGCGCGTGCCGTTCGCGACCACCAGCGCGTCGATCTCGACGAAGCGGTGGCCCTTCTTCTCGTAGTTTGCGACCACCCGCCCCCGTGCCGTGATCTCGTCGGTCTCGGCGATCACCGACAGCAGCTGCATCCGGCTGCCGACGTGAATCCAGGGACCGAGCACGACATTGTCGACCAGCAGCCGGTTCATCACCCGCTGCAGCATGCCGGGATGGCCGAGCCGGTCGTTCGCATAGAGCGGCTCGCGCTCGCGGATCTCATCGAGATACAGCTTCGCCGCCTGCCCTGGCCAGGCGCGTGGCGCGGTGCCGAGCCAGCTGCCGACAGCGAAGGACTCCGCGCTGACCGGAGGCCGCATGGCAGCCGGCGGAACATCGCGGTATTCGGCCAGCCCGACATCCGGCGCCACCGCCGGCAATGACGCGGAACCGGTGGCGCATAGCTCGCCTTGGCTTGTCACCTCGAGCCCGATGCCATCGCCCACCTGCTCTGCCCTGACCTCGGCCATCTCGCCATCATAGACCGGCTTGATAAACCGCGCCTCGATCAGCCCGCGCTCCAGGAATGCCCGGCCCCAGCGGGCCACCGGCTGATGCAGCATATAGGCCAGCACCTCGACGCCGGGTACGAGGCCGCCGGCGAAGCCGAAACGGCGCGCTACGGCATCATCATGCATCTTGTTCTCGGATTGCTTGGCCGTATTGAACGCCTCGACCGCGTGCACCCCGAGTCCGCCTGCCATGCTTGCCTCCCTTTGAGCCCTTTCGGCGATGGTAGCGGCCGGAAAGGTCCTGGCAAGCGCAGCGTTTGGCTCGCAATTCCTGACGCGATGGAGTACCAACCGGCCATCCCGATGAAAGGCCCGATGACCACCGAAGCCGCACCTTTCCGCATCTTTGTCGACGCCGACGCCTGCCCGGTGAAGGACGAAATCTACCGCGTCGCGCTCCGGCACGGCCTGCCGGTGATCGTCGTCGCCGGCGGCTTCATCCGCGTGCCCGACGATCCGCTGATCACCCGCGTGGCAGCCGGCAGCGGGATGGACGCCGCGGACGACTGGATCGCCGAGCGCACCGGCGGCGACGACATCGTCATCACCGCGGACATTCCGCTGGCGAGCCGCTGCGTCAAGGCCGGCAGCGCCGTGATCGCGCCGAACGGCAAGCCGTTCACGGAGGAGTCGATCGGCATGACCTTGGCAGTGCGCAACCTGATGACCGATCTGCGCTCATCAGGCGAGGTCACGGGCGGGCCGCGCTCGTTCACCCCGCGCGACCGCTCCACCTTTCTCTCCACCCTCGATACGACGATCCGCCGCCTGCAGCGCCAGCGCGCGGCGCGGGTCCACCAGCAGAGCTAGAAACATGGCGCCACCGCTCATCCAGTTGAAAGACATCCGCCTGACCTTCGGCGGCACGGCGCTGCTGCAGGGCGTCGAGCTGTCGGTCTCGCCCGGCGAACGCGTCTGCCTGATCGGCCGCAACGGCTCCGGCAAATCCACTTTGCTGAAGATCGCCGCCGGCCTGGTCGATTGCGACAGCGGCACGCGCTTCGTGCAGCCGGGCGCCACTGTGCGCTATCTGCCGCAGGAGCCGGATTTCTCCGGCCATCCCACCACGCTGTCTTACGTCGAGGCCGGGCTTGGGCCCGGCGACGATCATTACCAGGCCCGCTATCTGGTCGAGCAGCTCGGGCTGACGGGCGAGGAAGATCCGGCGCATGTCTCCGGCGGCGAGGCGCGCCGCGCGGCGCTGGCGCGCGTGCTGGCACCGAACCCGGACATCCTGCTCCTGGACGAGCCGACCAACCATCTCGACCTCACCACGATCGAGTGGCTGGAGAACGAGCTTGACGGCCGGCGCTGCGCGCTGGTGCTGATCAGCCACGACCGGCGCTTCCTGACCAATCTGTCGCGCTCAACCGCGTGGCTCGATCGCGGCCAGATCAAGCAGATCGACCGCGGCTTTGCGGCGTTCGAGGCGTGGCGCGACGAGGTGCTGGCGGAAGAAGAACGCGAGCAGCACAAGCTCGACCGCAAGATCGTCAACGAGGAGCACTGGCTGCGCTACGGCGTCTCCGGCCGGCGCAAGCGCAACGTCAAGCGGCTCGCCAATCTGCATGCGCTGCGCCAGCAGCGCCGCGACTATCGCGGAGCCGTGGGGAGCGCTAATCTCGCCGCCGCCGAGGCCGACAAGTCCGGCAAGCTCGTCATCGAGGCCAAGGGCGCGTCGAAGAGTTATGGCGATCGCAAGATCGTCGACAATTTCTCCATCCGCATCCAGCGCGGCGACCGCATCGGCATCGTCGGCCCCAATGGCGCCGGCAAGACCACGCTGGTCAACCTGCTCACCGGCGGCAGCGAACCCGACAGCGGCAGCATCCGGCTCGGCGTCAACCTGGAGATGGCGACGCTCGACCAGCATCGCGAAAGCCTCGATCCACGGACAACCTTGGCGGAGGCGCTGACCGGCGGCCGCGGTGACCACGTCATGGTGGCAGGCAAACCGAAGCACGTCGTCGGCTACATGGAAGACTTCCTGTTCTCGCGCGAGCAGATGCGCACGCCGCTCGAGGTGCTCTCCGGGGGCGAGCGCGGCCGACTGATGCTGGCGCGCGCGCTGGCCAAGCCGTCGAACCTGTTGGTGCTAGACGAACCGACCAACGATCTCGATCTCGATACGCTGGATGTCCTCGAGGACATGCTCGGCGACTATGAGGGCACGGTCATCCTGATCAGCCACGACCGCGACTTCCTCGACCGCGTCGTCACCTCGGTGATCGTGCCCGAGGGCAACGGCAAATGGCAGGAATATGCCGGCGGCTACAGCGACATGCTGGTTCAGCGCGGCGCCGACCTGAAGCGCGAGCACGCCGCGGCGGCAGCAGCCGCCGCCGATGAGAAGAAGGCGGCCAAGCCTGCGGCGACGGCTTCGAGCACGTCGAAGCGCAAACTCTCCTTCAACGAGAAGCACGCGCTGGAGACCTTGCCGAAGACGATCGCCAAGCTGCAAGGGGAGATCGCGAAGCAGCAGAAGCTGCTCGACGACCCCGCGCTGTATGCGAAAGACCGCAAGACGTTCGACGCCGCTTCGCTGGCCCTCGCCACCGCGCAGGCCGAGCTCACCGCTGCCGAAGACCGCTGGCTGGAGCTCGAAATGCTGCGCGAGGAGATCGAGGGCGGGTGACGGCGCCGTAGGGTGGGCCAAGGCGCGCCAGCGCCGTGCCCACCGCGGTCTTGCGCAACAGAAGACGGTGGGCACCCTTCGCTTTGCCCACCCGACGTTCTCTTCGTCATTGCGAGCGAAGCGACTTGTCCGCCATAGCCCGAAGGGCGACGGCGGAAGCAATCCACAGCTGTAGATGCGACTCTGGATTGCTTCGTCGTTTCGCTCCTCGCAATGACGGCAACATGGAGTGAATGAGATGACCACGCCGCTCGCCGCCAGGATCGCCAGGGAATACGGCACCCCGTGCGCCGTCATCGACATGGACAGGGTCGAGCGCAACATCGCGCGCATCCAGGCGCAGTGCGCGGCGGCCGGCGTCGCCAATCGTCCCCACATCAAGACGCACAAGAGCCCTGAACTGGCCAAGCTGCAGATCGCGGCCGGCGCCCAAGGCATCACCTGCCAGAAGATCGGCGAGGCCGAGATTATGGCTGAGGCCGGCATCGACAACGTCCTGATCAGCTACAATCTGATTGGCGAGGAGAAGATGGCGCGGCTCGCCGCGCTGCAGGCCAAGGCCGACATGACGGTCGCCGCCGACAATCCGGTCGTCGTCGCCGGCCTGCCGGAGGCGGCGAAGCAATCCGGTCGCACGCTCTCCGTCGTGGTCGAATGCGACACCGGGCGCAAGCGCGCTGGTGTTGAAACGCCGGCCGAGGCGATTCAGCTCGCGCGCCAGATCAAGGTGTCAGAGGGCCTGCGCTTCGCCGGCTTCATGCTGTATCCGACCGAGACGGGCTGGGACGAGGCGCAACGCTTCTTTGACGAGGCGCTCGCCGGCGTGCGCGCCGAAGGGCTGGACGCGGCCATCGTCTCGACCGGCGGCTCGCCCAACCTGAAAAATCTCGGCAAGCTCAAGGGCGCCACCGAGCACCGGCCCGGAACCTACATCTACAACGACCGCATGCAGGTCGCCGCCGGCGTTGCGACCTGGGACGACTGCGCGCTGCATATCTACTCGACCGTCGTCAGCCGTGCCGCGCCCGAGCGCGGCATCCTCGATGCCGGCTCGAAGACGCTGACATCCGATACTGGAGGCCTCGACGGCCATGGCCTGATCCTGGAGCACCCGGAGGCCAAGATCGCCCGCTTCGCCGAGGAGCACGGATTCCTCGATCTGTCGCGCTCCAACACCCGCCCCCATGTCGGCGACGTCGTCCGCATCGTCCCCAACCATGTCTGCGTCGTCGTCAACATGATGGACGAGGTCGTGATGGTCCGCGGCGACGAGATCCTAGGAACGCTGCCGGTCGCGGCCAGGGGCAAGCTGCGCTAGGCAGACGGATCGTCAGTATTGGAATCGGATTCCCACCGTCGCCGTCGTCGCCATGTTGTTGACGGTGGGGATTGTCGATCTCAACCAATCCTGCCGGACGTCGGCCTTGAGCTGCACTTCACGCGACAGCTTGTAGACGGCGCCAAGCGCAACGGAGTATCGATCGTCGGTCCGGACAATGCCCGCGAACCGGTCCTGACCAAAGCCGAAGGACAGCGAGGCACTGGTGCGGGGATCGAATTCCTGGCGCGCCTGCAGGATCAGGTCCCGCCGAAAGATCCCGCTCACGCCCGGTATGACGCTCTCCAGAGTGTCGGACGTTCCGACCAGGACGAATGACGTCCTGTCGAATGGCCGATAGACGAGCGCCCCGTTCACGATCATGCCGGAAATCCCGGGCAGCATCGGGTCGGCAAAACGCCGCGTCAGATATCCGACCGCGATCTCGCCGGCCAATCGTCCAGCAAAGGCCAGGCTCAGTCCGGCACTGACCACGGTGCCATTGGAATCGCGGCGGACGCCGCCGAAATCCACCGGGATGTCGTGCACCCTGCGGTCCAGCGTCACGTCGACGAACGGACTGATCTGCGGCGACAATGCGTAAGACACGCGCGTCTGCACCGCAGGCTGGGTGAAATTGCGGTCCTTGTTCGGGATCGGCGCGTCATCGCCGGGGCGTGCGCCGCTGAAGGTGCTCCGATCGACCAGCCCCTTCACCGAGACGCTGACATTGTCGAGCTTCTGGCTCACGCCCACCGTCGCTCCGGATTTAGAGACGAAGGTGCCTCTGGGGGCTTCGAGCACCCGGTCGACGGGATCGAGCGCATACCGGACCTCGCCATTGATCGATCGATCGTCGGTGATGTCGTAGCGGCCATCGATCTTCGCATCGACCGCCGGGGCGTTGAGCACGGGCACGCCTTGCGTCTGGCTGTAACCGACGCTCAGATCCGCATTGAGCTCGTGCCGCTCGAATTGCGAACGTATTTCGAGCTCGTGGACGACGGAGCGCGTCTGCGCGGGCCTGCCGCCCCGCGGCATCCGCAACGGATTGGAGTCGACCCCGACGGTCAGTTCCAGTGCCGGCTTGATCACAAAGGCCCCGACCTTGATTCCCTTCGGTTCGAAGGGATCGTCCTCCTCGGCCTTCTCCTCCGGCTTGGGCGCCTCCGCGACCTCCTCCAGCTTCGGCATGACCGGCGCGACCGGCCGCTTGGGTCCGATAGGCCGGCTCTTGATGTGACAACGGACCAGCGCGCGCCAGATCCGAGTTGCATCATTGGGGGGCACCCGCATCAAGGCAAGGCATCCTGTGCCCTCGAGCATCGCGCCCGGCAAGGGCAACGGCTTCGCCGCGGCCGGGGCAAAGCGGACGGCTCGCGCCAGGCTCTCCCGCGGATCGATCGCCTTGAACCGCCGCAACAACAACGGGTCCGCGTCGGCGACCGGGCGCAACAGCAATGTTTCAGCCCTGACGGCGGCTTCCGCACGGTCGACCGAGAGGGTGACGGTGAGCAGCAGACAATGCAACACGATGCGGCAAGCCGCGCCAAGCAATCGCCGCGTGATCCCCATCGCCCGAACCAAAGCTGACGCTTTCGCATGTCTCACAACAAACTCGGGCAACGCATCAGGCAGACGCGCTCGGCGCATCTGCGCATGAAAAACGCAACGGCTATCGTCGGCATCCGAGCAGACGTCAGCAGCCTGCACATGACGTCGATGCGCCGTCCTCGAGATGGACCGTCGGCGAGCAACGCTGACGGTCCGTCGTTCTCTCCCGAGGGCGGCCGCTTACGCGGTCGACATGGCCTGGCTATTTTGCAGCTTGTGCCGTCTTGGCCGCAGCCTGATTGGCTGCATTGTTGGCCTGCGCCGCAGCCTTCCCGGCAGCGGCCTGCGCGGCCTTCGCCGCGGCCTGCTTCGCAGCCTTGGCCTTCTGCTCAGCCGCTTCCTTTGCAGCCTTGGCCGCCTTCTTCTCAGCAGCCTTCGCGGCCTTCGCTTTCTTTTCGGCTGCTTCCTTCGCTGCCTTGGCAGCCTTCGCCTCTGCGGCCTTCGCCGCCTTGGCCTTCTGCTCGGCCGCTTCCTTCGCCGCCTTGGCAGCCTTTGCCTCTGCAGCCTTCGCCGCCTTGGCCTTCTGCTCGGCCGCCTCCTTCGCTGCCTTGGCAGCCTTCGCCTCTGCGGCCTTCGCCGCCTTGGCCTTCTGCTCTGCGGCCTCATTCGCAGCCTTGGCAGCCTTTGCCTCTGCAGCCTTCGCCGCCTTGGCCTTCTGCTCGGCGGCTTCCTTCGCTGCCTTGGCAGCCTTTGCCTCTGCAGCCTTCGCCGCCTTGGCCTTCTGCTCGGCGGCTTCCTTCGCTGCCTTGGCAGCCTTTGCCTCTGCAGCCTTCGCCGCCTTGGCCTTTTGCTCGGCCGCCTCCTTCGCAGCCTTGGCAGCCGCCTTATCCGCAGCCTTCGCTGCGTTCGCCTTCTGCTCTGCAGCCTTGGCCGCATTGGCATTGGCCGCTGCAGCCTTGTCGGCGGCCTTCGCGACCGCTGCCGTCTGCTTGTCTGCAGCTGTCGCGGCCTTGGTGGCGGCCTTCGCAGCGGCCGCGGTCTGCTTGTCCGCAGCCGTGGCCGCCTTGGTAGCAGCCTGAGTCACGGCCTTTGCAGCAACGGCCGCCGTCTTGTCGGCGGCCTTGAGCGTATCAGCCGCCTTCTTGCCGGCGGCCTGGGCCGCCGCCACAGCGTTGTTGGCCTTCTGATCGACGGCCGCCGCAGCCTTCAAATTGGCACCCGGTTTCGCTAGAGCCGCATGGTTGCCAGCGAATACTGGATTGGACGACACACCAATGCCGATCAGCACAGCCGCAGCCGTCCTGACGATCCTCAGGTTCTTCATCTTTACGTTCTCCACGAGACGGTCGATTGTTGACGCCTTATTCGCTACAAAATGTAACACTCGCAATGCGTCGCGATATTGACGGCAATTCGACGATGTCTGGTCGTCCAAGCCACGACTAATTAGTTGATCGTGGCGATCCCGGCGCCGTTATCGGTTTACGACCGCCACATTTGTTCGCTCAACAAACAGCTCGATGAATGCGAGCGGGCTCAATCCGATTCGGAAAACCGGCTTCCACTTTTCCGGATCATGCTCTAGTCAGCGCCGACAGCGAGGCTGGAAATGCGCCCGTCTGCGGCGGTGACGATCCGCCAATCGAGTTCGCCGTTGCTGAAGCGCGCGCGGAACCGATCGCCGACGGCGCTATCTCCACCGATAAAGCGAAGCGACTCGAACCGGCCGAGATCGGTCAACATGCGCTGCCAAACGGCGAGCCTCTCGCGTCCATTGCGCGCCATCGACCGGGTCAGCATCGTCTCGTCGATCCGACCGTCGCGCACTGCGGCCATGTAGTCCAGCAGCCGCGTCTGGCTCTGCGGATCCGGCGTGTCATGGATCAGGGGCGCGCCGAGGACAGCGCCATTCTCGCTTCCCCGCACCTCGGTGACACGGGTCGCCCTGCCTGGAAGAACGATTCCGATGCAATCGCCGGCCTTGTCGGTGATGACGATCGGCCGATCGAGTTTCGTCGCGACCTCGCCACGCGTGTCCGGCTCGAAACTGCTTTGAAATCTGCGCTCGCCATCCGGCCCGACCAGGTAGGCGTTGACGGGTCCTTCGCTGTGATTGATCAGGGTCACGTCGATCGACAGCGCTCCGGCGGGCTCGCCGGTGGGGATTTCAGCTCCGCAGGGCACATAGGCCCCCGGCGTGTCGTCTCCGTACCAGCGAAAGGCCAGCCGCTTCACGGTCCGGTCGCTGTCCAAGAGCACTCTGAATCGGGCACTCCCCCACGCAAACTGGGCATCGAAGACGTCCAGCCCGTCCGCCGCGACTCCGGCAAACCGAAGCTGCTGAAGCACGCCGAGTGCCTGCAGCTCACGCTTGGCCTTGAGCAGCCTGACCCGAAGCTCCTGCGGAAATCTCTGTTTCAGCTGCGTCGAGTCGACCTCGCCGCGCTGCAACTGCGCGATCGTATCACGCAGGATCTCCTCACTGCCGGCCGTCGCCGTCTGAGCCAGAACGCGGTCGATCCTCATCGCGGTCCGACGAATATGCTCCACTTCGAGCTCTCGCGCCGTTGCGCCATCGATCCGCGTGGCCAACGTTGCACCGACACCCGGCTCGAAGATCACGAGGTTCAGCGCGCTTGCCGAGGGATCCCGAATGAACAGAAAATGCTTGCCGGTCGCCCGGCACAGGAACACTCGATCGGCGACAGGTTCGATCTCATCTCCGGTCACCAGACCAGGCTTTTCGACGCGGAGGCGGTCTCCCTCTCTGGTAATTCGGATCAAAGTATCGAACCCCGCCTGGTAGTTTCCGGCGTATTCGGCATCG
Organism: Bradyrhizobium denitrificans; assembly: GCF_013179005.1. Classification (NCBI taxonomy): domain Bacteria; kingdom Pseudomonadati; phylum Pseudomonadota; class Alphaproteobacteria; order Hyphomicrobiales; family Nitrobacteraceae; genus Bradyrhizobium; species Bradyrhizobium denitrificans. The sequence continues at coordinate 27,533 of NZ_JABFDP010000011.1, read as the reverse complement.
AACAGCCGCGCATCGAGCCGAGAGGCCTGCGGTGCAAACTGCGGCAAACCACTGATGCGCGGCAGCCGCGTCGTCTTGCCCTTGCGAATGAGCATCGCGCCCGAGACTTTGCCCGCATCATCCAACGTGAAGCGAAGCCTGAGCGACATGCCGACATCGCCATATGAGCCGTCGCGGGCCGCCTCGATCTCGACCTTCGGCTGATAGCCGAGCTGCGCGAAACTCCTGCCGTTCTCGGCGGAAATGACCAGAATCTTGAACGAATCGACCTGGTAGAATCCTGCGATCGTCTCGGCCGATCGCGGCTCACGGAGAATGACGGCCTGCTCGGGAGCGATACCCGGATTCCGCGACGCGGCAGCGTCCTCGACCTGGCCCACGGTTCGGTCCGGTGCGGCTATCCGCTGGGCAGGCCACAGACGGCCGTCCTGGTGACTGGTCAGCGCATTGACGTGTCCATCGGCATCGGCGACGAAGGCGATCTGTGCATCAATATCCTTGAAGAAGAAGTGCAGATCGTCTTCGGCAAACAGCTCCATTTTGCGGCTGCCGCTGTATCGGCCGAACAGCCGATCGCCATCTCGGCTGATTTCGACGTGGAGCCGCGGGTTCTCACGATAATATCCGACCAGGCGGTCGAAGGCAGCCGGGTCAATCCTGGCTGGGCTGCGCGTTCGCGCCTGTTCAATGAGACGCTGCTCAAGCAGGTCGGCCGCACGGCGGGCGACGTCCGCCGAGACCCGCGACGCACGGATATGCGTGCCGTTCTGATGCAGTACCATGGCAATGGCGCGCGCCCCCGCCCGGCCGATGAAGGACAGTTCGAAGCTTCGATCGGTGTAGAAGAAATCGCGTTCGCTCTCCGGCAACACTTCGATCTTGTTCTGGCCGGTACGTTGCACGAACAGATGCTGCTTGTCGCGCGTCACGGTCAACACCAGGTCGGGCAGGACCGCCGGATCGGCCTGGTAGTAGCCGACATAGCTGTCGAGCTGCTCGGGGGGGACCATCACGGCCCGCACGGCCCCCGAGGTCCTGCGGGCCGTGAACTCGTCCCAGCTGACGTCCAGCGGCAGATAGCCGTAGCCGATCCTGCCTGCACTCAGCAGAATGAGGGTGCAACAGGCGCCATAGGTGGCGATGCGTTTGCGCAATGCGGGCCGTTCCGAAACGCAGTCGGAATCCAGGATCCGCTCGATCCGTTGGGCAACGATCGCATGCATCAGGGCGACCATGCCATGAGGTGGCGGCGCCGGGTTGCTGGCCACCCCGAGCAGCACTTCCGCATAGGCCAGGCGATCGCCGATGCCTTCGATCGCCTCGTCGTCGCTTCGCATCTCTGCCAAGGCCGCGACCCTGTAGCAGAGATACCAGGCGAGCGGATTGATCCAGAACACCGCGCGGTGCAAGGTCGCAAACAACAGCGTGTAGAAATCCAGATGGCGGACATGGGAATGCTCGTGCCCGAGCACCGCGATTAGTTTGACGGGCTCCCAGTCGCGGTATTCCAAAGGCAGCAGGACGCTGCCGGCAAACGTCACCGGCGATCTGACGGCGGGACTGACGCGCACATCACCGCCGGCAAGCGGCTCATGAACGATCTCCGCCGAGCGCCACAGCCTGACCGCGAACAGAATGCCCAGACTGATCCGCAGCAGCAGCACGGCGGCCACAGTGAAATAGAGATAGAAGACAAGTCCGCGCCAGTTCGGACGCCAAGCAGAGAGTTGCGCGCCGACGCCGGGCGCGGCAGACGACGAGGACGTCGCGGCACCCACACCGCGGTTGGCGTCGGCCTGGCCGAATTCGCGAGCCGAACCGCTTTGATCGACAGCCGTGGCAACGCGCGCGGCGCCGGCCGAGCCCGACCGCAAACTACGGGCCATTGGCTGCTCGTCCGGCGCGCCTGGCAGCGGGATCGCCGCCGCGGGAGGATCTTCGTGCAGCGTGAGCGTGACCAGACTCGACCCGACCAGCGCAGGCATCGCGGTCGAGGCCAGCATCACGCAGACCCACACCCGCAACTCGATCCGAGGATTGACGACTCTGACCAGCCGCAGACCGATCCAGACTGCCGCCCCGAGGCCAAACGATCGCAGTGCGGCCTCCAGCAGCAAGTCCATCAACGCTCTCCCGACTTGCTCCTCGCAATCCTGTCAGCGAACGCCTTCAACTGGCGTTTATCGATGAGCTTCTCGTCGATCATGCCGACCAGGAGCTCCTCGACGGAGCCGCGACAGAACCAATTGACGATCTTGTTGACTGCGTTCGCCGCGACGGCCTCGGGCGGACGACTTGCGCTGTACAAATAAGTCCGGCCTTCGATCCTATGGGACACATATCCCTTCTCTTCGAGACGCCGCAGCAAGGTCCGGACCGTGGAATCCTTCAGGTCACGATCGAGGAGCTCGCGGACCATCTCAGCCGTGACAGGCTGTCTGAGCCAGACGAGCTTCATGACGTCCCGTTCCAGATCACTCATGTCCGGTAGCTCTGACTGCACGCGCGTCTCCCTCGGTGCGCCTCCTGCGCATGACAAGTTGTAACGGTCAGCAACTAGGCTTCGAATATGCTTGGATTAGGGCCAAGCACCGGTCTTTTTCTGGAGATGCGCGCTCTGCGCCAGCGGCACGATCAGTCAGCCTGACCGGCTCCGCGCAGCCATGTCAACACGCCCTGCCCGGCTGCCGCGCCTGTCGCGAATGAGGCCTGCAGGAGATAGCCGCCGGTCGGCGCCTCCCAATCCAGCATCTCGCCGGCGACAAACACACCCGGCCGCCGCCTGAGCATGAAGTCGGCATCGACCTCGCTGCGCGCGACACCGCCGGCGCTGGAGATCGCGCGTGCGAGGCCGGTGGTGCCGGTCAGACGGATGGACACCCCGTTGATCAGGGCCGCGATCCGGTCCGGCGGCAACGACGCCAATGCGAGCCCCTGCGCCTTCGCGGTCTCCTGCAGCAGGCCGATCGCAACCGGCGACAGGTGCAGCGCCTTGCGCAGCAGATTCGAGAATGACTGCTTGCCGCGCGGCGCCGACATGCGGCTGATCAGGTCCGCGGTCGCGAGATCAGGCCGCAGCGCGACGTGCAGGATCGCCTCGCCCGTCCGCGCGAGCGCCTCGCGCATCTCAGCCGAGAGCGCATAGACCGCGCCTCCTTCGATGCCGTCGCGCGTCACCACCGCCTCTCCGCGCACAATGCGTTCGCCGAAAGACAATGCAATGCCCTTCAGCGGCTGGCCCTCGAAACGATCGCGAAAGATGTCGGACCACGCGACACTGAAGCCGCAATTGGCTGGCCGCAGCGGCGCGATGGTGACGCCCTGCGCGGCGAGAATCGACACCCAGCCGCCGTCGGAGCCGAGCCGCGGCCAGCTGGCGCCGCCGAGTGCGAGCACGGTGGCGTCGGCGGCAACCTTGCGTGGTCCATCCGGCGTCGCGAAGGACAGCCGCCCATCGTCCCATCCGGTCCAGCGATGTCGCAGTTCGAAGCGAACACCCTGCGTGGCCAGCCGGCGGAGCCAGGCCCGCAGCAGCGGCGAGGCCTTCATCGCAACCGGAAACACGCGGCCCGAGGAGCCGACGAAGGTCGGCTCGCCCAGCGCCTCGCACCACGCGCGCAGCCGCTCCGGCGGGAAGGCGCGGATCGCCGGCTCCAGCCAGGACGAGGCGTCACGGTAGCGCGACAGGAATGCGGGCAGCTCCTCGCTGTGGGTGAGATTGAGCCCGCCCCGGCCGGCCATCAGAAACTTGCGCGCCACGGATGGCATCGCGTCGTAGACGGTGACGGCCGCGCCGCCCTCGGCCAGCACCTCGGCCGCCATCAGCCCTGCGGGGCCGGCGCCGATGATGGCGATGTTTGGTGCGTGTGAGGACATCGCGCAATCGGGGTGAAGAGGGATAACGGATCAACGAAAAAGGTCGTCATTCCGGGATGCGCCGCTCGGCGCAGGCCCGGAATCCATACTTCCGATCGTGGTCAGGATTCCGGGCTCGCGCTGACGCGCGCCCGGAATGACAGCGAGACCTACAGCTTGATCCCCAGCCGCGCTGCGGCCTGGCCGACATATTTCTGCGTCTGCTCGAAAGCGCCCTGCAGGGCCCGCGCCTTCGACATGTCGCTGATCTCGGCAAAATGCGCGGCGATCGCGTCCGGCGTCCACTCCTCCGGCGGCAGGTTGATGCCCTCGGTCTCCAGGATCTTGATCACCGCAAAGGAGCCCGCACCGGCGCCCATGATGGTGCGGGTCGGGGCGTCCTCGCTGAGCAGATATTCCACTGCCGGGGTGATCGCCTCCGGCTTCATCAGCTGCAGCGCCTGCGGCGGCAGCAGTTCCTCGGTCATGCGCGTGGCTGCGGTCGGCGAGATGATGTTGACGCGGATGTTGGTCTTGCGGCCCTCTTCCGCCAGGACGTTCATCAGCCCGACCATGCCCGACTTCGCGGCGCCATAATTGGCCTGGCCGAAATTGCCGAACAGGCCGGACGACGACGTCGTCATGACGATGCGGCCGTAATTGCGTTCGCGCATGCCGTTCCACGCCGCCTTGCAGCAATAGAAGGTGCCGACGAGATGCACGTCCAGCACCTTGGCGAAATCGGCGACCTCCATCTTGCCGAACGATTTGTCGCGCAGGATGCCGGCATTGGCGCACATGATGTCGACGCTGCCCCATTCCTTGGTGGCGCGTTCGACCATCGCGGTGACCTGCTCGAAATTCGAGACGTCGGCGCCGTCGGCCATCGCGGTACCGCCGGCCTTGCGGATCTCCTCGACGACCGTCTCCGCCGCGGTCAACGAGCCGCCTGTGCCGTCACGCGCGCCGCCGAAATCATTGACCACGACCCTTGCGCCGCGGCTCGCCAGCCCCAGCGCATGCGCGCGCCCGAGACCATTGCCTGCGCCGGTGACGATGGCGACGCGTCCGTCGAATCTGATTGCCATGATGTTGTGTCCTAGGTTCTTTGCTCGTCATGCCCGGGCTTGACCCGCCTGCGGGGCCGAAGCCCCTTCGGCGCGGCGGAGGCCCGGGCATCCATCAGCTTTCTTCAGTGATGGATCGCCGGGTCAAGCCCGGCGATGACGAAGGGTGGGTTGTGTCGAGGCGAGTTAGCTCAGATAAATCAGTCCGATCCAGTCGGCGACCAGAGCGGGTTTCTCCTCGCCCTCGATCTCGACGGTGACATTGGTGCGCGACTGCAATTCCTTGGGCTTGCGCAGCGTGGCTTCCGCCAGCACGAAGCGGCCGCGCACGCGCTTGCCGGATCTCACCGGCGAGATGAAGCGCAGCTTGTCGAAACCGTAGTTGACGCCCATCGCCGTGCCCTCGATCGCCGGCATGACCTCGTAGGACATCACCGACAGCAGCGACATCGTCAGGAAGCCATGCGCGATGGTGGTGCCGAACGGCGTCGCCTTGGCCTGCTCGGGATCGACATGGATGAACTGATGATCCTCGATCACGTCGGCATAGGTGTCGATGCGCTTCTGATCGAGCACGTGCCACGACGACACGCCGATCTCCTGTCCCACCATGGCCTGATAGGCTTCGAGTGAAATCGGCGGCTTCTTCCAGATTTGATTGTTCATTCCTTGCTCGTCCTGCCTTGTCTACGCCTTGCTCCGGAAGCCGTGTCACGCACCGGCTTCGCTGCCGCCATGGCCGGGCTTGTCCCGGCCATCCACGTCGTCCGGCATGCTCAGCAAGACGTGGATGCCCGGGGCAAGCCCGGGCATGACGAGTAACCCAACTCACGGCGTCATTGTCGCCTTTACCAAATAGTCCCCTATCCCTCGTGGCCGGCTTGCCGAGACTTCAGCTCCGGGAAATCCTCTTCCCTGAACTCCGCACCGCGCAGATGGTCGGTGCGGTTGTCCTCGTGCTCGAGCCGGCGCAGCTGCACGCGGCGGATCTTGCCCGAGATCGTCTTCGGCAATTCGCTGACCAGCTCCAGCCGGCGGATACGTTTGAACGGCGCCAGCCGCGATTGCAGATGCGCGAAGATCGACAGCGCCGTTTCGCGCGAGCGCTCGGCGCCCGCTGTCAGCAGCACATAGGCCTTGGGGACCGCCAGCCGGATCGGATCCGGTGACGGCACCACGGCGGCCTCGGCAACCGCCTCATGCTCCAGCAATACGCTCTCCAGCTCGAACGGCGAGATCCGATAGTCCGATGATTTGAACACGTCGTCGGAGCGACCGACGAAGGTGAGATAGCCCTCCTCGTCCCGGAACACGACGTCGCCGGTGCGATAGCGCACCCCGTCAGCCCCCGACAGCTTGCCGTCGTCGCCCTGATAGCCCTGCATCAGCCCGGCCGGTCGCTCCCCCGTGAGCGCCAAGGTGATCTCGCCCTCGCTCGCGAGATTGCCGTCGATATCGGCGACCTCGACGCGGTAGCCCGGCAGCGGCCGGCCCATCGAACCGATCTTCAGCGTCTGGCCCGGCGAGTTGCCGACGATCGCGGCGGTCTCGGTCTGGCCGTAGCCGTCGCGGATGGTGAGCCCCCAGGCCGCACGGACCTGGTCGATCACTTCCGGATTGAGCGGCTCGCCGGCGCCGCAGGCCTCGCGCAGGCTTACCTTGAAATCGGCGAGATGCTCCTGGATGAACAGCCGCCACACCGTGGGCGGCGCGCACAACGTGGTGACGCCGCAGCGGCGGATGATCGCGAGCAGCCCCTTGGCGTCAAAGCGCGGCTGGTTGACCACGAACACGGTCGCGCCGGCATTCCACGGCGAGAAGAAGCAGCTCCAGGCGTGCTTGGCCCAGCCCGGCGAGGAGATGTTGAGATGGACGTCGCCCGGCTGCAGGCCGAGCCAGTACATCGTCGAGAGATGGCCGACCGGATAGCTGCGGTGGCTGTGTCGCACCAGCTTCGGCTTGGCCGTGGTGCCCGAGGTGAAATACAGCAGCATCGGATCGTCCGGCTGCGTCGGCCCATCCGGCGTGAACGTCTCGTCCGCCGCAGCGGCCAGCTCGAACGGCAGCCAGCCCGCCGGCGTGGTCGGTGCGCCGACCACGATTCGGACCAGATCTCCGGCACCGAGATCGGCGAACTTCGTGACCTGATCCTGCGCGGCGACGACGGCCTTGGCGCGGCCGCGCTCTAGCCGGTCGCGCAGCTCGTCGATAGTCAAAAGCGTCGTCGCGGGGATCACGACGACGCCGAGCTTCATCGCCGCGAGCATCGTCTCCCACAGCGGCACGACATTGCCGAGCAGCAGCAGCAGATGATCACCGCGCTGCAGGCCCTGCGCCCGCAGGAAGTTGGCGACCTGGTTGGAGCGGCGCGACAGCGCGGCAAAGGACAGCTTGGTCTGGCGGTCCTGCGCCGCATCGAAGATCCACAGCGCGGTCCGCTCGCGGCTTTCCGGATCGGACGCGAGCTCGGCATCGAACCAGTCGAGCGCCCAGTTGAACGGGACCGGATCGGGCCAACGAAAGCCCTTCACGGCCGCATCATAATCGGTGCGATGCGCCAGCAGAAACGCGCGGGCGTCCTTGAATGTCGTCATCAGGGGGTCCCGGCAAGCTTGCGGACGTGCTGAATGATTCCGGAAAAATCGACACCACCATGGCCGGCGGCCTCGAACGCCTTGTAGATCTCCTGCGCGTGCTGGCCGAGCGGCGTCGCCGCGCCCGCCGCCTTGGCGGCGTCCTGCGACAGCGTGAGATCCTTGAGCATCAGCGCGGTCGCAAAGCCCGGCTTGTAGTCGTTGTTGGCGGGCGAAGCCGGCACCGGCCCGGGCACCGGGCAATAGGACGTCAGCGACCAGCACTGGCCCGACGAGGTCGAGGCGACGTCGAACAGCGCCTGGTGCGACAGGCCGAGCTTTTCACCAAGCGCAAAGGCCTCGCTGACCGCGATCATCGAGATGCCGAGGATCATGTTGTTACAGATCTTGGCCGCCTGACCGGCGCCGGCGCCGCCGCAATGGACAATCTTCTTGCCCATCTTCTCCAGGATCGGCTTGGCAGCGGCGAAAGCCCCCTCCTCGCCGCCACACATGAAGGTGAGCGTCGCGGCCTTGGCGCCGCCGGTGCCACCCGACACCGGCGCGTCGATCGCAGCGATGCCATGCTTGGCGGCGAGCGCATGCGCGGCGCGCGCGCTCTCGACGTCGATGGTCGAGGAATCGATGATCAGCGCCCCCTTGGCCATTGCCGGCACGACCTCGTTCCAGACCGCCAGCACATGCTTGCCGGCCGGCAGCATGGTGACCACGGCATCTGCTCCCTTCGCCGCAGCCAACGCGCTGGCGGCGATCTCGGCGCCATCGGTCTTGGCCTGCGCCCTGGACGCCTCGACCAGATCGAACGCGACCACCTTGTGGCCGGCCTTGACGAGGTTGGCGGCCATCGGACCGCCCATGTTGCCGAGGCCGATGAATGCGATCGTTGCCATGGTTCGTTGTCTCCCCTCGACCTGCTTGTTATCTCGTTTGCGGAAATGTCAGCTCGTCGGCGCCGATCTCGGCAAGATAGCGCTCCAGCATCTCCGGCGTCACCTGATCGACATTCGGCGGCGACCAGCTGGGATTGCGGTCCTTGTCGATGATCGCGGCGCGCACGCCTTCGCGGAAATCATCGCTGCGGAACACTTCGAGCGCCGCACGATACTCACGCACCAGGCATTCCTGCAGCGATGTCGCCTTGCGCGCCAGCCGCAGCAGCTTCAACGTCACGACCATGCCGCGCGGCGACTTCTCCTTCAGCGTCTTCAGGGTCGCCAGCGCCAGCTCCGAACCATCGGCTTCGAGCGCCACGAAGATATCATGCATGCGATCATGAGCGAACCACGCATCGATCTTCGCCTGCTGCGCGGCCACCGGCCCGGCGGTCTCGCCGGTGGCAAAACCTGCAATGAGCTGGTCAATCTCAAGGGACACCGCTCCGGGCCTGACCTTTGTCAGAACCTCGCGCAGCGCCGGCCATCTCTCCGTCGGCACCACTGCATCGGCAAAACGGGCATGAATCGCGTCCGGCCCATTCATCGTCTGTCCGGTCAGACCGAAATAGGCGCCGAGCTCGCCGGGTGCGCGCGACAACAGCCAGGTGCCGCCGACATCGGGGAAGAAGCCGAGGCCGACTTCGGGCATCGCGAGCCTGGTCTTCTCGGTGACGATGCGATGGCGGCCATGCGCCGACAGCCCGACGCCGCCGCCCATCACCAGGCCGTCCATATAGGCGATATAGGGCTTGCCGAACGCCGCGATGCGCGCATTCATGATGTATTCCTGGCGCCAGAACACCTTGCCCAGGTCACCATTCACCTTCGAGCTCTCGTAGAGCCCCCGGATGTCGCCGCCGGCACAGAGCCCACGCTCTCCGGCGCCTTCGAGCACCACGACGGCCACGGCGGGATCGGCCTCGAACCGATCCAGCGCGGCGTCGATGCCCATCGACATCTCCAAGGTCATCGCGTTGATCGCCTTCGGACGATTGAGCCGGATGATGCCGGCCGAGCCCTCGCGGCGAACGATCAGATCGCCTTCGACCAATTCGCTCATCGCGCGCCCTCGATCAGCTTGCGGGACACGATCAGACGCATGATCTCGTTGGTCCCTTCGAGGATCTGGTGCACGCGCAGATCGCGCACGATCTTCTCGATGCCGTATTCGCTCAGATAGCCGTAGCCGCCATGCAGCTGCAGCGCCTGGTTGGCGACCTCGAAGCCGACATCGGTGCCGAAGCGCTTGGCCATCGCGCACAGCATGGTGGCGTCAGCATCCTTGCGGTCGAGCGCGGCGGCGGCACGCCAGACGAAGGTGCGTGCCGCTTCCAGCTCGATTGCCATGTCGGCGATGCGAAACTGCAGCGCCTGGAATTCGTCGAGCCGCTTGCCGAAGGCCTTGCGCTCCTTCGTGTAGGCAAGGGTCTTGTCGAGCGCGCTCTGCGCGCCGCCGAGCGAGCACGCCGCGATGTTGAGCCGACCGCCGTCGAGGCCGGCCATCGCGATCTTGAAGCCGATGCCTTCCTCGCCGAGCCGGTTGGCGACGGGCACGCGCGCATTCTCGAAGATCACGGCGCGGGTCGGCTGCGCGTTCCAGCCCATCTTGCGCTCATTGGCGCCGAACGACACGCCCGGGGTCTTCGCATCGATTACCAGGGTCGAGATGCCGCCGGGGCCATCGGCACCGGTGCGCACCATCGCGACGAGAATGTCGGTCGCGCCGGCGCCGGAGATGAACTGCTTCTGGCCGTTGAGGACGTAGTCGTCGCCGTCGCGCACCGCGCGGGTGCGCAGCGCGGCGGCGTCCGAGCCGGCGCCCGGCTCGGTCAGGCAATAGCTCGCGATCAGATCCATGGCGCAAAGCTTCGGCAGATAGGCCTGACGCTGCGCCTCGGTGCCGAACGTGTCGATCATCCACGACGCCATGTTGTGGATCGAAATGAAGGCCGAGACCGTCGGACAGCCGGTCGCCAGGGCCTCGAAGATCAGCGCCGCGTCGAGACGGGTCAGGCCCGAGCCGCCGACATCATCGCGGATGTAGATGCCGCCCATGCCGAGCGCCGCGGCTTCGCGCATCACGTCGACGGGAAAGTGCTTCTCCTCGTCCCAGCGCAACGCATGCGGGGCGATCTTCTCGGCCGCGAAGGCGCGCGCCATGTCGCGCACCGCGATCTGATCCTCGTCGAGAGCGAAATGCATCCGTTCTCCGCGTTTCCCTGGTTTGTTATCTTGGCCGTGGCGCTTCTTCACACTCCGTCATTGCGAGCGAAGCGAAGCAATCCAGAGTCTTTCCGCGGAGGCAGCCTGGATTGCTTCGTCGCTTCGCTCCTCGCAATGACGGCCAACAATGACGCAAGTGGGAGCCCTTAAGGGCTCCCACTCTCGTCAACTCATCTCGTCACTTCATCAGAGGGATCGAGAACTCTGCGCCTTCCTTGACGCCGGACGGCCAGCGCGAGGTGACCGTCTTGGTCTTGGTGTAGAAGCGGATCGAATCCGGGCCGTGCTGGTTGAGGTCGCCGAAGCCGGACTTCTTCCAACCGCCGAACGTGTAGTAGGCGATCGGCACCGGGATCGGCACGTTGATGCCGACCATGCCGACATTGACCTTGGCGGCGAAGTCGCGCGCCGCGTCGCCATCGCGGGTGAAGATGGCAACGCCGTTGCCGTAATCATGCTCCGACGGCAGCGCCAGCGCTTCGGCGTAATCCTTGGCGCGGACGACCGACAGCACCGGACCGAAGATCTCTTCCTTGTAGATCCGCATGTCCCGGGTGACGTTGTCGAACAAGCAGCCGCCCATGTAGAAGCCGTTCTCGTAGCCCTGCATCTTGAAGCCGCGGCCGTCGACGGCCAGCGTCGCGCCTTCCTTGACGCCGATGTCGACATAGTTCTTCACGCGCTCGACCGCCTCGCGGGTGACCAGCGGGCCGTAATCGGCCGACGGATCGATCGAAGTGCCGATCTTCAGGGACTCGACGCGCGGGATCAGCTTCTCCATCAGCCGGTCGGCGGTGGTCTTGCCGACGGGCACCGCCACCGACACCGCCATGCAGCGCTCGCCGGCCGAGCCATAGCCGGCACCGATCAGCGCATCGACGGCCTGGTCGAGGTCGGCGTCGGGCATCACGATGGCGTGGTTCTTGGCGCCGCCGAAGCACTGGCAGCGCTTGCCGTGGGCGGCCGCGCGCTCATAGATGTATTGCGCGATCGGCGACGAGCCGACGAAGCCCACCGCCATGATGTCCGGATCCTCCAGGATGGCGTCGACGGCCTCCTTGTCGCCGTTGACGACGTTGAGGATGCCGGCCGGCAGGCCCGCCTCGATCATCAGCTCGGCGAGCTTCATCGGCACGCCCGGATCGCGCTCCGACGGCTTGAGGATGAAGGCGTTACCGCAGGCGATGGCGGGAGCAAATTTCCACATCGGAATCATCGCCGGGAAATTGAACGGCGTGATGCCGGCAACGACACCGAGCGGCTGGCGCATCGAATAGATGTCGATACCGGGGCCAGCGCCTTCGGTGTACTCGCCCTTCATCAAATGCGGGATGCCGCAGGCGAACTCGACCACTTCGAGGCCGCGCTGGATGTCGCCCTTGGCATCTGGAACCGTCTTGCCGTGCTCGCGGGCGAGCAACTCGGCGAGTTGGTCGTAGTCGCGCTGCGCGAGTTCCAGAAACTTCATCATCACCCGCGCCCGGCGCTGCGGATTGGTGGCAGCCCAGGCCGGCTGGGCCGCCTTGGCATTTTCCACGGCCGCCCGCAATTCGGCCCGCGACGCCAGCGCGACCTTGGCCTGAACGTCGCCGGTCATCGGCTCAAAGACATCGGCCGTCCGACCAGACGTGCCCTTGACCTCTTTGCCGCCAATGAAATGACCGATCGAACGCATGGGGTATCCTCCGCAGGGGTAAGCAGTGCCGATTTGGCCGGCATCTTGCAGTCTTTGCGGCGTTTGGGAAGGGTCTAAGCGCTGATCGGCGCTGCGAAATTGCCGCCCCTCCGTCGCGGTCAAACCCGCTCCCCTTCTCGGTCCTTACGACCTTGCGCTGAGGCCCGCGGGCCCAAGGGCTCAGCCTCGGGCGGTGGGCGCCTTGCTCACGCGCGGCTTCGCCGCCGGGCGTGCCGACGTCTTGCCCGCCGGACCGAGTCCTGTCGCGATGGCGAGAGCCGCCTCGCGGCCTGCGCCGAGAATCTCGTCGGACGCATCCCCACTGCCGGTCACCCGTGCCATGACCAACGTCCCCATCAGGGTCGCGAGCATCGCCGACGCCCGCTTTCGGGCGATCTTGGGCGGCACATCAACGATGTATCCGGCGAACAGCTGGATCAGGTCCTCCTGCTTCGCCGCAAACGCCTTGCGGGTCTTGGCGCTCTCGCGCGCGATCTCGGCGCCAAGCGCGGGAACCGCGCAGCCGTGGCCGAGGTCGTCGCGATGCTGCCGCGAAAGGTAACCGTCGACGATCGCGGCGAGCCGCTTTTGCGGCGGCAGTTCGTCCAGCAGCTTGCGCCACCGCGCCACCGAGCGGTCCATGGCATAACCAAACGCCTCGACGACAAGCGCCTCGCGCGATTCGAAATGCGCGTAGAATCCGCCGTGTGTCAGCCCCGCTTCCTTCATCAGGTCGGCGACGCCGACCCCATGAGCCCCTTTCTCGCGGAGCCGCACCGACGCCTTGCGTACGATTCGCGCGTGGGTTTCCGCCTTGTGTTCCGGAGAGTAGCGCATTGCCGTCCCATTGAATGTCTGCGGTCATACAATAGCAGCTCCGCGCGCGGATCGCCGCAGCAATTTGATGAATTCGAGTTGATCTAAGGCTCGATGCCGTTCAGGCTCGGCGCGCTTCACGAACACGACAACCTTACGAGGCCGGCCATGGACATGCTCAATCCATACTGCGGCGTCAGCCGCGACGGCCGTGGGGTGGCCCGGCTGACGATCTGCAACGCCGGGACGCTCAACATTCTCGGCTCAAGCGCAATCGCCGGCATCAAAGAAGGACTGCAGTCGCTCGCCGCAGACGAGAGCATTCGCGTCCTCCTCTTCGCCGGAGCAAGCGAAAAGAGCATGATCGGCGGCGCCGACATCAAGGAGATGGCGACGCTCGACCAGGCCTCCGCAGAGGCTTTCATCACCCGCCTCGCTGAACTTTGCGACGCGGTGCGAACATTTCCGGCCCCCGTGATCGCCCGGCTACCCGGCTGGTGCCTGGGCGGCGGGCTGGAGGTGGCGGCCGCCTGCGATCTTCGCGTTGCAGCACATGATGCCAAATTCGGTATGCCAGAAGTACGCGTCGGCATTCCCTCGGTGATTCATGCCGCGCTGCTGCCCCGGCTGATCGGCTGGGGCCGCACCCGCTGGCTGCTGCTGACGGCCGAGACGGTCGATGCGCCGACCGCGCTCGCCTGGGGTCTCGTCGATGCCGTGGCGTTGGCAGGAGAATTGGATGCGGCGGTGGAAAAGGCCGTGGCGTCGCTGCTCGCCTGCGGCCCGCACGCGCTCCGGGCGCAGAAGGCCCTGCTGCGGCAATGGGAGGATCTGCCGTTGAAGGATGCGATCGAGCTGTCGGTCGGCACCTTCGGACGCGCGTTCCTCACCGACGAGCCGAAGCGGCTGATGCAGGGGTTCATCGACCGCAAGCGATAGCAATTCGCCACGTTCTGCGCCGAGTCCCGCGGCCGTCTCGCCTCCCGCATCACGACACCGTTGAGCCGAGATCGCCGGGATTTGCTTTTGGGATCCGTTATTATATGATGACCATCATATTCAATTCAGGAAACCTGTCATGGCCTCGTCCGATCCCGTCGTGATCCTGTCTGCCGCTCGTACCCCGCTCGGCCGCTTCATCGGCGAGTTGTCCCCGCTGAGCGCGCACAAGCTCGGTGCGCATGTGATCCGAGCCGCGATCGAACGCGCGACCATTGCGCCCGACGCGGTCCAGGAGATCTTCATGGGCAACGTCCTGCCCGCCGGTCAGGGCCAGGCTCCAGCGCGACAGGCGGCGCGCGGCGCCGGCCTGCCGGATGCGACGGGCGCCACGACGATCAACAAGGTCTGCGGCTCCGGCATGAAGGCGACTATGCTGGCGCACGACATCATCACGGCCGGCTCGGCCGAGATCGTCGTGTCCGGCGGCATGGAGAGCATGAGCAATGCTCCCTATCTGCTGACCAAGGCCCGCAGCGGCTATCGCGCGGGGCACGATCGCATCCTCGACCACATGCTGCTGGACGGACTTGAGGACGCCTACGAGTCCGGGCGCTCGATGGGCGATTTCGGCGAGGCGACGGCAGAAGCCTACCAGTTCAGCCGCGCCGATCAGGATGCCTACGCGATCGAGACCCTGACACGGGCGCGCCAGGCCGTCGAGAGCGGCGCATTCAAGGCCGAGATCGCACCGATCACCCTGACGGAGAAAGCCGGCCCTCGCCTGATCGCCAATGACGAACACCCGCTCAAGGTCGATCCCGCGAAAATCCCGACGCTGAAGCCGGCGTTCCGCAAGGACGGCACGATCACGCCAGCGGCCTCCTCGGCCAATGCCGACGGCGCCGCAGCGCTCGTGCTCGCGACCCGATCCCGCGCCGTGCGCGACGGACTGCCTGTCATCGCCGAGATCAAGGGTCATGCGACGCACAGCCAGGAGCCGCAATGGTTCACGACGGCGCCGATCCCCGCGATCCGGAAGCTGCTCGACAAAGTCGGCTGGCGCGTCGAGGACGTCGATCTGTTCGAAATCAACGAGGCCTTTGCCGTCGTCGCGATGGCAGCGCAGCGCGATCTCGGCATCCCCCGCGACCGTCTGAACGTCAATGGCGGCGCCTGCGCGCTCGGCCACCCGATCGGCGCCACCGGCGCACGCCTGATCGTGACGCTGCTGCATGCGATGGAGGCCCGCGGCCTCAAGCGCGGCGTGGCGTCGCTGTGCATCGGCGGCGGTGAGGCGACCGCCATCGCGGTGGAGCGTCCGTGATGTCGTGAAATGAGGGAACTTCGTCGTTTATGTCACCCGCGCCGCCTGCCACAATGGCGCGGTGGCACACACTGGCGAGGCCTCGCATGATATCGAACCAGATCGCAGCAGCCCTCGGACGGCGCAACATCCATTACGGATGGGTCATGGTCGCCGTGACCTTCTTCACGGCCCTGGTCACGGCTGGCACGGTCGGCGCGCCTGGCGTGTTCATCGTCCCCCTGCAGCAGGAATTCGGCTGGAGCACCGCAGAGATCTCCTCTGCGCTGTCCATCCGCTTCGTGCTGTTCGGGCTGATGGCGCCGTTCGCCGCAGCCCTGCTCAACCGCTACGGGCTGCGCAACATCACCTTGCTGGCCCAGGTGATCGTCGTGTCGGCGCTGCTGGCGTCGCTGGCCATGACGAAGATCTGGCACCTCGTGCTGCTGTGGGGCTTCGTGATCGGCATCGGCACCGGCATGACGGCGCTGGTGCTCGGCGCGACCATCGCCACGCGCTGGTTCGTGGCGCGGCGCGGCCTCGTGGTCGGCGTGCTCACCGCGAGCACGGCGACCGGACAGTTGGTGTTCCTGCCGCTGCTCGCCAGCCTCACCGAACGGCTCGGCTGGCGCACGGCGCTCGCGCTGGTTTGCTGCGCCCTCGCCGTCTCGGCCACGGCCGTGCTGCTCCTGATGCGCGACCGGCCGAGCGACCTCGGCCTGCGCCCGTTCGGCGACAAGGGCAGCGAGCCGATCACGGCGCCCGCGCCGGTCACCACGCCGATTCTTGCCGCCGCGCTCGGTACCCTGCGCGATGCAGCGCGAGTGCCGGTGTTCTGGATGCTGTTCGCGACCTTCTTCATCTGCGGCGCCTCGACCAACGGCCTCATCCAGGTGCACCTGATCCCGATGTGCCTCGACTTCGGCATTCCGCAGGTGCAGGCCGCGAGCCTGCTCGCCGCGATGGGGATCTTCGATTTCTTCGGCACCATCGTTTCGGGCTGGCTGTCGGACCGCTACGATAATCGCTGGCTGCTGTTCTGGTACTACGGCCTGCGTGGGCTTTCGCTCCTCTTCCTGCCGTTCACGGATTTCTCGTTCTACGGCCTGTCGCTGTTCGCGATGTTCTACGGTCTCGACTGGATTGCCACCGTGCCACCAACGGTGCGGCTGACGGCGCAGCGCTTCGGCGCGGAGCGGGCCAACCTGGTGTTCGGCTGGGTGTTCGCCGCACATCAGCTCGGCGCAGGGACCGCCGCATTCGGCGCCGGCCTGTCACGCACCCTGCTGCAGAGCTATCTGCCGGCCTTCTTCACCGCAGGCGCGCTCTGCGTCCTGGCGGCGCTGCTGGCGCTGGCGATCGCGCGACAACCGAAGCCGGCGTGAAACGGGCGAGTAGCGAGTAGCGAGTAGCGAGTAGCGAGTAGCGAGTAGCGAGTAGCGAGTAGCGAGTAGCGAGTAGCGAGTAGCGAGTAGGAGATGGGTCCGGCGATCTCGATTCGCCACCCTTTTCCCTTATTCGCTACTCCCCATTCGCCATTCGCTCTCCCTCACGGCCGCGTCGTCATCGCGGTCGGCGGACCGACCGTCCGCAACGGCTCGGCGAGGCGCGCGAACTCGCAGAGCAGCGCGCGCGTCTTGCGCGGGTCGATGATCTCCTCGACCCAGAACTTCTCGGCCGAGCGGAACGGCGAGCGCAGCTTGTTGAGCCGCTCCTCGATCTCCTTGAGCTTGGCCTTCGGATCCGGCGCGGCATCGATCTCGGCACGATAGGCGGCCTCGATGCCGCCTTCGAGCGGCAGCGAGCCCCAATAGGCCGAGGGCCAAGCGTAACGGATCGAGAAGCGGTCGGCCGGCTGATGCACGACGCCCGCAACACCGAACGAGTTGCGTACGATCACCGTGCACCACGGTACCGTCGACTGGTTGACCGCCGCCATCGCACGCACACCATGGCGAATCGTCGCCGCCTTCTCGGCCTCGAGACCGACCATGAAGCCCGGGCAATCCATCAGATAGACGATCGGCAGATGGAACGTCTCGGCAAAGTCGACCCAGCGGATCACCTTCTGGCAGGCATCCGCCGTCCATGAGCCACCATAGTGATAGGGATCGCTCGCGAGCACCATCACCGCGCGGCCTTCGAGACGCGCGAGTCCGATGATGATCGGGCGGCCGTAGTTCTGCGCCACCTCGAAGAACGAGCCGCTGTCGACCACGGACTCGATGATCGGCCGCATCTTGTAGACCCGACGGCGATCCCGCGGCACGGCGCTGATCAACTGCTCGTCGGTGCGCTGCGGATCGTCGGTGCAGGGCAAGGTCGGCGGCAGTTCGTAGACCGACGACGGCAGATACGACAGGAAGCGGCGCGCGCAGGCGAAGGCTTCCGCCTCGGTGTCGACCGCATGATCGACGCCGCCGGCGCGGGTCTGGATGTCGGCGCCGCCGAGTTCCATCTTGCCGAGGTCCTGGCCGAGCCGCTTCACCACCGGGGGACCGGCGACGAACATCGCCGATTGCTTGGTCATCACCGAATAGTGGCTGGCGGCAAGCCGCGCGGCGCCGAGGCCTGCGACCGAGCCGAGGCCGAGCGCGACCACCGGCACCAGCGACATGTTCTCGGTCGTGTAGCGATACCAGCGATTGCCGCCGATGCCGCCGGGCAGATTGGCCGCGCCCTTGGTCTCGATCGTCTTGACCGAGCCGCCGCCGCCGGAGCCCTCGATGATGCGGATGATGGGCAGACGGAAATCGTGCGCCATCTCCTCCGCCATCAGCGGCTTGGCGGCGATCGACGCATCGGCCGAGCCGCCGCGCACGGTGAAATCGTCGCCGACCACGACGACGGTGCGGCCGTCGATGCGGGCACGTCCGAACACGCAATTGGCGGGCGTCACATGTTTCAGCTCGCCCTGCTCGTCATATTCGCCGAGACCGGCGACGGCGCCGATCTCGTGGAAGCTGCCGGCATCGACGACGCCGTCGATGCGCTCGCGGACAGTCAGGCGGCCCTGGTCGTGCTGACGCTTGACCTTGTCAGGCCCGCCCATCTCCCGCGCGAAGGCTTCGCGCCGGGCCAGTTCCTCGAGCTCCGGCTGCCAACTCATTCGTTCCCCCTGCCCCGGTGATGGTCTTGTTCTTCTGGTTGGTCTTCGTGGTCACAGGCAGCGGCTTTCTTTCCATCCGGCTGTTGAAGACGTCGGCCTCGGCCCCCTGCAGCAGCGCAGCGACGCTGCGGCCGAGTTCGAGCATCGGCTGCGCCACCTCGTCATGCAGGCGTTGCTCGTCATACATCGCGGACAGCAGCCCGATCGTGAGCACGACATAGGTCTGGTACTGCGGCGACCACAGCGGCAGCGCGACACCGTTGATATGCGGGCTCCACAGGCCGCAGGCCACCACATAGCCATGCTCCTTGAGGAACTGCCTGTTGTGCTCCAGCCGCGGCCGCAGCAGCCTCGCCGCATCCGGCAGCTCGCGTTCCATCTCGGTCAGCAGGGCATCGCCGACCTCGGGCTCGAGGGCGGCGACATAAGCGTGGCCAGCCGCGGTCGACGCCATCGAGATCCGGCTGCCGGTGGTCTCGTGCAGCCCCAGCGCATTCGCAGCACGGCCGAACTCCAGATAGACGAGGTGGAAGCGATCGGGAATGACGAAACCGACCGTCCCCGGCAACTGCTCCGCGACGTCCTGCAGGCGCTGGCGGATCAGGTTGCGCAGCTGCAAGCCCCGCGTCATCGACGTGCTCATGGCCACCGCGCTCGGGCCGATCCGGTACTTCTGATCGCGCGGCAGATACACCAGCTGGCCCATCCGGGTCAGCGTGTGCGTCAGCCGAGACACCGTCGACCGCGGCAGACCACAGCGGTTCGAGATCTCTAAATTGCCCAGCCGCGCCTCGTGCCCCTCGAAGCAACGAAGTACGTCGAACGCCCGCGACACCACCTGAATCACCTCGCCGTCACCGGCGAGATCTCCAGGCAGCATCCCCACCCTGCTCAATCGCTCAGACCGTCGTCCCATGCGCGTTCCACTCAATTCCATGGTGCGGAATTAAATTCCGCTTGCAGAACAAGCTAGCCCAGCCGTTTTTCCCTCACAACAGCAGAGCGTTTCTAAAACCCACCGTTGTTCAGCGTGTTGGCACAAGACGCGGCCTGTCAGCGCAATTCGCAATGGCATGGCAGGCATTCATTTTGGCGACGGTGCTGTCGCACCGCACCGCCCTCGCCTCAGCCCGATCGTCCCCGCCTCCCGGCAGCCCCCGACCGCATCTCTGCGTGCGCGCGGCAGCTCAATTCATGAGCAGCAGCAACATTTGACCAGACTTGCACCAAGTGTGGGCTGGCTGCTGCAACGCAGCTGCGACATAACCGGCGCGCGATCGACTCCCCCGCCGAGCTTGCCATGACCACCGACCACAAGCGGCCCATCCGCAATCCGCAACATTGGGCGTCCGCGGCGATGCCGCCGCTGCAGCGCTTCCTCGCCGCCTGCCACGCCGATTTTGGGCCCGACCATGACGGCACGGTCGCCAACTACATTCCAGAGCTCGGCAAGGCCGACCCCGTGCATTTCGGCATCAGCCTCGCGGCACTCGATGGCCACGTCTACGAGGTCGGCGACAGCCGCGTGCCATTTACGATCCAGTCGATGTCGAAGCCGTTCGTCTTCGCGCTCGCGCTGGACACGCTCGGCTCCGACGCAGTCGAACAGGTCATCGGCGTCGAGCCGTCGGGAGACCCCTTCAACTCGATCCGGCTCAATGCCAACAACCATCCGTTCAATGCGATGGTCAATGCCGGTGCGATCGCCTGTAGCGGCCTCATCCTGAAGGCCAGGGGCGCCGATGCCTTCGAGTCCATCCGCGACGCGCTGGGCCGCTTCGCCGGTCGCAGGCTCGACGTCGACGATGCGGTGTTCGCATCGGAGGCCGCGACCGGGGACCGCAACCGCGCCATCGCCTATCTCCTGCGGACATCCCATGTGATCAAGGAACCGGTCGAGGATGTGCTCGCGGTCTATTTTCGGCAATGCGCCGTGCTCGTGACTGCGCGCGACTGCGCGGTGATGGCGGCGACGCTGGCCAATCGCGGCGTCAATCCGGTCACCGGCGAGCAGGTCGTGACACCCTATGCGGTGTCACGGACGCTGTCCGTGATGACGTCTTCGGGCATGTATGATTTCGCCGGCGAATGGATCTACCGAGTCGGCATTCCAGCCAAGAGCGGCGTCGGCGGCGGCATCCTGGCGAGCCTGCCGGCGCGACTCGGGCTCGGCAGCTACTCGCCCCGGCTCGACAGCCACGGCAACAGCGTGCGTGGCATCAAGGTCTGCGAAGCGCTGTCGGCGCACTACGGACTGCACATGCTGAACCGCTCGGACGATGCGCGCGCCTCGATCATCGCCGACTACGACATCGGCGCCAACCCG
Source organism: Bradyrhizobium denitrificans (assembly GCF_013179005.1). Lineage (NCBI taxonomy): Bacteria > Pseudomonadati > Pseudomonadota > Alphaproteobacteria > Hyphomicrobiales > Nitrobacteraceae > Bradyrhizobium > Bradyrhizobium denitrificans. Next base: position 6,688 of record NZ_JABFDP010000011.1, on the reverse strand, counting down.
TCGCGGCGCAGCCGTCGGGCGCAGGAGCGGAAGATCCTCGCCGCTCATCCCGATGCAGTGCGCGTGCTCGAGCTGGTCGGCACGCTGTCGTTCTCCAACGTCGACTATGTCTCGCGTCAGCTTGCGGGGCGCGCGCGCCCGCAATTCGTCATCTTCGATCTCCACCGCGTCAACGCAATGACACAAGCAGGCCTGCGCCTGTTGGCCGAGCTGTTTCACGAGCTGGCAGATTTCCACGTCACGGTGGTGCTGTCCGGGATTCGGCGCAGTTCGCCGGAATGGCAGGAGATCACGGCGCGCACCGGCGACATCCGGAACGTGCGCGATTTCTATCTGCTCGATACGGCGATCGAATGGGCCGAGGATCAGATCGTCTATCGTCATGGCGGCGCGATCGACTTCCTCGAAACCACGGAGCTTGCGGAGCAGCCACTGCTCGCCGGCCTCACGGAGGGCGAGCGCGATGAGCTCGCCGCGTTGGCGACCATCAGGCAATATCGACAGGGCGAACGGATTCTCAGCGCCGGGGACGCGGCGACATCGCTGTTCTTCCTGCGCTCGGGCGTCGTCCATGTAACTTTGCCCGATGGCATCCGGCTGGCGACCCTGACGGCCGGGCAATGTTTCGGCGAGATGGCGCTGCTGGAACCGGTGCGCTCCGCCGATGTCGTCGCCGACTTCTCGGCCAGCGCCTTCGAAATCACGCTTCCGGATTTCGAGCGCTTCCGCAGCTCTCACCCGCACGCGGGCGCCTGCATCATGCGCAATCTCGCGCGGCTGCTGGCGGACCGCCTGACGGTGGCCAATGCGCGCCTCAATCTGCTCGCGGCCGACTAGGTCCGTCATCGAAACGTCACGCGACGGCAGGCTTCGCCTGGACCTGGAATGGCGGCTCGCGCCGCCGGATGGTCTCTGAAGGCCGATTTTCATGACTCGTATTTGTACGGCCTCGCCCAAACGTTACCGGGACTCGGTCGCAGGACAACCATAAGCGAGCCCAATTCGCGCCGCATTGGCCGACGATGTTCCCTAGTGTCGATCGACGCCGAGTGGGGACTCGCGAAGCGGACGTCGACGTGGGGTGTTCCGAGTAAATTCCAGCCGACCGTCGCGTGTGTATTTGCGCAACGGAGAGTCGTGTCCAGTGTCCAGGGAGGAAACGGCATGAAGGAAGCCACAAAGAGGGCGACATCGGAAGCACTTGCACACATGCTGGCGGTGACCTCGATGATCGTCATCGCCAGCGTCCTGTTCTACGGGCGATGAAGGGCTGTCTGGAGGTTCTGCGTCGCAGCTGCTTCATCGCCCGTCGATAGGAATGTGGGCTTGATTGCTCACGCGAACGACCGAGTTGAGTTGCGTTTGAGTTGGTAGGCGTAGCGTAAGCGTTTTGCGTCAATCGCGCGGCGATCCGGGTCGGGACGAAATAACTGTATTGCGTATCGTTCCCGCCTCGGCCGCCCGCGGTCGGCCCGTCCGGATGTGCATCGGCCGCACAACCTCATTCCGTTTTTCCGAAATATGGCACGGTGCCGCCTGCGAAGGCGACGAAGCGGACTTCGACCGCGTCGCCGATCGCAAGATCATGGTCGCCATGGGCCATCATCCGAAAGCCCTCGCGCATATCCACGAGCACGATGTTGTAAGGCACATGGGCGCGCGTCTCCGGCGTTGCAGCCCGGCAGACCGATGATGTCGCGTAGACGGTGCCCATACCGCTCGCCTGGTGGTCGGTAAGGGCCGCCGAGCCGCAGGCCGAACAGAAGCTGCGCCGGAAGTACTGCAGGTGAGAGCACGACTCGCAGCGCTGGTAGCGAATCACGGCCTCACCCCGGGTCCAGTCAGCCGCCTCGCTCATCGCACCCGCTCCCAGAACATGCTGACATGCGACGACAGCACGCCGCCATCGCCATGCAGCAGCGACAGCGACGCCTCGCGCACCTGCCGGTGGCCGGCCCGTCCCGTCATTTGCAGATGCGCCTCGTTGAGATGCGCCATCGCGCCGCCGACGCCGCAATGGCCATAGCTCAACAGCCCGCCATGGGTGTTGAGCGGCACCGCGCCCGCACGGCCAAAATGGCCGGCCCTGACACGCGCAGCCGCCTCGCCACGGCCGGCCAGACCGAGATCCTCGAGCAGCATGCAGAGCGTGATCGTGAAACTGTCATAGACCGCCGCGTAGTCGACATCGACGATCTTGACCCCGGCAGCGGCTTTGGCCTTCGTGATCGCGATCTCGGCCCCGAGGTTGCTCAGCGCCGGCGCCGCCGTGACGTGTTGATGCGTGTGCGCCTGGGCACAGCCGCGCACACGCACCGCTGCGGCTCCGGTCGGTTCGCGGCTGACGATGGTGGCCGCGCCGCCATCGGACACCGGGCAGCAGTCGAGCAGCTTCAGGGGCCGCGCCACCGGCTTGGATGCCATGACGTCAGCCACCGTGATCGGATCATGGAACTGGGCGCCGGGATGGTCGAGCGCATGCGTGCGCATCAGCACCGCGAATTCGGCAAGGTCCTGCTCGGTGACGCCATGTTCATGCATGTAACGCGAGGCGACGAGACCGTAATATGCGGGGATGGTCGGTCCCAGCGGCAGTTCGTAGACGGGATGCCCGACCTGGGCCAAAGCCTGGATCGAGGCGTCGCGGCTCTGCCCGGTGAGGCGGTTCTCGCCAGCGACGACGAGCATGTGCCTGACCACGCCGGCCTCGACCAGATGATGCGCCAGCATCACCATTGCGAGCCCGGTGGCGCCGCCGACCTGCACGGCGTGAGCATAGGACGGCGTGATGCCGAAATGCTCGGCGAACACGGTCGCGAGCATGATGTGCGGCGACACGGTGGAGTATCCGCACAGGATGCCGTCAATGTCGCGCCGCGTGAGCCCGGCATCGTCGAGCGCGAGCTGTGCTGCCATGCTCATCAAATCGAGCGACGAGCGCCCATCGTGCTTGCCAAACGCGGTGAGGCCGGTGCCGGTGATGTAGGTCATCGCGCCAGCCCCGAGTGCCGCTGCGCTTCCCTCACTGCGCCCAGGGTCGTGTCGGCCCCCTGTAGCTTGACCCGAGATTGTGCGACGCGGGCGGTGCGCCCCCTCTCTCCGTGCGCGGGGAGAGGAGAACTCTCCACGAGTTCAGTGCGTGGAGAGTTCCCCTCACCCGGATTGCATCTTCGATGCAATCCGGCCTCTCCCCGCGTGCGGGGAGAGGCGAGCCCCCCGCGAGCCCCGGGGCATGTGCTCACGTCGGCCAGTCCGGAAAATCGACCGACGCCGGTATCTTCATACGACGAGTCCCCGTAGGGGACCGCCCTCCCTGTCCCTCCCCCACAAGGGAGGGAATACGGGTATCGTGCGTCCCTGATGATTGCGTTCAACATCTCAGCAAGAACTCATCTCAATACGATTTTGGCATACCGAGGACCTTCTCGGCGATGAAGGACAAGATCAGCTGCGGGCTGATCGGGGCGATGCGGGGGATCAGGGATTCGCGGAGGTATCGCTCGACATGATACTCACGCGCGTAGCCGAAGCCGCCATGGGTCATGACCGCCTGCTCGCAGGCGTGGAAGCCGGCCTCGGCGGCGAGATATTTCGCGGCATTGGCGGCGGGGCCGCAGGCCATGCCCTCGTCGTATTGCCAGCCGGCCTGCAGCACCATCAGCCACGCCGCTTCCAGCTCCATCCAGTTCTTTGCCAGAGGATGCTGGATGCCCTGGTTCTGGCCGATCGGCCGGTTGAACACGTTACGCGTCCGCGCATAGGCCGAGGCGCGCGACAGCGCGAGATGGCCGAGACCGACGGCCTCTGCAGCAATGAGGATACGCTCGGGGTTCATGCCGTGCAGGATGTAGTCGAAGCCCCGCCCCTCCTCGCCCAAGCGATCCTCGACCGGAATCTCGAAATCCTCGAAGAACAGCTCGTTGGAGTCGACCGGCTTGCGGCCCATCTTCTCGATCTCGTGCACCTTGATGCGGCTGCGGTCGAAATCCGTGTAGAACAGGCTCAGTCCGTGAGTCGGGCGCTTGACCTCCTCGAGCGGCGTGGTGCGCGCGAGCAGCAGGATCTTCTCGGCGACCTGCGCGGTCGAGATCCATACCTTTTGGCCATTGACGACGTAGCGGTCGCCCTTGCGCACCGCGCGGGTCTTCAGCTGCGTCGTATTGAGGCCGGTGTTCGGCTCGGTCACCGCGAAACACGCCTTCTCGCTGCCATCGACGATGCCCGGCAGCATCCGCGCGCACTGCTCCTTGGTGCCGAACACGACGACCGGATTGAGCCCGAACACGTTCATGTGGATCGCCGAGGCGCCGCTCATGCCGGCGCCGGACTCCGCGATCGTGCGCATCATGATCGCGGCATCGAGAATGCCGAGGCCGGAGCCGCCATACGCTTCCGGAATGCAGATGCCGAGCCAGCCGGCGTCGGCCAGCGCCTTGTGGAAGTCGGCGGGAAAGCCGCCCTCCTTGTCCTTCTTCAGCCAGTAGGCGTCGTCGAACCGGGCACAGATCCTGGCCACCGCATCGCGGATCGAGTCCTGGTTGGCGGAGAGCGCGAAATCCATCGGGTCACTCCTTTGCAGGCGGCGGGGTCGTTGCGCCGTCGCGGATCATTGCGACGATCTCGTCATGCGAGAAACCCAGCTCGCGCAAGATCTCCTCGCCATGCTCGTTCGGCCGCGCCGCCAGACGCTGCGGCTCAGCCTTGGTTTCCGACCAGGTCGCCGAGACGCGGGTGCTGCGGATCGGGCCTTCGGTGGGATGCTGGACGATAGGAAAGAAATCGGTCGCGACGAGATGCGGATCGTGCAGCAGGCTCTCGAGGTCGTGCATCGGCATGACCGGGATGTCGGCCGCATCCAGCAGATCAGTCCATTCGGCCGTGCTGCGCGTTTCGAAGATGCGGGCGAGCTCGGCATAGACGAGGTCGATATTCGCGGCACGCCGGGCAAAGCTGTTGAAGCGGTCGTCGGCGCACAGGTCGGGGCGGCCTGACGCAGTGAAGAACGCGTCCCATTGCTTGTCGTTGTAGACGATGACGCAGATGTAGCCGTCGGCGGTCTTGTAAGGCCGGCGGTCCGGCGACAGATGCCGGGCATAGCCACCGCGGTCGAGCGGCGGGGCGTAGGTCAGCCCGCCCATATGATCGCCCATGATGAAGGCCGACATGGTTTCGAACATCGGCACGTCCAGGCGCTGGCCGCGTCCGGTGCGGTCGCGATGCACAAGGCTGGCGCAGATCGCGCCGACGGCGGTGAGCCCGACGATACGGTCCACCAGCGCATTCGGCACATAGCGCGGCGTGCCGTCGCCGGCCACCGCCATCAGATGCGACAAAGCCGCCCCGCCCTGGATCAGATCGTCATAGGCCGGTTTTGCCGCATAGGGTCCGTCCTGACCAAAGCCGAACACGCCGGCATAGACCAGCCGCGGATTGAGCGCAGACACCACGTCGTAGCCGAGGTTCAGCCGCGCCATCGCCTGGGGACGGATGTTATAGAGGAGCACGTCGGCGTCCTTGACCATGCGCAGCACGGCCTCTCGGCCGGCCGGCTTCTTCAGGTCGAGGCAGATCACGCGCTTGCTGCGGTTGGTGTTGAGGAACACCGGTCCCATGCCGGGATGGTGCCATGGACCGATCTTGCGGGTGACGTCGCCCTCGGGCGATTCCACCTTGATGACGTCGGCGCCGTAATCGCCAAGCGTCTGGGCGGCATACGGCCCCATCAGCACGGTGGTCATGTCGATGACCTTGATGCCCGCAAGCGGTCCCATCGCGGCGCCGTCTCCCTCGTTCGTTGTTGTGCCAGGAGCTAACGGCACCAGGGGTTCCTGGGCAAGCGGCGTGCGCGTATGGGGCCATGCGCAGCGCATACGGCCCTTCCGACGTCACGACAGATGTCCCCCTCCTCGTATGGCCGGGCTCGTGCCATCTACGTCCGTCCTCCCCCGAAGAACGACGTGGATGCGCGGGACAAGCCCGCGCATGACGGAGTTACTCAAGCCACATTCCGCCGTGCGGACGATCAGCGACGTCAGCCGCTGCGCTGCACCAGATGTTCCCTGCGCTGACGCGCATTCTGCGATTCCCTTTCGCCGCCGAGCTGTGTCAGCATGTCCGCCCAAGATCCAAAAACAACACACAGGGAGAACGCTGTCATGACGCTCTATCAGGGCAAATGCTTCTGCGGCGCGGTCGAGCTCGAGGCCGATGGCGAGCCGGAGGCGATGGGCTATTGCCATTGCTCGTCCTGCCGCTCGTGGTCGGCGGGCCCGGTCAATGCTTTCACCTTGTGGAAGCCGGCGAATGTCCGCGTGACCAAGGGCGCGGATGCGATCGGCACCTATCACAAGACCGACATGAGCCACCGCAAATACTGCACCAAGTGTGGCGGGCATCTGATGACCGACCACCCGCCGCTCGGCATGATCGACGTCTATGCCGCGACCATCCCGACCTTGAAGTTCACGCCGGGAGTCCATGTCAACTATGCGGAGAGCGTACTGCCGATCAAAGACGGCCTGCCGAAGCTGAAGGACTTTCCGGCCGAGTTCGGCGGCTCCGGCGCGATGATGCCGGAGTGAGCGCGAGGTCGCTCCTCATCTAGCCCGGATGAGCGACAGCCTGCGCCCGCAAGGGCGCAGGCATCTGCTCATCCGGGCTTCTGTAACGGGCCTTGGCTTGTCAATCC
>NZ_JABFDP010000102.1:0-305 GCF_013179005.1 Bradyrhizobium denitrificans | reverse complement strand
CTGACGGAGACCAGCGAGAGCCTGGACACCGTCGACAATCAGTTGGTGCGGTTCGAGCAGGAGCCGAACAACGCCAAGATCCTCGATAACATCTTCCGCCTGGTGCACACGATCAAGGGGACCTGCGGCTTCCTCGGCCTGCCGCGGCTCGAAGCGCTGGCGCACGCCGCCGAGACCCTGATGGGCAAATTCCGTGACGGCATGCCGGTGACCGGCGAGGCCGTGACGCTGATCCTCACCACCATCGACCGCATCAAGGACCTGCTGGCGCAGCTCGAGGCCAATGAGTCCGAGCCGGAAGGCGA
>NZ_JABFDP010000101.1:0-310 GCF_013179005.1 Bradyrhizobium denitrificans | reverse complement strand
TCGTCCACGGTTCGCAACCGGGCTGCCGATCACCACATCCTCCTGCCCCGACAACCGCGATAGCAGCGCCGCCCAGCCCGCCAGCAGCGTCATGTACAACGTCGTGCCGTGACGATGGCTCAGTGCCCTCAGGGCCCCCGTCAGGTCTCCATCCAGCCGCACCGGCACCATCGCTCCGGCATAATTCTGCTCCGCCGGACGCGGCCGGTCCCACGGCAGCTCCAAAAGCGCAGGCGCCCCCGCAAGCGCATCCTTCCAATACGCGCCCTGGCGCGCCAGAACTTCGCCCGACAGCCAGCGCCGCTGCCAG
>NZ_JABFDP010000100.1:0-330 GCF_013179005.1 Bradyrhizobium denitrificans | reverse complement strand
GCGCGCTCGCTCACTCGGCCGTGCATCGGGCTGCGGCAGCGCCTTGCGGTCGATCTTGCCGTTCGGCGTCAGCGGCAGCTGCGGCAGCACCATCACACGCGACGGCACCATGTAGTCCGGCAGCACCGGGACCAGCGCTGCGCGCAAGCTCGCGCCATCGAGTGCATCCTCGCCGCTGACATAGCCGACCAACTGCCGGCTTCCGCCCAGCTCCCGCGCCACCACGACACTGTCGCGCACCCCGGCCTGCTCGCGCAGCCGCGCCTCGATCTCGCCAAGCTCGATGCGATGGCCGCGGATCTTGACCTGATGATCGGCGCGGCCGACATG
>NZ_JABFDP010000010.1:0-249663 GCF_013179005.1 Bradyrhizobium denitrificans | reverse complement strand
ACCCGCCTCTGGACCAGGGTTTATGAGTCCACGCCCTAGTCCAACGAACACGTTTCCAGTGCCGCACCCGCAGTCAAGGAGCCGTCCCGCACCGTTAAGCCCGTGCCGGTTGACGATCCAGTCAAAGGCTTCCTGGGGATAAGGCGGCCGGAAACGGCGGTAGTGATCCGCAGTGCCGGCAAAAAGTCCAGTCATGGATGTCTCGTCGAAATTGTCGCTCGTGAGGGTACGAAGCCAGCCGGAAACGCCGCTCTTCTCGTATCGAAATAGCCGTCGTAGCGCCATTTCTTTCCGAGCCGGATCAGCTTGAAGCCGTCGTCTCGGCAAAGGACCTCGGCCTCGATTGTTACTTCTCTCGTTTTGAAGTCTCGGCCTTCAATGCTCCAGTCGGTGTGGGTGTGTCGCTCACAACGACATTGGACCATCGACTATTCCTCAAGCTGTTTGCTCATGCAGCAAGGAGGTCGTTCAAGAACTCTTACATTCAAATTGCGTTCGGATAATTGTCGATCGCAGGCCAGTTCTCGTCCAGCGTCAACGGAACGGCATGTCCTCTTTCAGGATTTGTCCGCTTGTATCAAGGTCAGCTCGCGCGCCAAAAGCTAACGCGCCATCTGCGATTACCTCGCCAGCACCTAGCTGCCCCACCAGCGCCGCGTGGCATGGCACGTCTCCAGGGCCCGCTGATAGCCGGTGCGGGCGCGCAGCCGCGTCATGTAGGGTTGCACCGGATCACCGAACACGACACCGACGTTCTTCCGCGCCATCTCGAGGGAGTAGCCCACGGAAATGTCCGCCGCGGTGAACGCATCGCCCGCCATGTAGGGGGCGCGCTCCAGTCGTCTGGTCACCAGGCTCAATCGGGTCGTGAACACATCCATCGCCTGACGCGCGCTCCAATTGTCGCGTTCGCTGTCCGGCGCAAGGTGCCGGGCGCCCGACACGAAAAAAAGCGAGGCGGCGAGGCCGGCCTCGCCGAGGTGAAGAAACTGCTGATAGGCGGGAAAGGCCGCATCCTGAGATGCGGGCGCCAGGGGCGACGGCCCATACCGTCCCAGGATGTACTCCATGATCGCGATGGACTCGACCATCGTGACATTGCCATCGCGGATCGCGGGAATGAAGCCGGCGGGATTGATCGCCAGGAACTCGGCATCGTTCTCGATCCCGGCCAGGAGATCCACGTCCCTGAGCCGATACGGCAGCCCCATCTCCTCCAGCAGCCAGACGACCCGGAAACCTCTGCCCTCTCCAAACACTGTGATCATCGCTTACGCCGTCCTCGGTTGTCCGCTCCCAAGGACGATTGTCCGTGAGCCAGCCCGACACGCGGGGGGATATTCTTTTTGGTGCCCCCGGCCACGGGCCGTCAGCGCGCGCCAAGCCGCTGCGGTCGTTCCGCGCGAGGCCGATCCGGCCCGACCGGCGCATGCGCGCTGCGGCGGCCGTGAAGGTCTTTGATCGCCATGCGCGGAGGCCGACCTTGGCTCATTCGAACAGCGGCGTCAGCTCCATCTGCGGCACCAGCACAAGGCCCTTGTCGGTGATGCGGATCTCCGGGATCACCGACAGCGGGATCAGGTTGAAGCCCATATAGGGAATGGTGCAGCCGGCGGCGGCCCATTCGGTCTTGAGCAGCTTCACCTCCTCGGCCACTTCGGTGATGCGCTTGTCGGACAGAAGTCCCGCGATCGGCAGCGGCACCATCGCCCTCACCTTGCCGTCGGCGACGACGCAGACGCCGCCTTGGTGGCTGCCGATCGCGGCGACCGCGACCTGCATGTCGGCCTCATTGGTGCCGGCGACGATGATGTTGTGGCTGTCGTGGCCGACGCTGGACGCGACAGCGCCGCGCGTCAGGCCGAAATCCTTCAACAGCCCGTGCGCGACGTTGCCGGCCGACTTGCCGTGCCGCTCGATCACCGCCACGAAGCAGAGGCCGTGGCGGGCGAACAGCGTCGGCCAGTCGCTCGCCGGCGCGATCGCGACCTTGTCGTGGATCAAGGTGATGCCCGGCAGCGCCGTCTTGATCGCATTGACCGTGCACGCCTTGGTCGGCAGCTCGGGCGTCAGCTTGACCTGCGCCGGCAGCTTCACCGTGGCATAGGCCGCCTTCGGATATTGATAGCGCTGCGACAGCGCCTGATCGAGACGCGGCGTGATCTTTCCGTTCTCGACCACGAGCTCGCCGCCATACCAGGTCGATTGCGGCTTCAACCCGTCGTCGAGCAGCACCAGATCGGCGCGACGGCCGCCGCCGAGGCCGCCGATCTCGCCGTCCATGGCGAAACGCGTCGCGCCATGCAGCGAGCCCATCGACCATGCCTGCTCCGGCGACATTCCGGCCTTCACGGCCTCGCGCACCACCCAGTCGAGCCCGAACAGCATGAGATCGTCGGCATCGCGATCGTCGGTGCAGACCGCCGTGCGCTTGTGCGAGGCGCCGAGCTCGGTGATGGTGCGGATCGCCTGCGGCAGGCTGTGCCACGGGGTCGTGGGCGGACCGCCGCGCAGAAAGATCCAGACGCCGGCATCGAGCAGGTCGTCGGCGATGTCGCGATCGATCGCCTCATGCGTGTCGGTGACTCCGCTCGCCGCATAGGCGGCGACGAACTCGCGGCCATAGACGTGGCCCGACACCGGGCGCCCGCGCTGCAGGGCCGCCGCCAGGATCGCATGGCTGCGCTCGTCGCCCATGCAGACCGGCACGAAATCCATCTTCTCGCCGAGCGCCACCGCCTCCGGCCAGCGGTCGAACAGGCCGGCGATCTTGTCCGGCGTGAGGTCGCCGCCCGCGGTCTCCAGCGCCGCCGAGGTCGCCGGCACGGTCGAAGGCACGGTCAGGAAGATCGACAGCGGCGCCTGCCGCGCGTCCTCCAGCATCGCCTCGACGCCGGCGACGTCCATGACGTTGCCGATCTCGTGGCTGTCACAGAAGATCGTCGTGGTGCCGTTGAGCAGCGCGGCTTCCGCATAGGCGCAGGCCGTGACCATCGAAGACTCGATGTGGATGTGCGGATCGACCAGCCCCGGCGCGATGATGCCGTCGGCGCCGTCGTAGATCGCAAAACCGCCGCCGAGCGCCTTGTGGGCGCCGGCCGGCTTCACCGCGGCCACCCGCCCTCCGGTGATCCAGAGCTCACGATTGGGGAGAATGCGCTCCGAATAGGTCGACAGCACCCGCGCGCCGGTGATGACGAGCTCGGGCGCGACACGCCCCGAGGCGACGTCGGCCAAGCGGCGCGTCATTGCGTGCAGGGGAGCGACGGAAAAGCGCGTGAGTTTGGTCATGGCAGGCTCGCTGAACGTGTCGGGGCAATCCGGCACGATCGTTGCGCGCGATGTCTTGGACGGCAAGTCCAAATACCGTCAAGCGCCTGCTCACCCCTTGAGCAGCGGTTCGGTGAGCACCGCTGGCGCCGTCCGCGCTCGATGGGGCGCGCCGTTCTCGAGACTCTCGTCGATATTGCGGCGCGTCACTCGCTGCCATCAAAGATGGTCGCGCGCACAGGAACGCGCGCTAGAACCATGAGTTGTCCGGCAATATCGGACGATTCAGATGTCGCACGAACTCGAAGTCAGGACGATCGCCAAGATCACCGCGCGCCTCGTTCCGTTCCTGGTGATCTGCTATTTCGTCGCCTATCTCGACCGGGTGAATGTCGGGTTCGCCGCACTCACCATGAACCAGGACCTCGGCCTCTCACAGACGGCGTTCGGCTTCGGTGCCGGCATCTTCTTCGTTGCCTATTTCATCTTCGAAGTCCCATCCAACCTGTTGCTGGAACGGTTCGGTGCGCGCAGATGGATCGCGCGGATCATGCTGAGCTGGGGCGTCCTGTCCGGATTGATGGCCTGTCTTCCCTGGATCTCGCGGGTGACGGGGCTTGGCCATGAGACCACCTTCTACGTTCTGCGCGTCCTGCTCGGTGCCGCAGAAGCCGGCTTCTTCCCGGGCATCATCTTCTATCTCACCCTCTGGTTTCCAGCCGAGTATCGCGCCAGGATCGTCGGCTACTTCATGGCCGCGATTCCGCTTTCGACCGTGATCGGCGCCCCGGTGTCGGGCGTCCTGCTGTATCTGCACGGCGGCTTCGGCCTTGCGGGATGGCAATGGCTGTTTCTCATCGAGGCGATCCCGGCAGTGATCCTGGCCGTCGTCGTGTTCTTCTATCTGACAGACCGCCCCGAGGACGCCGGCTGGCTGGCGCGCGATGAGCAGGAATGGCTCAGTCGCCGGCTCCTGGTCGAGCGGCGCCAGCGCGAGGCGTCCCGGACCTACACGGTCTCCGAGGTCCTGTTCGACCGGCGCGTGATCAGCCTCAGCCTGATTTATTTTGGCGCGGTCGCGACCAATTACGGCCTCAGCTTCTTCCTGCCGCAGATCGTCAAGGCATTCGGCCTCAACACCTTCCTGACGACTCTCGTGTCGGCGGCGCCCTACCTCGTCGGCGTCATCGGCATGGTCTGGTGGGGCCGGCGCTCGGACCGGGCTGCGGAGCGCACCTATCATGCGGCCATCCCGTTATTGGTCGCGTCGGGCGGCCTCGTCCTGGCCGTGCTGGTCGCCGATCCGAGCTTGAAGATGGTCGCCTTCTGTATTGCAGGATTCGGCATCTTCGCCTGCCTTCCGGTGTTCTGGACGTTGCCGACCGCCTTCCTGTCGGGTGCAGCGGCGGCCGCCGGAATCGCTGTCGTCAACTCGATCGGCAACCTCGCTGGCTTCGCCGGCCCGTTCGCGATGGGGTGGCTCAGGGACCAGACGGGCAGTTATACCGACGGCCTGTTGCTGCTCGCCGGGCTCGGCATCGTCGCGATGGGGATCGTGCTTGGTATCGGCCACGACACGGCGCTCGAGCGCGCCCCCTCAGGTGAGCACGCGGCGATGCGGGAGTGACCTAATTCATCTGCGCACACGAAAACGCCGCCCCGGTTTCCCAGAGCGGCGTCATTGGCAATCGTTCGCTTATCGCGCCCTTAGAGCAGGCCCGCGCCGCGCGCCCACTTGTACTTGGCGCCGAGCACCTCGACCGGGAGCTCGGTCGAATAGGCGTAGGCCGGGATGCCGTTCTGGTAGAGATATTCGGCGGCTTCCTCGACCTCGACGTCGCCGGCGAGCGAGGCGACGATCGGCTTGACGAAGCCCTTGGCCTCCATCTCCTTCTTCACCTCGACCATGTTGCGCGCGAACACCATCGGCGGGGTCACGATCGTGTGCCAATAGCCGAGGATCAGCGCATGGATGCGGTCGTCCGAGAGGCCGAGCTTGACCGTGTTCACGTAAGTGATCGGCGGCTCGCCGCCGGTGATGTCGACCGGATTGCCGGCGGCACCGAACGGCGGGATGAACTTGCGGAACGCGGCATCGAGGTCGGCCGGCATCGTCATCAGCGACAGGCCGTTGTCGACCACGGCGTCGGACAGCAGCACGCCCGAACCGCCGGCACCGGTGATGATGACGACGTTCTCGCCCTTCGGCGTCGGCAGCACCGGCACGCCGCGGGCGAATTCGAGCAGCTGGCGCAGGCTGCGGGCGCGAATCACGCCGGACTGCTTCAGCACGTCCTCATAGATCTTGTCGTTGCCGGCGAGCGCGCCGGTGTGCGACGAGGCGGCCTTGGCGCCAGCCGAGGTGCGGCCGGCCTTGAGCACGATGACCGGCTTCTTCTTGGAGACGCGCTTGGCGGCTTCCGCAAACGCACGGCCGTCCTTGAGATCCTCGCAGTGCTGCGCGATCAGGTTGGTGTTGGGGTCCTGCTCGAAGAAGGCGAGCAGATCGTCCTCGTCGATATCGGACTTGTTGCCGAGGCCGACGATCGCCGAGACGCCCATCTTGGCCGAGCGCGAGAAGCCGATGATCGCCATGCCGATGCCGCCCGACTGCGACGACAGCGCGGCGTGGCCCTTGACGTCATAGGCAGTGCAGAACGTCGCGCAGAGATTGGCCGGCGTGTAGTAGAAGCCGTAGATGTTCGGCCCCATCAGGCGGATGTTGTACTTCTTGCCGACCTCGACGATCTCGGCCTGCAGCTCCGGCGCGCCGGCTTCGGCAAAGCCCGAGGGGATCAGCACCGCGCCGGGGATCTTCTTCTCGCCGCATTCGGCGAGCGCGGCGGCGACGAACTTGGCCGGAATCGCGAATACCGCGGTGTCGATCACCCCGGGCACGTCCTTGACGCTCTTATAGGCCTTGTAGCCGAGGATCTCGGAGGCCTTCGGGTGGATCGGATAGATCTCGCCCTTGTAGCCGCCATTGACCAGGTTCTTCATCACCGAGTTGCCGATCTTGCCGTCCTCGGCGGAGGCGCCGATCACGGCGACCGCCTGAGGCTTCATGATGCGGTTCATCGCGGTGACGATTTCGTCGTTCGAGCGCGGCGCCGGGCGCGGCTTGTAGTCGAAATCGACGACGATGCGGACGTCGGCGGCGATCGCGCCGTTCTTGGTGGCGAACACCGGGTTGAGGTCGAGCTCGACGATCTCAGGGAAATCGCTGACCAGCTGCGACACCTTGACGATGACGTCCGACAGCGCCTCGCGGCTGACGGCGTCGCCGCCGCGCACGCCCTTCAGCATCTCGTGGGCCTGGATGCCGTCGAGCATCGACAGCGCGTCCTCCTTGGTGGCGGGCGCGAGGCGGAAGGTGACGTCCTTGAGCACCTCGACCAGCACGCCGCCGAGGCCGAAGGCCACCAGCTTGCCGAACGAGCCGTCGGTGATCGAGCCGACGATCACCTCGGTGCCGCCGGTCAGCATCTGCTGCACCTGGATGCCTTCGATCTTGGCGTCGGCCTTGTACTTCTTCGCATTCGCGAGAATGGTCTCGTAGGCCTTCTGCGCATCGTCGGCGGTCTTGACGCCGACGATGACGCCGCCCGCCTCGGTCTTATGGAGAATGTCCGGCGAGACGATCTTCATGACAACCGGGAAGCCCATATCGCCGGCAATCCTGGCCGCCTCGGCCGCCGACTTCGCCAATCCCTCCTTCGGCACCGGAATGCCGTAGGCGTCGCAGACCAGCTTGCCCTCGGGCGCGGTGAGGCTGGTGCGTTTATCCGCCTTCACCCGATCAAGTACGTCTCTGATCGTGGCCTTGGCGTTAGGGATGGCGTCAGACATGGGGCTTCCTCCTGGGGACTGGTCGTCGTTTATGGCATTTGGTATGCCAGAACCAAACTTTGTCAAGCGCGTCGAAGATGTGGAAACGCGGAAAAATAGGTCGCCTTGACAGTCTGGCATCTGGCATGCCAAAAATATTGGACGCAAAATGCTGTACACAGACATCTCCCAAGGAGAGGAGATCGGTCTTGTCTACAGAGAAAACGAACAAGGCATTGCCCATCATGGCCGAGGCCGACATCGCGATCGCTCGCATCGCGCCGGAGACGAGCTTCAAGAACAAGGCTTATGAGGCCTTGAAGGAAGCCATTCTCAAGATGGACATCTACGCCTCGCCCGAGCCCGTGATGCTCGACGAGCGCGCTCTGTCCGAGCGCCTCGGTGTCAGCCGCACGCCGATCCGTGAAGCCATTGCGATGCTCGAACAGGACGGCTTCGTGAAGACCGTGCCGCGCCGTGGCATCGTCGTGGTGCGCCGGACCAAGACCGAGATCGTCGACATGATCCGCGCCTGGGCGGCGCTGGAGAGCATGGCCGCACGCCTGATCACGACGATCGCGCGCAAAAAGGACATCACGGCGCTGCGCGACTATTTCAAGGATTTCGGCAAGGACCGTCCGCCGCAGGAGCACATCGAGGAATATTCCAAGGCGAACATCGCGTTTCATCAGGCGCTGATCTCGCTGTCGGAATCGCCGGTCCTGGTCGACATGACCAACGACATTCTGCTCCATGTGCGCGGCTACCGCCAGCTCACGATCGGCCGCACCGACCGAATCGCCGCGTCCCTGCCCGAGCATCTCGCGATCATCGAGGCGCTGGAGGAACGCAACACCGAGCTCGCCGAGAAGCGGGCTCGCGATCATACGCTTGGCCTTGCGACCTACGTCGAGACGCACGGCCAGGAATTGTTTAGCTGACAGGTTCAATCAGAAGAAGACGCGGAATGCGCCTTCGCTACACGACCAGGGAGAGAGGCGCATGGCGCAGACTGCTGTTAAGATTGAGGCGGAGACCCACGAGGAGCTCACCGACGGCTTCCATCTCGTCATCGACGCGATGAAGCTGAACGGCATCGACACGATCTACAACGTGCCGGGGATTCCGATCACCGATCTCGGTCGCATGGCGCAGGCTGAAGGCATTCGCGTGCTCTCCTTCCGTCACGAGCAGAACGCCGGCTATGCCGCGGCGATCGCCGGCTTCTTGACCAAGAAGCCCGGCGTCTGCCTCACCGTGTCAGCCCCCGGCTTCCTCAACGGCCTGACCGCGCTGGCGCATGCCACGACCAACTGCTTCCCGATGATCCTGGTCTCCGGCTCGTCGGAGCGCGAGATCGTCGACCTGCAGCAGGGCGACTATGAGGAGATGGATCAGCTCGCGATCGCCAAGCCGCTGTGCAAGGCGGCGTTCCGCGTGCTGCACGCCCAGGACATCGGCATCGGCTTCGCCCGCGCCATCCGCGCCGCGGTCTCGGGCCGTCCGGGCGGCGTCTATCTCGACCTGCCGGCGAAACTGTTCGGCCAGGTCATGAACGCGCAGGCCGGCGCAGCCTCGCTGGTCAAGGTGATCGATCCGGCGCCGGCGCAGATCCCGTCGCCCGACTCCGTCAAGCGCGCGCTCGACCTGCTGAAGAACGCCAAACGCCCGCTGATCATCCTCGGCAAGGGCGCGGCCTACGCCCAGGCCGACGACGCCATCAAGACCTTCGTCGAGAAGAGCGGCGCGCCGTTCCTGCCGATGAGCATGGCCAAGGGCCTGCTGCCCGACCTGCATCCGCAATGCGCCGGCGCGGCGCGCTCGACCGTGCTGAAGGACTCCGACGTCGTCCTGCTGATCGGCGCCCGCCTCAACTGGCTGTTGTCGCACGGCAAGGGCAAGAGCTGGGGCGATCAGCCGAAGAAGTTCATCCAGGTCGACATCGAGCCGAAGGAGATGGACTCCAACGTCGAGATCGCCGCCCCCGTGGTCGGCGACATCGGCTCTGTCGTCACCGCCTTCTCCGAGGCGATGGGCAGCAACTGGCCCAAGGCGCCGGCGGAGTGGACCTCGTCGGTGCAGAAGAAGCGCGAGGACAACGTCGCCAAGATGGCGCCGCGGCTGATGAACAACAACTCGCCGATGGACTATCACGGCGCGCTCGGCGTGCTCCGCACCATCATCAAGGAGCGTCCCGACGCGATCCTGGTCAACGAGGGCGCCAACACGCTCGACCTCGCCCGCGGCGTCATCGACATGTACCAGCCGCGCAAGCGGCTCGACGTCGGCACCTGGGGCGTGATGGGCATCGGCATGGGCTCGGCGATCGCCGCGGCCGTCGAGACCGGTAAGCCGGTGCTGGCGATCGAGGGCGACAGCGCCTTCGGCTTCTCCGGCATGGAAGTCGAGACCATCTGCCGCTACAATCTGCCGATCTGCGTCGTCATCTTCAACAATGACGGCATCTATCGCGGCACCGATCAGAATTCGGCGGGCACCGATCCGGCGACCACCGTGTTCGTCAAGGGCGCGCGCTATGACAAGATGATGGAGGCCTTCGGCGGCGTCGGAGTCAACGCCACGTCCCCGGACGAGCTGAAGCGCGCCGTCAACGAAGCGATGGATTCCGGCAAGCCGACCTTGATCAACGCCGTGATCGATCCCGCAGCCGGATCCGAGAGCGGCCGCATCGGCAACCTCAATCCGCAGAGCGCGCTGACCAAGAAGAAGTAAGGCCACCCGCAAGACATCACCTGCCCGCGAGATGCGGGATGACCAATCGTTACGGAGAGCAACACATGACCAAGGCGCTCGAGGGCGTTCGCATTCTCGACTTCACCCACGTCCAGTCCGGACCGACCTGCACCCAGTTGCTGGCCTGGTTCGGCGCCGACGTGATCAAGGTCGAGCGGCCGGGCGTGGGTGACATCACCCGCGGCCAGCTGCAGGACATTCCCAACGTGGACAGCCTGTATTTCACGATGCTGAACCACAACAAGCGGTCGATCACGCTCGACACCAAGAACCCCAAGGGCAAGGAGGTTCTGACCGAGCTGATCAAGAAGTGCGACGTGCTGGTCGAGAATTTCGGCCCCGGCGTGCTTGACCGCATGGGCTTCCCCTGGGAGAAGATCCAGGCCATCAACCCGAAGATGATCGTCGCCTCGATCAAGGGTTTCGGCCCTGGCCCTTACGAGGACTGCAAGGTCTACGAGAACGTCGCGCAGTGCACCGGCGGCGCCGCCTCGACCACCGGCTTCCGTGACGGCCTGCCGCTGGTCACCGGCGCGCAGATCGGCGATTCCGGCACCGGCCTGCACCTCGCGCTCGGCATCGTCACCGCGCTCTATCAGCGCACCCATACCGGCAAGGGCCAGCGCGTCACGGCTGCGATGCAGGACGGCGTGCTCAACCTCTGCCGTGTCAAGCTGCGCGACCAGCAGCGCCTGGAGCGCGGCCCGCTCAAGGAATACAGCCAGTTCGGTGAGGGCGTTCCGTTCGGCGACGCCGTGCCGCGCGCCGGCAACGATTCCGGCGGTGGCCAGCCGGGCCGCATCCTGAAGTGCAAGGGCTGGGAGACCGACCCGAACGCCTACATCTACTTCATCACCCAGGCCCCGGTCTGGGAGAAGATCTGCGACGTGATCGGCGAGCCCACCTGGAAGACCGATCCGAACTACGCCAAGCCGGCCGCCCGCCTGCCGCGCCTGAACGAGATCTTCGGCCGCATCGAGCAGTGGACCATGACCAAGACCAAGTTCGAGGCCATGGACATCCTCAACGAGTTCGACATCCCCTGCGGCCCGATCCTGTCGATGAAGGAGATCGCCGAGGACGAGTCGCTGCGCAAGACCGGCACCCTGGTCGAGGTCGACCACCCGACCCGCGGCAAATATCTCTCGGTCGGCAACCCGATCAAGCTGTCGGACAGCCCGGCCGAGGTGACCCGCTCGCCTTTGCTCGGCGAGCACACCGACGAGATCCTGCGCCAGGTGCTCGGCTTCAGCGACCACCAGGTCGCCGAGATCCACGATTCCGGCGCGCTCGATCCACCGCGCAAGGAAGCGGCGGAGTAAGCGGCGGCCTGACGCCAGACGACAGCAGGTGCGGTGCAATTGCCACCGCAGAGGCCTCCCATCGACACCAAGCCGCCGGCGTCGTCCGGCGGCTTTTTGATTTTCACCTACCGAGACCAGGATTTGCCCTGTCCTGTTACGCTTCTGCGCAGGATCCGGTCTCGTCCGTTGCCGTACTCTTCGCGCCGAGATCCAGCCGATCTCAGCCGGGCCGCACCGTTCCGTCTCTTGCCAGGCGATAGACAGGCTCCGGGTCGTCAGGACGCCTTGCCGCAAGCGCCGATAGTCGCTTGAGAGCCTTCTCGCGAATGGGCGCCGACAAATCGGACTGCGACAGAAGCTGGAGTTTCTCGACCGCCTCGCGCGTTCCAATATCGTGCAGTGCCCAGATGCACTTCACTGCCAAGGCGTAGTTGTCGTTGTAGGCAAGATAATCATGCTTGCGCAACGCGGTCCGATACAGGCAGTCAATCGTGGACGGCAAACGCAAGTTTTGGAGGGCGTGGGCTATGTCTTCGTGACTGTCGTGCCAATCCTCTTCCACTAGCTTGAACAGCAACGGAGCCCATTGCCGTGAGAGACCAAAACGAAATGCGAGGATAAGCGCATATTTGAGGTTATCGGGCGATCTGTCTGTGAGACTCTCCTCAAGCTCGGTGCGAACGATCTCGGGCGTCGTTCGTGGAACTGCACCAAATTGCGCGATGAAGGAGTTCTCCGAAACGCTTCCTTGCACAAGGTCCCAAATGAGGCGTCTTTTCGCGGCGTCCATGTCCTGCTCCAAAGTCCATCCCGCCCGACTCCGTCGCCAAGCCAATGGCAACAACGGGCGTCGATCTTGGCGCACTCTCTCGGCTGTTGATAACGGACTGCGATGGTCTGCTCTTTGAGCGACGGCGCTGGCGTCTTCCGACGATCTCACGGCTGGGCGAGCTACCTGCCGAATATTCCGCCCACCACCCGGTGCATCGCCCCGCCGATCGCGCCGATGGGGCCTCCCGCATTGCGCGAAGAGCGCGCACGCCCGCCAGCGTGACGACGGGCTTGGCGGTCGGATTTGGCAGCCTCGGTCGCGGCGGCCATCAGCACCTTGTGCTGCGCGGCATTCAGGAAGCCGGTCGCGGGGTAGCCGCGCTCCTCCTGCCAGCGCGCGATGGCCGCGCGGGTCTGGTCGTCGAACGTCCCATTGATCTTGGTGCCGAACCCAAGCCGTGTCAGCCCCCGTTGCACGGCACGGCGCTTCGCCTTGGTGAGGCCGATCTGGTTCTCGGTCTGCTGATCTGCGTCCGCGGTGGCGACCGCAGTCTCAGCGGGGGCGCCCGAGTCACGAGGTGAACTGCTCAGACCCGCGTTCGCACCAGGCGCGCTCGCGACGATCGTCAGGATGGACAATGCCAGGATCAAGGCGCGCATGGCCCTTCCCTACCTCTCAAGCCTGCCGATGATTCGCCCTGCCGTGAGAAGAGCGCAATCCCGCGTGGCTGCAGATCAACCGCCACCCGTCCTGCACGGTTCCCGAGACTGGCGTCGATTGTTACATCGCACCGCACCCTGGACATAGGACCTGGGCAAAATCTGGACCGTCTTGCCGAAGATGGTCTGAATGCCCCTGCGGCAACGAATCCAGTCATCAGTCCAAATTCGTCATCTCGGCAGTCCCGTGTGGGTGCATCAGAATGGTATCGATGGTCGCTTCGTATTTCGACCATTCCCTTCCCGAGTTCTCGATGCTGATCTTCGGGATATCCAGCTCTGCGTAGAGCCGGTCGGTGAGCTTGCGATAATGACGGTACAACTCGATGAGCCCGTCAAGGCCAATCAGGCCGTGCCTGACGGCATAGGGCGATCCCAGTTTCCAGTCGACCTGATATGTCACCCATGCATCGCCACGCTCGGCAGCGACCGTTCTGATCGCCCGGTCAACGTCATCCTGATTAAAGTAGATCAGCAAGGGACATAAGGGCTTGATGGCAGCCACAACCTCACGAATGTAGCCACGAATCAGGGCCGTGTCGGCATCAAGCAGGAACAATGACGTCAGATTGCCATGGAAAAGTTGCCCATCGACAACGGTGATGCGCTCTGACATCGAGGCCGTATTGACGTAGGTTCGCCAGCATGCGGCGGCCGATTTTGCCAGTTGCGTTGCCGGCATGTCCGCCCACGGCTCGTTCCAATCGAAGCGGATTGGATGTGGGCTGACGCCCTCGGTGATGCCGAGGGCGGCGATGCCGGATCCATTCAATCGATTTGCGATTCGCCGTACGCTCGTCGACTTGCCGGATCCCATGATCCCTTCGACGATCACAAGTTTGGAGCGGATGCTGCAAACGGGCCGGGTCATAACGACGCGATAATAGCGTGTCTCATGCGCCACCACCAGCGAAGCTTCTTCTGCTCGCTGCGCCATCTCAGACGTCGCGAGCCGATTGCTGCCTGCAGATCACTGCGGCAGCGCCACCGCGGCGATTTGCATGACGCCAAGCTGGTCGAACAACTCGATCCGTTCACCGTTCAGCACTGGAATGTAGCAGCGACGTCTGGCCTCCGAGATCAAGATACAAAGCTTGTTCTCCGCGACCGTCCATGTCCCGGTTGCAGGTCCAAGGGACTCGTCCCAGTGCGGATAGGTCATCCGGCCATCAGGCTCGAAACGCATTGTGAACGGACCATTCCTGAGCTTGGCACCGAAGCTGATCGTCTTGCCCTTGAATGTCGCGGCCAGGGTCTCACCTGTCGGTCGTTCGCCGGTCGCTGCGGTGAGCGAGGCGTCGGGGCCGGGATCATGGCCCGCGGCCTTCAGGATCAGCCAGAAGAACCTGGCCATGCTGCGCATGGAAGGTTCGGTGGAGGGCGTGTCGCGGTCGACGCGGTGCACCACGATGAGGTCGAGTGCGGGCACAACCAAGGCGTATTGGCCGCCGGCACCTTCGGCCCAAAAGCTGCCCTCGGGCAAGGTCACCGTCGGCGCAACGGCACCGCCCAGAAACCCGTTCCACCAGAGATAGCCATAGCCCAGCCCGGACGGCGCTCTCGAATAGGCACGCGTGCTCTCTTCCACCCACTCCTGTGGCACGATCTGGTGTCCGCCCCAATAGCCCTTGTGCAGATACAGAAGCGCAAAACGCGCCAAGTCCCGTGCGCTCATGCGGATCGCATAGGCGGGATGGATCGACGCTTCGCCGCGGACGTAGCTGCCATCCTGTGGCCGGTAGTCCTGCATGCCGATCGGCTTTGCGATCTTCTGGTCGAGCGCCTCGAAGATGCCGGTGCCGGTTGCGTGCTCGTAGATCGTGCCGAGCGCGTTGAAGTCCCAATTGTTGTAATACCAGAAGGTGCCGGGCGGGTGGCTGCCGCGCGGCGGTCTCATCCTGGCCATGTCCGGCGTCTCGTAGAGCGCCGCGTGGTAGACCCCGGAACGCGCTTGCAGGAGTTCGCGCACCGTCGCGCCCTTCTCGATCCCGGTCAGGCCAGGCGGATGATCGTCGATGCCGAGCTCGCCAAGCGTGCTGCCGAGGCTGATCAGGTGATCCGACATTGCGATGCCGATCAGGGCGCTGAGCAGGCTCTTGCGGATTGACTCGAGCGCCGTCGGCTTTGTCGTATTGCCCCACTCGGCCACAACCTTTCCGTGCTGAACGATCACAACCGCGCTCGAACGAATCTGATCCGAAAAGGATCGCGCTTGAGCCAATTCGGTCTCTGACCAGCCCACTTGTGCAGGGGTGACGCGCTC
Source organism: Bradyrhizobium denitrificans (assembly GCF_013179005.1). Lineage (NCBI taxonomy): Bacteria > Pseudomonadati > Pseudomonadota > Alphaproteobacteria > Hyphomicrobiales > Nitrobacteraceae > Bradyrhizobium > Bradyrhizobium denitrificans. The sequence continues at coordinate 234,753 of NZ_JABFDP010000010.1, read as the reverse complement.
CCACTCCGCTGCTGGGAAGCCATCTTCAGCTGTGGCAGGCCCGAACCGGACCAAAGCGCCGAGCAGCATGACGGCGAAAACAATCTGGCGAATGCGCATTGGATCCCACGCTGCGAGCTCGACCCGATCGCAGCATAATACTCATCAAGCGCTTTGACAGCGTGGTATCGCGTCAAAACATTTTCCGGCTTTCCAATCTGCCAGATGTCATGTCGGTGCGTGTGCGTGGCCCGTGACGTCTTCCTTGCGAGAGATCACGGATCACCGCTCTCGCCGAAACGATCGGCGCGCCCCCTCCCCGCCGCCTCACAAGCTCGGCCACGCGGGGCCGCCATTCGTTGTTCGCCATCACCCGACGGTCGACAGCGGGTCATAGTCCGGCGCGGACAGGATGGCCTGCAATTGGCGCCGGCGCACGCCATTGTTGCCCCCGTCGAACAGCGGGAACGCCATCGCGTCCTGCAACCAGCCGGCCAGCGGCAATTCGTGATCGTAGGAATCGATGCCGACCACCCGCATCAGATCGACGATGACACCGACGGCCATCTCCGAGCAGAACACCTTGGAATGCAATGCGAGTTCGGCTGCGCCGGGCAGGTTGGCGTCGGCCGCCCAGCACGCCCGCCAACTCAGCGCGCGCGCGGCCTCCAATTTGCCTTTGGCGTCGGCGAGCGCGAAAGCCACCGCCTGGTGGCCAAGGATCGGATGCGCGCCGCCGCGCGTCTCGGTCGCGGCGAATCCATACGCGAAGGCGAACGCGGCGCGCATGACCGCCGTCGCGAACACACCGACCAGCGCCGCCGTGGCGATGAAGCTGCCCGCCACCAAATCGCGCGCCCCGCCGATGGCGCCGATGGTCGCGGATTCCGGCGCCTTCACATTCTCGAATCGGAAACGCGGGGTCAGGTGCCCCTTGAAGCCGAGAGAATCGTGGGCCCGCTCCAGCACGATGCCGCTGGTCGGCCCCTCGATGCCGATCAGCGTCAGGCCTGTGCCGCCGTCCGGCGTCCGGGTGCGCGCGACCACCGTGAGGACATCGGCGCCGCGCCCGTCCCATCCCGTCGCCGCCGACACCCATTGCTTGCGGCCATTGATGGTCCATTCTCCGTCGGCGAGCTCCGCTGTCGTGCGCGTGCCCTCAGGCGCGTCGAAATTGGCGCTGCCGCCGGGTTCGCTGTTGCACAGCGCGGCGAGCGGCGCGCCCTTCTGCGATGTGAACGGCGCAATCCAACGCCTGTGCTGCTCGGGCGTGCCGGCCATGAAGATGGGCGTGAGCCCCAAAAGATTGGCGAGCATCGTCAGCGTGACGTTGACATCGACGGCGTGAAACTCCTCCGCCACCACGGCCATGTCGACGACGCCCGTTCCGCCGCCGCCGAACGGCACCGGCACGAGCCGGGCCAGAAATCCCTCGCGCACGAGGTCCTCATAGACCGGCCTGGTGGCCCGAAACCGCGTCTCGGGAGTCGACTCCTTCGCCAGCAGCGCCGGCACCTCCGACAGCCGCGATTTTGCGAAAGCGCGCGCCTTGGCGCGCAGGTCGGCCTGGGCGGGCGAAAGCGAGAAGTCCATGGGCGCCTCCTTGAGCGGGAATGGCTCAAGCTAGCGCCCCGGCGCGCGGCGGCTATGGCGTGGAGCGAACGGCCAGTGGCGGCAGGCGAACCCGCGCGGCGCGATACGCCGCCGGCGTCTCGCCGAACCGCGCCTTGAAGGCGCGGTGGAACGTCGAGAGGTCGCTGAAGCCACACTCATAGGCGATCTGCGCAACCGAGCCGCCGCCGGCGGCAAGCGCCTGCGCCGCCGCCTCCAGACGCAGTCCGGCCAGCGTCTCGCCGAACGACGCCCCGCCGCCCGCGAGGAGTTTTTGAATGTGGCGCTCCGACACGCCGAAGGCGCGCGCCGCGCGCGCGGCGCTCAGCGTGGCATCGCGGAAGTTCTGGCCGATATAGTCGCGAACATGCGCGGCCGTCAGTCCGCGCACGGGGGCCTCATCGAGGCTGTCGGCGGCGGACGCGAGTAAATCCAGAAAGCAACGCGCGGCGGCCGCGGCAGCCGTGGGCGTGCTCGCCGGATTCAGCGCCAGGCCGGCGCAGCCCAGCAGCAATCTGGCGATCTCGCGCGCGGCCGGGGTGCGCGACAGGGCGACGCCTCCGCGCGCCATCAGTTCGGGCGGTGCCAGCGCGCGCGGCAGACCGGCGCAGATCAATTCGAAGGGTTCGCGATGGGCGATCGCGAACGGCGCGAGCGTGTCGGCGACGGCCAGATCGAACGGCGCGGTCCTGCGTTCGCGCCCGCCCTGGGCCGTCACGCCGACGCCTGCCACCTGCAGGTTGACAAACACCAGATCGGCTCGGGCGCTGCGCGCGTGCTCGGCGCGCCGCCAGACACCATGGGCGCTCGCCCGAACGCGCGACAGCTTGAGGTCGCCCAGATCCGCCTGATCGATCACACCGGCAAAAGGCGCCCCGCGCGGCCCTTCGAAATCGAGCCTCACAAACGCGTTGGCGAGCCCCTCCGCCCAGGCGCCCGCCGGATCGGCGTCCTGCGCGCCCGCGCGCCAACTGCGCCGCATGGCCATGGGAATCTCCTCGGACCGCCCGCGGCTTTCGCCGCTCTCGCCCTCAGGCTAGTCCCGTCGCCGCCGGCGCAGCAAGTTTCATGCAGAACAAGGCCATGCAGGGTTGGCGGCTCGCTGCGGTCAGGCGAACTGGCTCGCATAGCTCTCCCGGGATTGATGATGTCCCTGAGCAAGACTGAGAGCGCGGCAAAACAGCACAATCTAGGGTGGACATTTTGTCGCAGATAAGGTAGCGAGGTAGGCAGTCTGCATATTCATACCGGCTTTATGCTTTAAGGAATTCATATAGTGACTGACCGGCGAGACGAGCTGGAAGCTCTGTTGAAGCACGAACGCCTCGAAAAGGTCCAAAACTACACGACGCGCGGCAGGCGGTTCCAGCTTTTGCCCGACACCGACCTGGTCGACTACTGGGTCCTGACGATGAACCATTGGGCCGACGGCTCCAGCGAGTTCACATCGCAAGACATCGATGATTGCCAATCGGAGCTGATGCTTAGACGGATCGATCCCCCCTTCGATCGCGTCACTAAGATCTGGGAGCGTGTTGCGCAGCGCGCTGAGCTCCATCTCAGCCTGATTGATCAGGACCTTGCCGGGCGGGCCGCCGTGGAAGCCTTGTTGGAGCACCAGCTTGAGCAGCTACGCCTGCAAACTGAGCGCCCGAAGCATTAGCGGGGACCGAGCGCCGCTGCCGCGCCAGGGCTCGACCGCGCGATCAGGCGCAGGACAATCTACTGAAGTATCTTGTTACCGTTTTCACGCCGGGATCCGCGCATTGGGCGGCTCTTTCGGTATGAGAGGAACACTTTCGATTGGATTTTCAAATTGTAACATTGCTGCTGCAGCGCAAAATTCTCATACCGCCATGCAATAAGACGCGTTGTATCTGGCATCTGGTATACGTAAATTCTCCTCAGTCAGAACGTCCTACCGCCTCACTGATGGAGAAAGTCCATGGCCAAGACCGTCGCCCTTCCCCTCGTCCAGCCCGTCTCCCTGTTCGGCCGCCTGCTCGCCGCCCTCGACCGCGTGCTGATGACGAGCGCCCGCGCCGCCAACCGCAACGGCGACCTGCCCTATTTCGGCCTGTGATGGCCCGTTCCGGCAACTGCGGCCCGCAGTGCCGGATTAGTTCGACTTAAGTAACCTCCCGACTGATGGCTCCGGTAATTTACCGGGGCCATTTTTTTGTGCTTTGCTGGTTCCCGGAGGCGTTCGATTCAACCTCGGCGGGTTCGCCGGTATGCGACATAGTGGCGCGACGGGTCTTGAGCCGCTTGAGCGCTGGCATAAGGCATACAAGGATGGGTCCAGCGCCATAGACAAAGCAAAAGCGCATTGGGAGGACACATGACGGATTTGGCTCACGCGGGGGCCCCCGCAACAGCAAGAGTAAGCGACGCCTATCGCTGGACACAGCTCGTCGTCGGCGTCGCCGCAATGGTGATGATCGCCAACTACCAATATGGCTGGACCTTCTTCGTCCCCGACATCGCCAAGACTTTCGGGTGGGATCGCGCCTCGATCCAGTGGGCCTTCACGCTGTTCGTGCTGTTTGAAACCTGGCTGGTGCCGGTCGAGGGCTGGTTCGTCGACAAATATGGCCCGCGCATCGTCGTCCTCGTCGGCGGCGTGCTCTGCGCCATCGGCTGGATGATCAACGCCTACGCCACCTCGCTCAACGGCTATTACCTCGGCATGATCATCGCCGGCATCGGCGCCGGCGGCGTCTACGGCACCTGCGTCGGCAATGCGCTGAAATGGTTCCCGGACAAGCGCGGCCTCGCCGCAGGTATCACCGCCGCCGGCTTCGGCGCCGGCTCGGCGCTGACCGTGGCGCCGATCCAGGCCATGATCCGCGACTCCGGCTTCCAGACCACCTTCCTGTATTTCGGCCTCGGCCAGGGCATCATCATCGTCATCCTCGCCTTCTTCCTGTTCGCGCCGAAGGAAGGCCAGGTGCCGGCCGTGGCCCAGAACACGAATCTGGTGCAGAGCCGCCGCAACTACAATCCGACCGAAGTGATCCGCCAGCCGATCTTCTGGCTCATGTACTTCATGTTCGTCATCGTGGGCGCCGGCGGCCTGATGGTGACGGCCAATCTCAAGCCGATCGCCGGCGACTGGAAGGTCGACAACATTCCGGTGACGCTGATCGGCATGACCATGACGGCGGTGACCTTCGCAGCGACCATCGACCGCGTGCTGAACGGCTTGACGCGTCCGTTCTTCGGCTGGATCTCCGACATGATCGGCCGCGAGAACACGATGTTCATCGCCTTCGGCATGGAAGGCATCGGCATCTGGGCACTGTATATGCTGGGCCACGATCCGATCTGGTTCGTGATCCTGTCGGGCTTCGTGTTCTTCGCCTGGGGCGAGATCTACTCGCTGTTCCCCTCGACCTGCACCGACACGTTCGGCACCAAGTTCGCGACCACCAATGCCGGCCTGCTCTACACCGCCAAGGGCACGGCGGCGCTGCTGGTGCCGATCGCCAACTACATGCAGCAGTCCTCGGGCAGTTGGGACCAGGTGTTCATGATCGCGGCCGGCGCCAACATCCTGGCCTCGCTGCTCGCGATCGCGGTGCTCAAGCCCTGGCGCAAGGTGGTGGTCGAGAAGTCGATGCTGTCCTGACCGCCTTCGCACTGCAGCGAAAAATAAACTGGAACGATTCAATACAGCGAACGCTCGGCATTTTGCCGAGCGTTTTCCTTTGCTTGGCCGCCTGACCCGACTTGGTTGCAGGGCAACATCGCCAAGCCTCTGGCATGCGCCATATTGCAGGCTGGAATATATTATACCAGAATGTCACGACGCGCAGATGAGGCGCACGCTGCCTGCGGCGGCGACCTCGAAGAGAGCGCGGTTTGGGAGGATTCATGGTTTCCAGCACAGAGGCGTCACCGCCCGCCCCGCCGCACTCCAGCGGCTTCCGGTGGATCCAGCTTGCGATGGGCATCGTCTGCATGGCGATGATCGCCAACCTGCAATATGGCTGGACGTTGTTCGTCGATCCGATCGATGCGAAGTACCATTGGGGTCGCACCGCGATCCAGCTGGCCTTCACGATCTTCGTCGTCACCGAGACCTGGCTGGTGCCGGTCGAGGCCTGGTTCGTCGACAAATACGGCCCGCGAATCGTCATTATGTTCGGCGGCGTCATGATCGCGCTGGCCTGGGTGCTCAACTCTTATGCCGACTCGCTCACCCTGCTCTACGCGGCCGCGGTTGTCGGCGGCATCGGCGCCGGCGCGGTGTACGGCACCTGCGTCGGCAATGCGCTGAAATGGTTTCCCGATCGCCGTGGTCTTGCGGCCGGTGCGACCGCCGCCGGCTTCGGCGCGGGCGCCGCGCTGACCGTGGTGCCGATTGCCAGCATGATCGCCGCGAGCGGCTATCAGAGCGCGTTCTTCACCTTCGGCATCGGCCAGGGCCTGATCGTGTTCGTCCTCGCCTTGTTCCTGCGACCGCCGAGCCATGCCGCGCCGGCGCGCAAGAAGCAGCTCAATCTGCCACAGACCAAGATCGACTACACGCCGCCGCAGGTGCTGCGCGCGCCGATCTTCTGGATCATGTATCTGGTGTTCGTGATGGTCGCGTCCGGCGGCCTGATGACCGCCGCTCAGATCGCGCCGATCGCCAAGGATTTCGGCATCGCCAATGAGCCGGTGTCTCTCGCCGGCTTCCAGATGGCGGCGCTGACCTTCGCAATCTCGCTCGATCGGATCTTCGACGGCTTCGGTCGTCCGCTGTTCGGCTGGGTCTCGGACAATATCGGGCGCGAGCACACGATGTTCATCGCCTTCGGCACCGCCGCGCTGATGCTGCTGACCTTGTCGACCTACGGGCACATCCCGCTCGTCTTCGTGCTCGCGACGGCGGTGTATTTCGGCGTGTTCGGCGAGATCTACAGCCTGTTCCCGGCGACCTCGGGCGATACGTTCGGCAGCAAATACGCGACCACCAATAACGGCATGCTGTACACGGCGAAGGGCACCGCGTCGCTGCTGGTCCCGCTCGCGAGCCTCGTCTCGGCCAAGTATGGCTGGCAGGCCGTGTTCGTGATCGGTGTCGCGCTGAATGCCACCGCGGCATTGATGGCGCTGTTCGTCATCAAGCCGCTGCGCCGCGCCTTCATTCTCGGCAAGGAGGCGACCGCGACGACCCCTGCCGCGCAGGATGCACGGACGGCCTAGCCTCTCACGACGAGCAGATCCCAGGACAGGGGGAGAGAGGCGCATGCATGCGCCTCTCCTTTTTGTTTAGGCTGCGCTCGCATGCCAGATGCCACCACAGGGCAGCTTTACCGTTCTCAACCTGCTGATCTGGCAGCAGGACTGACGCATCCGCCGACCGCTCGCATAAAAATCCATCACGGCGATTGACTTCTGGCATAACGTATACCAGACTTCACCCGTTCATTAGATCAAACGGGAGGGTTGCCATGAAAGTCGGAGACATCCTGCGCAACAAGACAGCGCGCGTGATTACGGTGCGAATGAACGAAACCGTCGGCGTCGCGGCGCAGCTGATGCGGGCCGGCAATGTGAGCGCCCTCGTCGTCAAGGACGTCGTCCGTACCGAGGGCAACACTGCCGCAGGCATGTTCACCGAACGCGACGTCGTCCGCGCCATCGCCGAGCATGGCGCCGCCGGCGTCAACTTGAAGGTCTCGCAGCTGATCTCGCCGCAGCGGCTGATCTCCTGCAGCACGACCGACACGCTCGAGCATGTGCGCCACCTCATGAACGTGCACCACATCCGCCACCTGCCCGTGATCGACGATTTCGCGCTGGCGGGCGTCATCAGCATGCGCGACGTGTCGTCCGCCTTCGACGAGGCCGCAGCCCCGGTCGCCGCCTGATCCGTCCGGCGGATCAACGGAACCGCGTCGTCCTCACCGGAGTCTTGTCGAAGCAACGCGCCGCCTGCTAGGCGGTGCGTGGCCGAGAGCGGCCGCAAGCCCCGCTCCGTTTGACCCGACAGGATTCCGTGATGAAAGCCTATGTCTACGGCGCCCAGGGCGCCGCGATCACCGATGTCGCCAAGCCCACGCCGACGGGCACCCAGGTGTTGGTGCGCGTGCGCGCCTGCGGCCTCAATCGCGCCGACCTCGGCATGACCAAAGGACATGCGCACGGCGCCGCCGGCGGCGTCGGCACCGTGCTCGGCATGGAATGGGCCGGCGAGGTCGCCGAGCTCGGCCCCGACGCCAAGGGCCTGAAGGTCGGCGACAAGGTGATGGGATCGGGCGCCGCCGCCTTCGCCGAATACACCCTCGCCGATCATGGCCGGCTGTTCCACGCGCCGTCGAACATGAATTTCGACGAGGCCGCAACGCTGCCGATCGCACTCACCACCATGCACAACGCCGTCGTCACCAATGGCGCGTTGCAGCCGGGCCAGCGGGTGCTGATCCAGGGCGCGAGCTCCGGCGTCGGACTGATGGCGATGCAGATCGCGAAGCTCAAGGGGGCCTCGCTCGTGATCGGCTCCTCCACCGATGCGACGCGCCGCGCGCGTCTGACGGAATTCGGCGCCGATCTCGCGATCGATTCCAGCGACCCCGCCTGGGTCGATCAGGTGCGCGAAGCCACCGCCGGCGAGGGCGTCGATCTGATCGTCGACCAGGTGTCCGGCAGTGTCGCCAACCAGAACCTCGCCGCGACCAAGGTGCTCGGACGCATCGTCAATGTCGGTCGCCTCGGCGGCACCCATGCCGACTTCAATTTCGATCTCCACGCAGCCCGCCGCATCACCTATGTCGGCGTCACCTTCCGCACGCGCTCGATCGCGGAGATCCGCGAGATCTTCGCCGAGGTGAAGCGCGACATCTGGGGCTCCGTGGAATCCCGGACATTGCGGCTTCCGATCGACAGCGTCTTCGCGTTCGACGACATCGGCCGGGCATTCGCCCGCATGGAAGAGAACAAGCATCTCGGCAAGATCGTGGTGACCTTGTGAGCCGAACGGCCTGATATTTAGACGCAATCAAAACAGTGCACGGCAAACACGGTTTCGGCGCGCGATGCCGGCTTTCACGGCGGGGCATCGGCTGCTAAATCCGCGCCCATGAACGACGCCGTCTCCCATGTCGATTCCGGAAAGGTCCGCGTCGCTGCGATTTCGATCGCGGCGAGCGCCAGCATGGCCGCGGCGAAGTTCGTCGTCGGCGTCCTGATCGGCAGCCTCGCGCTGGTCTCGGAGGCGTTGCACAGCGCGGTAGACGTCGTCGCGACCGTCATCACCTGGATGGTCGTTCGGGTATCGGACCGGCCCGCCGATGACGAACATCATTATGGCCATGGCAAACTGGAGAGCCTGTCGGCACTCGGCGTGATCGCCCTGCTCTACGTGCTTGCCGGCGGCGTGCTGGTCGAATCGGTCAGCCGCTTGCGCGAGGCGGCGCCGCCGCCGACGCTCTCGGCCGTTCCATTCCTGGTTCTGCTCATCGACATCGCCGTCAACTTCTGGCGCGCCCGCGCGCTGCATCGGGCGGCTCACGAGACGCACAGCCAGGCGCTGGCGGCGGATGCGCTGCATTTCGCCTCGGACGTGCTGGGCTCGGTCGCCGTGATCGCCGGTCTTGTGCTGACGGCGCTCGGATTCTGGTGGGGCGATTCCGCCGCGGCCATCGCGGTGGCGCTGATGATCTCGGTGCTCGGCCTGCGGCTGGCGCGCTCCACCGTGGAAACCCTGCTCGACCGCGCGCCGGACGGGGCGGCCGAGAAGGCGCGCGCCGCGATCCGGTCCGTGGCCGGCGTCGTCGACGTCGAGCGGCTGCGCGTCCGCCTCGTCGGCGCGACGCATTTCGTCGATGCCACGGTGCAGGTGCCGCGCACCTACCCGATCGACCGCGTTCATGACATCAAGCGCGACGCGCAGGCCGCCGTCGATGCCAGCCTCGCCGGTGCGGACGTGACCTTCACGACCGTGCCGGTCGCGCTGAGCAATGAGAGCGTGCGCGAGCGCATCATGGTGATCGCGCGCAATTCCGGCCTCGCCATCCATCACGTCACCGTCCACGACGTTGGCGGACGGCTGATCGTGGCCATCGACCTCGAGGTCGACGGCGACATGACCCTGGTCGCGGCGCATGCGATCGCGCACGAGCTGGAGCGCAGCATCCGCGAGGAGTTCGGCGCCGACGTCGAGGTCGACACGCATATCGAACCGCTGGAGCCGGAATTACCGTTCGGCGTCGACTCACCGCCCGAGTTTGTTGCGCAGATCGCAGCAGCCTTGCAGCGCTTCGCGGCCGAGACCGACATGTACGACGTGCACAATGTCCGCGTCCGCAACACCGAAGCCGGCGAGATCGTCAACTTTCACTGCCGCGCCGCGCCGTCCATGAGCGTGCTGAAGGTGCACGACAATGTCGATCACATCGAGCGCGGGCTGCGGCGCGCGTTCCCGAGCGTCAAGCGCGTCATCAGCCACGCCGAGCCGCCACACGGCTAAAGTCTAAACGTCACGCTCCGTTCCCGCTTCGGACTCGCTCCGCCGGCTTTTTGCCATGGCAAATCCGCATTGGATAAGATTTATTAGCTTTTGCCAAATCGTTGACTCTCGACAGCCCGACAAATCTGGATTCAAATTGACTTGATTCGGAAGCGGCTGGGGCTCTTTCGAAATTCGGGTATCCAGGAAGTCTCGGGGGTCTACAGCATGGCGCGTGCGCATGCCGCGAACGCGTGCGTCCAATCTTCTGATTCCATCAAGGGGTTGGCGCAATCGATCGCGAAACCGGCCTATCAAAGGCTGCTGACTGCTGAGCCGGTATTGCGTCGTGCTGTCCCTACTTTGATCATCGCCTTTCTTGTCACCATCTGCCTCGGCGCCTTCGTCCAGGTGCTCGACCAGAGCCGGCAGAAGCGCGCCGCGACCAAGCGCGACCTCACCGCGGTCTCCGACCTGCTCGCGGACCGCATCGGCCATCTGGCGATGCGTCCGGACCGGGTTGCCCATATCGAGCACCTGCAGAGCCTGCTGCCGGATATGATTCCCGCCTGGGGCGCCGCGCCCGGCCGCCACGTGATCGTCACCGGCGCCGACCACCGCATCCTGGCCCGCGTGCCGGTCGATGCCGCGCTCGGCGAGAACGACCGCATCCTCGACCTGATCTCGACGGCCCAACTGCTGGCGACGCCGGGGCTGCAGGGCGCGGTCACCGAGATCACGCTGCCGAACGGCCGGCCGGCATTTGCGATCTCACAGCTGATCAAGGCCCTGCCCGGCCGCGTCGTCATCATCCAGGAGAAGCTGGAGCCGATCTGGGGATCGGACGCCGCGCTGTCGGTCACGCTGTCCGCCACCACCGGCTTCGTCGTGCTGATCCTCGGCTTCGCCTTCCACTGGCAGTCGACCCGCGCTCGCGAGGGCGACCTCATCAACGACGCCGTGCGCGGACGGATCGACACCGCGCTCAACCGCGGCCGCTGCGGCCTGTGGGACTGGGACCTGTCGCGCGGCCGGATTTTCTGGTCGAACTCGATGTTCGAGATGCTCGGCCTCGACAACCGCACCGACCTCCTCACCTTCGGCGAGGTCAATGCGCTGGTGAACTCAGACGACATCGACCTGTTCGCGATCGCCGACCAGCTGGTCGCCGGCGACATCCACCAGATCGACCAGAGCTTCCGGATGCGTCACACCGAGGGTCACTGGATCTGGCTCCGCGTGCGCTGTGAGCTCAGCCAGGGCACCACGGCTTCCGGCCTTCACCTGATCGGCATCGCGGTCGACATCACCGAGCAGAAGAGCCTCGCCGAGAAGACCGTCGAGGCCGATCTCAGGCTGCGCGACGCGATCGAGACCATCTCCGAAGCCTTTGTGCTGTGGGACGCCAACAACCGCCTCGTGCTGTGCAACTCGCACTTCCAGAAGCTGCACAAGCTGCCGGACTCCGCCGTCATCCCCGGCACCTCCTACGAGACCGTCATCGAGGTTGGCAAAATGCCGGAGATCCGCACCCGGCTGCACGACCACAGCCAGCAATCCCCGGGCGCGCGCACCTTCGAGGCACAGCTCGACGATGGCAGCTGGCTGCATATCAGCGAGCGCCGCACCAAGGACGGCGGCTACGTGTCGGTCGGCACCGACATCACCCGCATCAAGGAGCACGAGCAGAAGCTCGTCGACAATGACCTGCGCCTGCGCGCCACCGTCATCGACCTGCAGCGGTCACAGAGCGCGCTGGAGCGCCAGGCGATCGAGCTCGCCGACCTCGCCGAGAAGTACTCTCAGGAAAAGACCCGCGCCGAGGAAGCCAACCAGACCAAGTCGAAATTCCTCGCCAATATGAGCCACGAGCTGCGCACGCCGCTCAACGCCATCATCGGCTTCTCCGAGATCATGGGCAGCGGCATGTTCGGCTCGCTCGGCTCGGAGAAGTACCAGGAATACTGCCACGACATACTGACGTCGGGTCAGTATCTGCTCGAGGTCATCAACGACATCCTCGACATGTCCAAGATCGAGGCCGGCCGCATGAAGCTCGACATGGAGCCGCTCGACCTCGCCAAGACCCTGGCAGAGTCGCTGCGCGTCGTCTCCGGCCGCGCGCAGGACAAGCGCCTGGTGCTCGACGCCGACATCGAGGGCAACATCCCGATCGTCGCCGACCGCCGGGCCACCAAGCAGATCATGGTCAATCTGCTGTCCAACGCGGTCAAGTTCACGCCCGAAGGCGGCCGGGTCACGATGCGCAGCCGCGTGTTCGACGACAAGGTCGTGCTCATCATCGCCGATACCGGCATCGGCATTCCCGCGCAGTCGCTGGCGCGGCTCGGCCGCCCGTTCGAGCAGGTCGAGAGCCAGATGACCAAGACCTATCACGGCTCCGGCCTGGGCCTCGCCATCGCCCGCTCTCTGACCCAGCTGCATGGCGGCTCGATGCGGCTGCGCTCGCGGATCGAGTCCGGCACCGTGGTCCGCGTCACCCTGCCCCGCGATGCCTACAAGGCCACGGCGAGCATCTCGGTCGCGGCGTGATGCCGAGCGGTTGTCGTGCTCCGCGCAGCGGGCGGTCACGGCTTGCCTGGACGACGCGCCGGAGATCGGATGTCACGCCCCCTCTGACCGGCGTGAATGGCGAGGACGCAAGCGACGCCTGCGGGCGCAGGTCCCGGTGACCCGGCCGGAGGCGGCGGTGATGCGGGAGACGTTCGCGGGCTCTTGATCCGACATGCCTCCGGGCGACTGTGACCCGCCTGGGCGTGGCCGCGCGCCGCGCGCGCACACCAGGCCCGCCGGCAGCGCAATTTTCACCAAGTCCCGGGCGCGGCCACCATGCGATAGCTCGGGTGACGACATCACCTGAGGGACGATCAGATGCTGAAGCGTGTTTGGCGCGGCTGGACCAGCCCGGCGAATGCAGATGCCTATGAGGACCTCCTCCGCGCGACCATCTTTCCGGGCATCGTGAATCGGAAGCTCGACGGATTTCTGGGCATCGAGCTATTGCTCAAGCCGCTCGAGGCCGAGGTCGAATTCATGACGATCATGACCTTCGCTGATCGGGACGCGATCGTTCGCTTCGCCGGGCCGGCGCATGAAACGGCCGTCGTGCCGCTGGCCGCGCAGAACCTGCTCAGTCGCTACAATAAGCAGGCGACGCATTACGAGCTGCGGACCACGTGCCGGCCGTGATCGAGACCGGATCGGCCAGCTGTGACCCAGGGCATCCGAGGCGACAAGCCGACCAGCGCCGTCAGCGTGCGCCAACACCCCTCACGCCTGCAGGCTCGGCGCGACCTCGCGGGCGACCTGCACCAGGGCTGCGATCAGCGGCGTCATTGGATCGCGCTGCGGGATAACGAGGCCGATCTGGTAGTTGATCACGGGATCGACGATCGGGATCGAGCGCACCTTGTCGGCGAGCCCCAACGTCTCGGCCAGCTTGGCGGGCATCACGCTGGCCCAGCGGCCGGTCTTCACATGGGTGTAGAGCACCAGCAGCGAATTCGAGGTGAGCGTCGGCGTCACCTCGTTGCCCGCCGCGCGCAGCGCGCGGTCGATGATGCGGCGGTTCTGCATGTCCGGGGTCAGGAGGCACAGCGGCACCTGTCCGACCTCCTGCCAGGTCACCTGGTCGCGATCGCCGAACATGCTGTCCGGCGCCGTCAGCAACCGGTAGCTCTCGTTGTAGAGCGGGATGGTGCGGACACGGCCGATCGGCTCGTTCTCGATATAGGTCAGCCCGGCATCGACCTCGAGATTCTCCAAGAGGCCGAGCACGTCGGCCGACGTGCACGACATGATGCGGAACCGGACCTCCGGATGACGGGCGCGGAACGGGGTGGTCAGCGAGGCCACCATGCCGAGCACGGTCGGAACCGCCGCAAGCCGTATTTCACCGGAGAGCTTGTCCTTGAGGCCGTTGATCTCCTGACGCATCGCCCGGAAGTCGCCGACGATCCGGCGCGCCCAATCCAGCGTGCGCTCCCCCTCCGGCGTGAAACCCTGGAACCGGGAACCACGCTGCACCAGCATCACCCCGAGGATCTCCTCGAGCTGCTTGATGCTGGTCGACATCGTCGGCTGGGTGACCCCGCACGCCTCCGCCGCCCGGCCGAAATGACGCTCCTTGGCCAGCGCCAGCAGCAGTTCGAGCTTATCGATCAAGGTCGGCCTTCCAGCAGTTGAATAGCCTGGTTCCGCACGTCTTCGGCATTATCGGCCATAGAAAAATTCTATCACGTCGGCGAAGGCACCGACACCGCAAAACACGCCGCATCCCCGTCCCGGGAAAGCCCATTTTCCGTCAACTTCTAATTATCTCTCGATTGCGTTTCGCTATCGCAGCACGGGACAGCTTTATTGATATCTTGAGCAATTCCAATTCAGATATGCGAAACGATTGCAGCGCTTGAATCGGGATCAGGATGACGCCGGTGTACGAAACCTGGGAGACGGCGCGCGGCGCCGAAATCATCGCAGAACACAGCAAGATGGAGGGGGCGACCTTGCCGATCCTCCACGCGCTGCAGGAGGCGTTCGGCTACGTGCCGGAAGAGGCGATCCCGATGATCGCCACCGCGCTGAACCTGTCGCGCGCCGAAGTTTACGGCGTGTTTACATTCTACCATGATTTCCGCGCCAAGAAGGCTGGTCGTCACGTGCTCAAGCTGTGCCGCGCCGAGGCCTGCCAAGCCGCTGGCGGCGATGCGCTTGCCGCCCGCGCCGAAGCCAAGCTCGGCATTGCCCTTGGCAACACCACAGCCGATGAGCGCGTGACGCTGGAGCCGATCTACTGCCTCGGCCTGTGCGCCACCGCGCCGTCGGCGATGCTGGACGGCCGCCTGGTCGGTCGGCTCGACGAAGCCCGGATTGATGCTCTCGTCTCGGAGGCCCAGCGATGAGCGTGCGTCTTTTTGTCCCGTGTGATGCCGGCGCGCTCGCCGTCGGCGCCGATGAGGTTGCGCAGGCCTTGCACAAGGCTGCGCTTGAACGCGGAGCCGAGGTCGAGATCGTCCGCAACGGGTCCCGCGGCCTGTACTGGCTGGAGCCGCTGGTCGAGCTGGAGACGGCGCAGGGCCGGTTCGGCTTCGGTCCGGTGACCGCTGACGACGCGCCGTCGCTGCTCGACGCCATCATCGCCGACAAGCCGCATAAGCTGTCGCTCGGCCTGACCGAGGAGATTCCGTGGCTGAAGCGGCAGACCCGCCTCACCTTCGCCCGCTGCGGCATCGTCGATCCGCTCTCGCTGGACGACTACCGCGCCCATGGCGGCTACAAGGGCCTCACCCGCGCCCTGACGCTGACGCCGGATGCGGTCATCGCCGAGGTCACGACGTCCGGCCTGCGCGGCCGTGGCGGCGCCGGCTTCCCGACCGGCATCAAGTGGAAGACGGTGTCGCAGACCGCGGCCGATCGCAAATACGTCATCTGCAACGCCGATGAAGGCGACAGCGGCACCTTCGCCGACCGCATGCTGATGGAGGGGGATCCCTTCGTGCTGATCGAAGGCATGACCATCTGCGGCATCGCGGTGGGCGCCACCAAGGGCTACATCTACACCCGCTCGGAATATCCGCACGCGATCGCGACCATGGCCAAGGCGATCGAGATCGCCAAGAAGGCCGGCCTGCTCGGCGACAAGATCGCCGGCTCCAACTACACCTTCGATCTCGAGGTCCGCACCGGCGCCGGCGCCTATGTGTGCGGCGAAGAGACCGCGTTGATGGAGAGCCTGGAAGGCAAGCGCGGCGTGGTCCGCGCCAAGCCGCCACTGCCGGCGCATCACGGCCTGTTCGGCAAGCCGACCGTCGTCAACAATCTGCTGTCGTTCGCCGCCATTCCCTTCATCCTCGACGAGGGCGCCAAGGCCTATGCCGATTTCGGCATGGGGCGCTCGCGCGGCACGATGCCGATCCAGATCGCGGGGAACGTCAAGTTCGGCGGCCTCTTCGAGACCGCGTTCGGCATCACGCTCGGTGAGCTGGTCGACGACATCGGCGGCGGCACCTTCACTGGCCGCCCGGTGCGCGCGGTGCAGGTCGGCGGGCCGCTCGGCGCCTACTTCCCGCGGGCGCTGTTCGATACCCCGTTCGACTACGAGGCGTTCGCCGCCAAGGATGGCCTGATCGGCCATGGCGGCATCGTCGTGTTCGACGACACCGTCGACATGTCGAAGCAGGCGCGCTTCGCGATGGAGTTCTGCGCCATCGAATCCTGCGGCAAGTGCACGCCCTGCCGCATCGGCTCGACGCGCGGCGCCGAGACCATCGACAAGATCCGCCGCGGCGAGCGCGTCGCCGAGAACATTGCGCTGGTCGAAGACCTCTGCGGCACTATGAAGCTCGGCTCGCTGTGCGCCCTCGGCGGCTTCACGCCCTATCCTGTGCTATCAGCGCTGAAACACTTCCGTGAGGACTTCGGACCTCAGCAGCCGCGCCTGCAGGCTGCGGAATAGACATTCGGGAAAGGACACCGCCATGTCACTCATCCACGAAACCGATTACGGCACCCCGCGCTCCAAGTCCGAAACGATGGTGACGCTCACCATCGACGGCCAGAGCATCACCGTTCCCGCGGGCACCTCGATCATGCGCGCGGCCATGGAGGCCGGCACGCAGATCCCGAAACTATGCGCGACCGACATGGTCGACGCGTTCGGCTCCTGCCGACTCTGCCTCGTCGAGGTCGAGGGCCGCGCCGGCACGCCGGCCTCCTGCACCACGCCGGTGGCGCCGGGGCTCGTCGTCCACACCCAGACCGAGCGGCTGAAGAAGCTGCGCAAAGGCGTGATGGAGCTCTACATCTCCGACCATCCGCTGGACTGCCTGACCTGCGCCGCCAATGGCGATTGCGAATTGCAGGACATGGCCGGCGCGGTCGGCCTGCGCGACGTGCGCTACGGCAACCAGGGTGAGAACCACGTGTTCGCCGACGCCTGCGGCGAAGCCAACCCGGCTTGGCTGCCGAAGGACGAGTCGAACCCCTATTTCACCTACGATCCCTCCAAGTGCATCGTCTGCTCGCGCTGCGTCCGCGCTTGCGAGGAGGTCCAAGGCACGTTCGCGCTGACCATCTCCGGCCGCGGCTTCGACAGCCGGGTGTCGCCGGGCATGAGCGAGAGCTTCCTCGGTTCGGAGTGTGTGTCCTGCGGCGCCTGCGTGCAGGCCTGCCCGACCGCGACCCTGACCGAGAAGAGCGTGATCGAGATCGGCCAGCCCGAGCATTCGGCGGTCACCACCTGCGCCTATTGCGGCGTCGGCTGCACCTTCAAGGCGGAGATGCGCGGCGAGGAAATCGTGCGCATGGTGCCGTACAAGGACGGCAAGGCCAATCGCGGCCATTCCTGCGTCAAGGGCCGCTTCGCCTATGGCTATGCGACCCACAAGGAGCGCATCCTCAAGCCGATGATCCGCGAGAGCATCGATCAGCCCTGGCGCGAGGTTTCCTATGACGAGGCCTTCACCTTTGCGGCCCAGAAGATGCGCGGCATCCAGGCCAAATATGGCCGCGACTCGATCGGCGGCATCACCTCGTCGCGCTGCACCAACGAAGAGACCTATCTGGTGCAGAAGCTGATCCGCGCCGGCTTCGGCAACAACAATGTCGACACCTGCGCCCGCGTCTGCCACTCGCCGACCGGCTACGGTCTCGCCACCACCTTCGGCACCTCCGCCGGCACGCAGGACTTCGACTCGGTGGAGGACTCCGACGTCATCATGGTGATCGGCGCCAATCCGACCGACGCACATCCGGTGTTCGGCTCGCGCATGAAGAAGCGGCTGCGCCAGGGCGCCAAGCTGATTGTGGTCGATCCGCGCAAGATCGATCTCGTGAAGTCGGCGCATATCGAGGCAGACTATCACTTGCCGCTGCTGCCCGGCACCAACGTCGCGATCATGACCGCGATGGCGCATGTGATCGTCACCGAAGGCCTCGTCAACGAGACCTTCGTGCGCGAGCGCTGCGATTGGAGCGAGTTCCAGGACTGGGCCGAGTTCGTCGCGCTGGAGAAGAACAGCCCGGAGGCAATCGCCGCCATCTCGGGCGTCGACCCGGAAGCGATCCGCGGCGCCGCCCGCCTCTACGCCACCGGCGGCAATGGCGCGATCTATTACGGCCTGGGCGTCACCGAGCACAGCCAGGGCTCGACCACGGTAATCGCAATCGCCAACCTCGCGATGGCGACCGGCAATATCGGCCGCCGCGGCGTCGGCGTGAACCCGCTGCGCGGCCAGAACAACGTGCAGGGTTCCTGCGACATGGGCTCGTTCCCGCACGAACTGCCGGGCTACCGGCACATCTCGGGCGACGCGGTGCGCGACCAGTTCGAGGCGATGTGGAACGTCAAGCTCAACCCTGAGCCGGGCCTGCGCATCCCCAACATGTTCGACTCCGCGATCGACGGCACCTTCAAGGGGCTGTACGTGCAGGGCGAGGACATCCTGCAGTCGGATCCGAACACCACGCATGTCGTGCAGGCGCTGTCGGCGATGGAATGCGTCATCGTCCAGGACCTGTTCCTGAACGAGACCGCCAACTACGCCCACGTCTTCCTGCCCGGCTCGACCTTCCTGGAGAAGGACGGCACCTTCACCAACGCCGAGCGTCGCATCCAGCGCGTCCGCAAGGTGATGACGCCGCGCAACGGCCTCGCCGACTGGGAGGTCACGATCGGTCTCGCCAAGGCGATGGGCTTCGAGATGAAGTACAGCCATCCTTCGGAGATCATGGACGAGATCGCGGCGCTGACGCCGACCTTCACCGGCGTCTCTTATCAGAAGCTCGAGGAGATGGGCTCGGTGCAGTGGCCCTGCAACGAGACCTATCCCGAGGGCTCGCCGATCATGCATGTCGACGGCTTCGTCCGCGGCAAGGGCAAGTTCGTGGTCACCGAATATGTCGCGACCGACGAGCGCACCGGCCCGCGCTTCCCACTCCTGCTCACCACGGGCCGCATCCTGTCGCAGTACAATGTCGGCGCCCAGACGCGGCGCACCGACAACGTGGTGTGGCATGGCGAGGACGTGCTGGAGATCCATCCGCACGACGCCGAGCAGCGCGGCATCCGCGACGGCGACTGGGTGCGGCTGACCAGCCGTGCCGGCGAGACCACCTTGCATGCGCTGATCTCCGAGCGTGTGGCGCCGGGCGTGGTCTACACCACCTTCCACCATCCGCTGACCCAGGCCAACGTCATCACGACGGACTATTCCGATTGGGCGACCAATTGTCCGGAGTACAAGGTCACGGCGGTGCAGGTGTCGCAGTCCAACGGCCCGTCGGACTGGCAGAAGGCCTATGACGAGCAGGCCCGCAACTCGCGCCGCATCGCCCCGATCGTGGAGGCGGCGGAGTAGCATGACCGATGCAGTGCGCATCGCGGATCGTCTGGTCTGGCGCGACGGAGCCCTCACCGAGGGCCACCGCCGCGTGCCGGAGGAGACCGCGGTCGCATTGACCTATAATGGCGGCACCCAGGCCGTCATGATGGCGACGCCGCAGGATCTCGCCGATTTCGCCATCGGCTTCAGCCTCAATGAGGGTCTCGTCGCCAGCCGCGACGAGATCGTCTCACTCGATATCGTCGCGCTGGATGACGGCATCGAGTTGCGCATGTGGCTGCCCGACGCGTTGGCTGAACGCCTGGCCGAACGCCGCCGCAACATCGCGGGCCCCACCGGCTGCGGCCTGTGCGGCATCGACTCCCTCGCCGAAGCGGTACGCCCGGCAGCACATGTCGCGGCGGGCCGGCGCTTCGCCCCGCGTGACGTCATGGCCGCGCTGGCGGCGATCGAGCCGTTGCAGAAGCTTAACCACGAGACCCGCGCCGTGCATGCCGCGGCGTTCTGGACGCCGGCGCGCGGCATCGTGAGCCTGCGCGAGGATGTCGGCCGCCACAACGCGCTCGACAAGCTCGCAGGCCAATTGGCACAGTCGCGCTGCGCCGCCAGCGAAGGCCTCGTGATCATGACGAGCCGGGTCTCGGTCGAACTGGTGCAGAAGGCGGCGGCGATGGGCGCGCCCGTGCTGGTCGCCGTCTCCGCCCCCACCGCGCTCGCCATCCGCATGGCCGAGGCCGCCGGCATCACGCTGATTGCGGTCGCCCGCAATGACGGCTTCGAAATCTTCACCCATCCCGAACGGATCGTCGCGAGTGCCGAGACCGGCGCGCGATCAGCACAGACGGACACGCCCCATGTCGCATAGCACCCACGACCGCCTGGTCTACATGGCCAACCAGATCGGCAAGTTCTTCCAATCCCAGGGCGGCGAGCAGGCCGTGAGCGGCGTCGCCGAGCACATCAAGAAGTTCTGGGACCCACGGATGCTGAAGAGCATCTTCGCGCACCACGACGCCGGCGGCGCCGGACTTGATCCGGCGGTGAAGGAAGCGATCGGCAGGCTGAAGCAGGCGGCGGTCGCCAAGGAAAAAGCGTAGCGCGCGGCTCCCCGGCAGCCCGATCGCTCGCGTTCAGCTATTCCTCCAACAGTGACGTGAACACCCGGCGCACTTCGCTCTGGGTTTCACGTAAGCGCGCCTCGAGCGCCGAAAAATCCGGCGCGTCGCCGGCGCGGGCCAACACGCGCAGCAGGTCCTCCCCGGCCTGATCCGGCTTGAACTTGTCGCTGACGCAGAGCCGCAGGATCTGCGTCAAGTCATGATAGAGCCGTGCCGCATGGCGCAGGATCACGGCATCGGCGCGCGGCAGCACGCCGAGCCGCTCTGCATGGTCGAGCACCTGCAGCGAGCTGACATCGAGGATCTCCGGCTTGGTCGCCGCATGCACGAGCTGCAAATATTGCGCGACGAAATCGATGTCGACCATGCCGCCCGCGGCGTGCTTGAGGTCCCACAGATCCGCCTCGCCCTTCTCGGCCGCGATTGCCCGGCGCATGTCGGCGACATCACGCGCGATGGCAACCGGGTCGCGCGGCCGCCGCAGCGCGGTCTGGATGATCTCTTCGATGCGGGCGCGAAAGGCCGGTGAAGCGGAGATGACGCGAGCGCGCGTCAGCGCCATATGCTCCCATGTCCAGGCCTCCCGCTCCTGATAATGCGCGAAGGAGTCGAGATGCGACGCGAGCGGACCGGCGCGGCCCGACGGCCGCAGCCGCATGTCGATGTCGTAGAGCACGCCGTAATTGGTACGCGAGGTGAAGGCGGAGATCAGCCGCTGCGTGAAGCGCGCGAAATAATGCGCGCCCTGCAGCGAACGCTCACCGTCGGAATCCGGTTCGTCGGCGTCGAAGTCATAGAGCAGGATCAGGTCCAGATCCGACGACGCCGTCATTTCCCGGGCGCCGAGCCGGCCCATCGCGATGATCGCGGTTTCCTGGCCCTTGATGCGGCCATGCTGGGCGGCGAAGCGCTCCGTGACCAGACCGTGGACGGTGTGAACGATGCCCTCGGCGACATCGGCAAAGGCGGTGCCGGCCTGCTGCGCCGAGACGGTGCCGGAAAGAATGCGCGTGCCGATCAGGAACAGGCTTTCCTGGCCGAACAGCCGGAGACGGTCGAGAAACTCCTCATAGGTGCCGGCGTCCTGCAGGGTCGCAGCCAGGCGCTGCGACAATTCCCGCTTGTCCGGCATGGCGCCGAAGAAGCGCGGATCGATCAGGCCATCCATCAGCCGCGGCTGCCTCGCCAGCATATCGCCGAGCCGCGGCGCAGCGCCGAGCACGAGCGCCACCAGCGCCACCAGATCGCGGTTCTGCCCAAGCAACGAAATGAGCCGTCCGCCGAGCTGCAGCGCCTGCAGAAAGCGGTCGAAGGCAACGACGGCGCGGTCCGGCTCGTCGGCATGGGCGAGGCCATCGATCAGCGCCGGCAGGAACTCGGTGAAGCTGGTGCGTGTCGCCTCGGTCCGGAACACGCGATACTCGCCCGCCAGCCATTGCTGCAAGGTCTTGGCGACCATGACCGGATCGCGGAAACCCAGCCCCGCAAGATGTTCCATCAGGCGCGGCTCATCGGGACCCGCGCCATAATTCACCGGTGGCAGGCTGACCGTACCGGTCGGGTCGCCTTCGAACAGCCGTGCGTAATGTCCCTGCACGATATTGAGATGGAACAGCAGATCGCTCGCAAAGCGTTCGCGGCTCTCATAGCCGAAGAAACAGGCGAAGCGTCTGACGCCCTCGGCGTCGTCAGGCAGGCTGTGGATCTGCTCGTCCGCCATCATCTGCAGCCGATGCTCGACCCGGCGCAGGAATTCGTAGGCCGTAGTGAGCTCGTCCCGCGCCTGCTCGGTGATCCATTTGCTGGCCGTGAGAACGCCGAGCGCCTGCAGCGTGGGACGCACCCGCAGCTCGGGATGCCGTCCACCGGCGATCAATTGCTGGGTCTGGGCGAAAAACTCGATCTCGCGAATGCCGCCGCGCCCGACCTTGACGTTATGCCCCTCGACCGCGATCTCGCTGTGACCGCGATACACCTGCATCTGGCGCTTCATGTCGTGCACGTCGGTCAGTGCCTGGAAGTCGAGATGCTTGCGCCAGACGAAGGGCGACAGCTCCGCCAGCATCGCCTCGCCGGCGGCGATATCGCCGGCGCAGATGCGCGCCTTGATCATCGCGGCACGCTCCCAGGTGCGCCCTTCCCGCTCGTAGTAATGCAGCGCCGCCTCGGTCGACATCGCCACCTGGGTCGAGGCCGGATCCGGCCGCAGTCTGAGGTCGACGCGGAACACATAGCCATCGGCGGTGCGGCTCTGCAGCAGCCGGGCGAGCGCCTGGGTGACGCGGACGAAGAACGGCTGCGGCTCGATGTCGCGGGCCAGCGAATGGACCTCGGGATCGAAGAACACGATCAAATCGATATCGCTGGAATAGTTCAGCTCGCCGGCGCCCATCTTGCCCATTGCGAGCACGAACAGGCCGCAGCCCTGCTCCGGATCGTCGGCATCGCGCGGCGCCAGTCGGCCGCGCACCGCCTCCTGCCGCAGCAGATATCGCAGCGCCATCTGCACCGCCGAGACCGCGACATCGGTCAGTGCCGCCGTCACTTGCATGACCGGCCAGACACCGCCGATGTCGCACAGCGCGATCAACAGCGCCGCTTCCGACTTCAGCTGCCGCAGCAGGCGCATGACGTCGGCCTCACTGGTCGCGGCGAACACCTCGCGGCCGGTGCGGCTGATCAGCTCGGCCAGATGCGCCTGCGGCTCGGAACGCAACAGGCACTCGAAGCGGCGGGCATCGGCCCGGACGAGATCGAACAGATAGGGCGAGCACTCGGCAATGCCGAGCAGGATGCTCCGCGGCAAGCCCTCGGCCAGCAACGCGCGAAGCGAAGCAGCCAAGGATGGCTCGAGTTCGGCGAGCCATTCATTGAGGCGATGTTCGGCTTTGTCGGGCGCACGGACATGCGGGCCGGAAACGAAACGTTCGGCCAGGATCTGCCCGTCCGCGTTTCCCGGCGCGGATGAGGTCATGCGGCCTTCTGTGGCACATCCTGTGTCGGCGCCGCAAGCTTCGCGGGCACCCCGGCGCCCGCGGGCAGAACGAGGGTCGCGATCAGCCCCGGCCTGGCGTCGCCAAGCCGCAATTCGCCGCCATGCAAGGTCGCAACCGCCGAAGCGAGACTGAGTCCCAGCCCGGAACCCGGCAAGGTGCGGGATGCCTCGAGCCGAACAAAACGCTCGACGGCGTGCTTGCGCTCGGCCTCCGGAATGCCCTCGCCATGATCGGTCACGCTGAGCAGCACCTGACCGCCCTCGCGCCGCGCCTCGATCAGGATCTCGCGCGTCGCCGCCGCCGCATTCGGATCGAGCGGCAGCGCCGCCGGCTTGCCGTATTTGATCGCGTTCTCGACGAGATTGGCAAGCGCCTGGCTGATCAGCTCGCGATTGCCATGCACCGGTGCTGCCGCCGCCTTGACGCGCAAGGTCATGTCGTTGTCCTCGGCGAGCGGCTCATACAGCTCGTGGATGCCGCCGGCGACCTCCGCCGCATCGAATTCGACCATGTCGCCGCGCGCCTGCCCCGACTCCGCGCGCGCGATCATCAGCAGCGCATTGAAGGTTCGGATGAGGCCATCGGACTCTTCGATCGTGCGCTCCAGCGCGGCGCGATATTCGTCCTCGGAGCGCGACTTCGCCAGCGCCTCCTCGGCGCGGTTGCGCAGCCGCGTCAGAGGTGTCTTCAGATCATGCGCGATATTGTCGGAGACCTCCTTGAGGCCGGTCATCAGCGCCTCGATGCGCTCCAGCATCGCGTTGAGATTTTCCGCCAGACGATCGAGCTCGTCGCCACTGCGTCCGACCGGCAGCCGCCCCGTGAGATCGCCGTCCATGATCCGGCGCGTCGTCCCGGTCATCGCATCGATCCGCTGCAGGACGCGCCGCGCCACGAAGATGCCGCCGCCGATGCCGAGCACGACGACCACCAGCACCGACCATTGCGCCGCCTTGGCGACGATCCCGAACAGCCGCCGCCGCTCCTCCAGATCGCGCCCGATCAGAAGGCGAAAGCCGCTCGACAGCTGCGTGACATAGACCAGCGCGCGGTGGTTCTGCTCGCTGGAATCGTCGAGCCGGCGATAGAACGTCTCCGACCAGCCGGACGAGCCCATCACGCCCGGGGCGAGCGAGCCGACATTGCCGGCGATCGCCTGCCCCGTCGGCGTGGTGATCAGATAGAGATTGGCGCCGGGGCGCAAAGCGCGGTTCTCGATGTTGTAGACCAGGCCGCGCAGACCGCGATGGGAGAAAATGTCGGTCATCTCGCTGATTTCGGCGGTGACCGTGGTCGAGATCTGCTCCGTAATGAGACGGCGGGTGTTCCAGGCGAAATAGCCGAGCAGCGAGGCGGCAAACAACGCAAACAACAGAAGATAGACCAGCGTCAACCGGAACGCCGTGGTGCGGATCAGCTTACCGAAGGCCGTCACGAACCTGTCCTCAAAGCGCTCAAACTCCCGGCTGCAGCCCGAATAGGTCTCCGAACCTATCAAACGGGCATGCTAGCCAGAAGTGACAAAGCGTTCATGAACAGGGGCGCCGACCCGTCAGGATCCCCGGGTGAGAACCGCAGACCTCCCACTGACAGGAAGGGCGAGCATGCGGCCTGGACATGGCCATGCCGGAGCCGCCTTCGATCGGCAGGGACGGCGGTCCGGCGCTTCAAGCCGTGAGCACCGCACGGCTCCACCCACCAATCTGGGCTTCCTTGTCGGGGCGACCCCGCCTCTATCTCCGCACTGGACTTTGTCGGATCAAGGTTGGAATGCGCAGCAGCGACGACAGCGGCGAAGCGTCGTGGCTGAGCAGAGGAATGCCGAACGACGAGGTGCCCGGATCGAACCGCCGCAGCAAGGGCAGTCCAAGCAGCGCGGATAGCGCCAACGAACTGCGCGACAATGTAGGGACGTTCCAGAACCTGGCAAACGGCGTCGGGTCGTCCAGCAACACCGGCATGTGCAGGATGCACGACATCGGCGTCGCCTCGTCCCAGGGCATCACATGGCTCTCGGGTTCGGAAACTCCGGAATCGATCGGTCCGAAATTGCCGAGAATCTGAATGGCCCTGCCGCCGCCGGTGAAAGGCGCGTGCACCGTCACCAGCGCCCCGCCCCTGCTGACGCCCTCGGCATAGACCCGCGCGTGCGACTTCAGGACGTATCCCCGCGTGATCGCCGCGACGATGTCATCGCTGGACTCGCCCGCGCTGTCGAGCGTCACGAGATAGACTTCGGAATAGCCCTCTTGCTCGAGCGCCGCCTTGGCGTTCGCAGCCTGCGCAGGCGTGGCGTACATTCGGCTGATCGTCTGACTCATGGCTTCTCCAATGCTCAGGTGGTCCGGACCCCTGCGTTGTCGGGCCTCACTCGTGCTTGCAGACGCCCGTCCTGACCATCACGAACGAGATGGGCCATGGTCAGCAGCGTGGCGAGCAGCATGATGATTTCCAGTGCGTAGACCGAAACATATCCAGTGGCCGCGCCCAGCGTGTTTGGCGGCGCAACGCTCGCAACCAGATCACGCATGATCCCGCCGAGCGCGATCGCCACGCCCGCCGCGGAAGCCTGAACCGCTCCCCAGGCCCCAAGCGCGAGACCAGCCTGGTCTTGCGGCGCCAGGTTCATGGTGGCCGTCAGGGTGCCATGACCGAACAGGCCGGCGCCGAAGCCGATCAGAAGCGTGCCCAAGCCAAACAGCAATGCGGAGGACAACGGCGCGGCCGCGATCACCGCGAGAAACGCCGGGATGCCGACCAGCGCACCGTAACCCGCCATCCGGAACGGATCGAAGCCGCGGCTCAACACGCGCGATGCGAGTCCAAAGCCGGACAGGCCGCCGATGGCAAGCGCCGCGGTCAGCTTGGTCGTATCTCCGACGGTCAGATGCAGGATCTGCCCCCCATAGGGCTCAAGCAGGACATCCTCCATGCTAAATGCCATCGTCCCAAGGCCGACGGTGACGAGCCGGCGCATCGCCTGTCCGCCACGGAGGTAGCTTTCCCACGACTGCTGAAAGGTTGGCACATGGGCGACCGTCTTGGTCGAGCGGCCGCGCGCCTCCATCTTCCACAACGCGATGGCGTTGAACACGATCGTGGCGACCGCAGTCCCCTGGATCACCTGGATCAGACGCGCCGGGCTGAAATCCGCGAGCAGGATGCCGAACAACAGCGCGCTGGCCATCGTTCCGAGCAGCAGCATCACATACATCAGTCCGACCACCTTCGGCTGCGACTCGACCGGCGCCAGATCGGTCGCGAGTGCAAGGCCGACGGTCTGGGTCGTATGCAATCCGACACCGACCAGAAGAAAGGACAGGGCAGCGCCGAGCTGACCGATCCAGGCCGGCGCATGGCCAGCCTGCCCGCCGCCCGACAGCACCAGCAGCGCGAACGGCATGATGGCGAGGCCGCCGAACTGCAACATCGTGCCCTTGTAGATGAAGGGCACCCGCTTCCAGCCCAGTTCGGAGCGATGCGTGTCGGAGCGGAAGCCGATCACGGCGCGGAACGGCGCGAAGATCAGCGGCAGCGACAGCATGATCCCGACCAGCGATGCCGGCACGCCGAGTTCGACGATCATCACACGGTTGAGCGTGCCGATCAGCAGCACCAGCGACATGCCGACCGAGACCTGAAACAGCGACAGGCGCAGCAGCCGGGAGAGCGGCAGATCGGGGGTGGCGGCATCGGCAAAAGGCAGAAAGCACGACCCCAACCCGATCCAGCCCTTCATCAAACTTTGGCTGACCCGATTCATCATCTCTGAAACCATCCGAGCAGATGCGCGCCATCACCGCGGCTGAGCTGTGTCTCGCTCCCCCGCGAAAATGACCGGGGTCCGTAGATCCCGGTCCGTCTTCATTGTCCGCGAACGGCGCCGCCTATTTGTCGTCGCGCGGTGCGAGCGTGGCTAGCGACACCTTGTCCGGCGCGTGACTCGTCGTGTCTTCGGACGTCGCCTGAGCTTGCGCAGGAACGGGCGCGACCGTGACGACGAAGGACGAGCCGGCCCTCGCATTCTCTGCCGACACGGGAGCGACTGAGATGACATAGCCCGGCACGGCCTTCGCGTTCAGGGCCACCGGCGACACGGTTTCCTCCAGCGAGGCCTTCTTGGATTTTCCGCCCTCGAAGAACGCCCCCATCCACGTGGTGTGCGTCAGCACCGTGTAGTGAACGCACAGCGATGTCAGCGCGACGCTTCCGAGAAAGAGCGGCAAGCCGACCGTGGGGTTGACCACGCACCAGATCCGACCTTGGTTCATGTCGGCCCCCTCAATGCAGCCAGGGCGAATAGATGTACGCAAGCAAGTGCGCGACACATGCGATCACGAAGAACACGCGGGCGCCGTCGATTACGTGCTTGTGCAATTCCTCCGATTCCGGGATCGTCAGTCCCGTCGGCCAAACTCTGTTGGGATCGTCCGGCATCACGTCACCTCCTGTATTGTCTCATGGTTGGTCTCTCGTGCTGAACCGTGTCGTCTCGCTTCACTCTCGCGAGCGCGTTGCCCGCGCCTGGACGTGACAGCCGGCTCGATCCGGGCACGACGGTGCCTTCGCCGGCCCGCATGAGCAGCGTTTGTTGTCCAGAGTGACCGCAATCCCGCCTTGATAATCGAGTGTCCAAACAGAACCGCTGTCACCACGTAAATTCTGATTTACATACGTTAATGTCAATTATAATGGACATTCCGGACTGTCAGGATAATCCCGGACATTGAAACGCGCGGCGCGCCTGTGGGCACACGACGGTTGCGGGATTAGCATTCACCGAAATCGTGACACTGATGGCAGCGATGGATCCGATCTTCGACGGCACGGCGAACGCTCCCATCTCCTGCGTCAGCGAAGCGGATCTGACGCTCTGCGACCGCGAGCCGATCCGCACACCAGGTGCAATCCAGCCCCACGGCCTGCTGCTCGGGCTCGATCCTGAAGAGCTCCGGATCACACATGCCGGCGGTGATGTGGCCGGCCTGCTGACGGCGGCGCCACAGACGCTGCTGGGAGACAGCGCTTCGCGGCTGTTCTCGCCTGACCAGATGAGACAGTTGCGCATGCTCGCTGGCGGCGCCGGCCCGCAACGCGCGGTGCATGCCTTCAGCATGGCCGGACATTCCGAGGCGAACGCCGACGTGATCGCCTTTCGCAGCGGCGCGGTGCTCGTGGTCGAAATCGAGCTCCGACGTGAGCAAGCGCCGGACAATCCGCTTGCGGCCGTCAAGGGCATGCTGCGCAACATCCAGCAGACGGAGACGGCGCCGTCGTTCTGTCAGGCCGTGGTCGATGAGGTCCGCCACCTCGTCGGCTTCGACCGGGTGATGTTCTATCGTTTCCTGGACGATGGCAGCGGCGCCGTCATCGCCGAGGCCGCGGCGCCGGACGTCGAGTCCTTTCTTGGCCTGCATTATCCAGCTTCCGATATTCCAAAGCAGGCGCGCGAGCTCTACCGCACCAACTGGATTCGCGCGATCCCGGATGCGCGCTATGCGCCGGCGCCGATCCTGTCGCTCGGCGACGCGCTACCGGCCGCCGCGCTCGATCTCAGCCAGAGCACGCTGCGCAGCGTCTCGCCGATCCACCGCCAATACCTCGCCAATATGGGCGTGGTGGCATCGATGTCGATGTCGATCATCATGCGTGGCCGGCTATGGGGCCTGATCGCCTGCCACCACCGCGAACCGCGCTATCTGCCCTACGGCTTGCGCGAGGCCTGTGAGTTGTTCGCCGAGATGGTGTCCTCGCATCTGGAAGCCCGGCTCGCCGCCGAGAGCTTCGAACTGCAGAAGCGCAGCGCGAAGATCCATGAAGAGCTGCTCAACCGGCTGAGCCGGGAATCCGAGCTCGCGGCTGGCCTGGTCCGGTTTCGGCCCAATCTGCTCGATCTCATTCCGGCCGGCGGCGTCGGCCTGTGGATCGACGGGCAGTTCACCAATATCGGAGCGACGCCGGATCGCGAGGCGACCGAGGCGATTGTCGGTTGGCTGAACGCGACCGTCAAAGAGGGCGTGTTTCAGACCGACTGCCTCGCCCTGCTCTATCCGCCCGCCGAACATTTCGCCGATGTCGCCAGCGGGTTGCTGGCGTTGTCGGTGTCCAAGAGTCCGCGCGACTATGTGCTGTGGTTTCGTCCCGAGCTGGTGCAGACGGTCAATTGGGCGGGCAAGCCGGCCAAGCCGGCGCAAGGCGGGTCGGACCATGAGATGCTGACGCCGCGGACCAGCTTCGCGATGTGGCAGGAGCTGGTTCGATTGCACGCCTCGCCCTGGCTCGCGGCGGAGGTCGAAGCGGCGCACCGGCTCAGGGTGGCGCTGCTCGAGGTGGTGCTGCGGCGCATCGACCAGCTCGCGCGCGAGCGCGAAGCCGCCCGGCAGAGGCAGGAGCGGCTGACGAGCGAGCTCAACGAGCGGCTGGCGCAATCGGAGCGGCTCGCCCGTGCGCTGCGCAAGGAGACCGAGCTGCGCGCCGCCGTCGAGGGCGACCTCACCCAGGTGCTCCGCCGCACCGTGGCGGATCAGGAGACCGAGCGGCAGCGCATCGCCCGCGAGCTGCACGATACGCTGGGCCAGTCGCTGACGATGCTGCAGCTCGGATTGCAGGCGATCGGCCATGAGATCGCCGGCGGACCAAAGCTGCAGCAGCGGTTCGACGGCATCAAGACTATCGCGGACAGCCTCGGGCGCGACGTCCACCGCATCGCCACCGAGATCCGCCCGAGCGCAATCGACGATCTGGGGCTGCAGAAGGCGATCGAGAGCCTGCTGGAAACCTGGAGCGAGAACGCCGCCCTCAACTACTATCTGCATCTGTCGCCCAAGGACATGCGATTGCCGAAGGCCATCGAGGCCACGCTCTACAGGGTCCTGCAGGAGACCCTGACCAACGTGGTCAGGCATGCCGAGGCCCGCAAGGTCGGCGTGATCCTCAACGTCACCGATCGCGAGGTGAGCATGATCGTGGAAGATGACGGCCGCGGCTTTCCTGCCGATGCGGACGACCCCACGGCCAGTCCGGCGATGCGGCTCGGACTGCTCGGCATCCGGGAACGGCTGGCGCTGGTCGGCGGCTCGCTGGAAATCGAATCCTCGCCGGGACGCGGCACCACCGTCTTTGCCAGGGTGCCGCTCTGATGGCGACGAGGGGCCGGGAAACCCAGATGGACGAGCTGCAGACATCGGCGCGCATCCGCGTGTTCTTTGCCGACGATCACCCGATCGTGCTCGACGGCATCAAGGCGCTGATCGCCGAGGACGCGCAATTGGACCTGGTCGGATCGGCGCTCGACGGCCCGACCGCGCTGCGGCGGGCCATCGACCTGCGGCCCGACGTGGTGGTACTGGATCTCTCGATGCCCGGCATGAGCGGCATCGAGGTGGCGCGGAAGCTGCTGGCCGCCTGTCCCAGCAGCCGCGTGCTGCTCTTGACCGTGCACGAGGACGCCGCCTATTTCCGCCAGGCGCTCGAGATCGGCATCGTCGGCTATGTCCTGAAGCGCACGGCCACCGAGGAGCTGAACCGCGGCATCCACGCGGTCGCCGCCGGCGCGGTCTATCTCGATCCGGCGATCGCCGAGCGCGCGCTCGGGACGGCGGCGCGGCAGATCCCGATCCGCGCCGACGCGCTCTCCGGCGTCGAGCTCAGCCTGCGCGAGGCCGAGGTGGCGCGGCTGACGGCGGCCGGATACAGCGCCAAGACCATCGCGCTGAAACTGCAGATCGGCGTCAAGAGCGTCGAGACCTACAAGAAGCGCTGCATGACCAAGCTCGGCTTCCAGAGCCGGGTCGAGCTGATCCACTACGCCATCGGCAAGGGCTGGCTGAGCGCGCCGTGAGACGGTGACGGGTCTGCAGCCCGCGATCGCGGATCACCGCAACCCGTCGCGGATCATGTAGCCGGCGCCGCGGATGGTGTGCAGCAGCGGGCGGTCAAAACCCTTGTCGATCTTGGAGCGCAGCCGCGAGATGTGGACGTCGATCACGTTGGTCTGCGGATCGAAATGATAATCCCAGACGTTCTCCAGCAGCATCGTGCGCGTGACCACCTGCCCCGCATGCTTCATCAGATATTCGAGCAGGCGAAACTCGCGCGGCTGCAGGGTCAATTCGTCCTTGCCGCGGGCGACCCGATGCGACAGGCGGTCGAGCTCAAGATCGCCGACCTTGTAGGTTGTCTCCTCGGCCGGCCCGCCATGGCGGCGCGACAGCACCTCGACGCGGGCGAGCAGTTCGGCAAACGCGTAGGGCTTCGGCAGATAATCGTCGCCGCCGGCGCGCAGGCCCTTGATGCGGTCGTCGACCTGGCCGAGCGCCGACAGGATGAGAACCGGGGTGCGGTTGCCCTTGTCGCGCAGCGCGCCGATCAAGGACAGGCCGTCGCGCTTGGGCAGCATGCGGTCGACCACCAGCGCGTCGTAATCGCCGCTCTCGGCCATGGCGAGGCCCTCCTCGCCATCGCCAGCGAGATCGGCGACATGCCCGACTTCGCGGAACGCCTTGACCAGATAGTCGGCGGACTCGCGGTCGTCTTCGATGATCAGGAGGCGCATTGCGGAAACGGGGGCGGCGGTCACGGTTGGATGTCCATCTACATGGTCCGGCCGCCGTTTCCGTGCAAGGCGGCCTCAGCCCGGGGGGTTAATCAAACGGGGAAAGTGGGCGGTGAAGCTGGGGGACTTCACCGCCCGAGTTCCTTCCGACGGAGGGGGGCGTTGTTCCTACCGGAAGGTTTGCGGGAGCGGGACTTATGCCCGCCCCCAGGAAGAGCCGCCGACGCGGGGGCAACATGCCGGCGACTCTCCATCTCGTGAAAGCCTCAGCCCTTCATCAGCCTTTGGCCAGCGGCACCGCGACGAAGCGCGACTGGCCGCCGCTCTTCACCCGCATCAGCACGCTGTTCTTGTTGTCGTTGCGGGCGGCATTGATGGCCTCGCGCACGTCACCGGCCGAGGTCACGCTCTTGCCGGCCACTTCGAGGATGACGTCGCCTTCCTTGAAGCCGCGATCGGCCGCGGCGCTCTTCGGATCGACCTCGGTGACGACGACGCCTTCCTTGCCGGCGCCGGCCACGCTCGATGCCGGAGCGACGGTCATGCCGAGCTTCGGCACGTCGGCGCCGCGGGTCGGGCTGGAATTGTCGCCGCCGGTGTCGGCCTTGGCCTCGATCGTGTTCGGCAGCTTGCCGAGCGTCAGGCTGATGGTCTTCTCCTGGCCCTTCTGCAGCACGTTCAGCTTGACCGACGCGCCGGGCGCGAGACCGCCGATGGTGCGGGCGAGCTCACGCGCGTCCTTCACCGGCTCGCCATTGACCGAGGTGATGACGTCGCCGGACCGGATGCCCGCCTTCGCCGCCGGACCATCGGCCTGGGGCTCAGCGACCAGCGCGCCCTCGGCCTTCTTCATGCCCAAGCTGTCGGCGATGTCCTGCGTCACCGGCTGGATCTGCACGCCGATCCAGCCGCGGCTGACCGAGCCATTGTCCTTGAGCTGCGCGATCACGCTCTTGACCGTCGAAGCCGGGATCGAGAACGCGATGCCGACGCTGCCGCCGGAGGGGGAATAGATCGCGGTGTTGACGCCCACGACATTGCCGTCGACATCGAACGCCGGACCGCCGGAATTGCCCTTGTTCACGGGCGCGTCGATCTGGATGAAATCGTCATACGGGCCGTTGCCGATGTCGCGGCCCACGGCCGAGACGATACCAGCCGTCACCGTGCCGCCGAGGCCGAACGGATTGCCGACCGCCAGCACCCAGTCGCCGATGCGCGGCTTGCCGTCGGCGAGCTTGGCGAACGGGAAGTTCGAGCCACCCTCGACCTTGATCAACGCCAGATCCGTGCGCTGGTCGGTGCCGATCACCTTGGCGCTATAGGTCTTGCCGTCGTCGGTGGTGACCTCGACCTTGTCGGCGCCGTCGACCACGTGATTGTTGGTCACCGCATAGCCGTCGGCGGAGATGAAGAAGCCGGAGCCTTGGCCGGTCACGGCGCGACCGCCACCGCGGCCGCCGCGGCCCGGCATGCCGGGAATGCCGTTCTCACCGCCGAAGCGGCGGAAGAAGCGCTCCATCGGCGAGCCCGGCTGGAACGGCGTGTCGTCGTCGCTGTCGTTCTTGGCGACCTTCTCCGCGATATTGACCTTGACCGAAATCACCGACGGCTTCACCCGCTCCACGATGTCGGCAAAGCCGACCGGGCGCGCCACCTTGCTGACCTCATTTGCGACCTGCGCATGCGCCGAGGTCGAGAACAGGTCGAGCTGCGCCCCCTGCGGCGACAGGCCATAGGCGGCGACGCCGAGGCCCGCGACCACGGAGGCCATCAGCGCGAATTTGCGCGCCGAGAACAGCCCACGCCAGGGCTGGCGATAGGAGGGAAGCGAGGACAGGTCGGTCGGACGGTCAGTCATACGGTTTTCTCCGCAAGCGATTTTGTTCAAGGTCAAAACTTGGGTCCCGGGCTACTCGCCCCGTTCGCCAGTGAAGATGGGGCTCGCCGCCTTACGGCGTGCTGGCTGCGGCGTTAAACTTCTGTAATGGACGGACATGAAGACTGCGGCAGAATGGCGCAGATCGCGGGCCACGCAAGAAAAGAGGCGTACTTTCAATCTCTTGTCGCAGTCCCGACAGCCCCACCGCTGCCATCTCTGTGACCGCCCGACCAAAGTCGTAGCGCACCTCCCGTCCGTTCGCCGCGGGTTCACCGCAGGCGTAGACCACCACACCAACCGCCTGGCCAAAACGACGGATGACGCTGGCACTCATCCGCCCTCCCCGTTCCGGCTGCGTCCGGGCCCCGTAGCCCGCATGAGCGAAGCGACATGCGGGGATCACCGCCCCCATCAATGTCGCGCAAGCTCCCGCCCCGCCCTCAGCCGTCATTCCCCGCGAAGGCGGGGAATCCCGTACGCCGCGGCCTCTCGGTCAAGCCACGACGCCACGGAGTCCTGGATCCTCTGACTGAGACTGTCCTCGGCTCGCCTGAGTACTACTCGACTCAAACTCCCCTCTTTGCGAGCGCATGCTCGCAATGACGCGAAGAGCCATCCCGATCCACACTGTCAAACAGCCCACGGAGAGACATGACAGCAAGCCGAGCCCCATCACCCTCGCGACGCATTCCGCGCCCGAGCCATGCCCGACATCTCACCCTCACGGCGAGGACGCAGGAAAGGCCGGGAGCTCGCCGCTCCCATGGCCGCGTGCGTCGGACACGCGCGATCTCACCTGATGACGGGCTTGACCCGGCCATCCACGTTTTTCCGCTTTGCGCGGGAGATGGATGCGCGGGTCAAGCCCGCGCATGACGCCCGAGTGTGTTGAGCTCGTGTGTATCGGGTCAAGCCCGGCCACGACAATGGAGAGAGGTGTGCCTCACAGCATAGCGAAGACGTCGATGAGCGTCACTTGTCGCCTGATCAGCTCGCCTTCACGCTGATGATGAACGCGTCGACCTCGCGCTTCAGCGTCTCGGCCTGTTGCGACAGCTCGCCGGCGGCATCGCGGGCGTCGGTAGCGAGGCGGCCGGTTTCGGCCGAGGTGGAGGTGATCTGGGCGATGTGGTTGGAGACGTCGAGGGTGCCGCGGGCGGCTTCCTGGACGCTCTTGGAGATATCCTGGGTGGCGTTGCGCTGCTGCGAGGTGTCGACCTCGATGCCGGACATGATGGCGCTGATCTCGCTGAGCGTGGTCGAGATGCCGTCGATGGCGCCGCGGGTCTCGGCCGTAATGCCTTGGATGCTGGCGACATGCGACGAGATCTCATCGGTCGCCTTGCTGGTTTGGTCGGCGAGGTTCTTCACCTCGGAAGCGACCACCGAGAAGCCCTTGCCGGCCTCGCCGGCGCGCGCCGCCTCGATGGTGGCGTTGAGCGCCAAGAGATTGGTCTGCGCGGCGATCGCCTGCACCAGCTGCACCACGGTGCCGATCTTCTCGGCGGCATCGGACAGCGAATGAATCGTGTTCTTGCTCTTCTCGGCCTGCGACGCCGCGCCCTCGGCGCGCTGGGTGGCGTCGGAGACGCGGCGGCTGATGGTGCCGATCGAGTTCGTCATCTCCTCGGTCGAGCCGGCCACCGTCTGCACGCTGCGATTGGCGTGGTTGGCGGCGGCCTCGACCGCGTTGGCCTTGGCCGAGGTGTCATTGGCGGCGCGCGACAGCGTCTCGGCATTGCTCTTCAACCGCACCGCGGAGGACGCGACGCTGCTGACGACGCTGGCGACGAGCTCGTTGAAGGAGTGAATGCGGCCGTCGAGATAGCGCGAGCGCTCGCCCTGGCGCTGCGCCTCCTGCAGCTCGCGTTCGGTGAGGCGCTGGCGCTCGATGCCGTTGGTCTTGAACACCTCCAGCGCGCCGGCGAGCTGGCCGATCTCGTTGCCGAGACCGAGGCCGGGGATGCGCGTGTCGTATTTCTGGTCGGCCACGTCGCGCATGGCGCTGACCATCGCCGCGAGCGGACGCAGGATGCCGTTTTGCACGGCGGCATAGGTCATCAGGCAGACGGCGCTGGCGAACACCGCAATCGCAACGCAGGCGACCAGGAACCAGGAGAACGCCGACTGGGCCTGCTGATAGATGACGGTCGCATGATCGCGCGCCGGGCCGCTCAGGGCCGCGAAGTCTGAGGACAGGCTGGTGATCTGGTTGTTGAGATAGAGCACCGCGATGAAGCCGGTGCCGCCGCCGATCGCCAACAGCAGCAGAAGCGAGGCGACGACGCCCCCCACGAGGAAGCGGATGGTCAGATTGCTGTTGGAGAACATTGGCTTTGCCCGGGAACGTCAGACGGAATGTCTGACGCACGTTTCCAGACAAAGGTAAAATAAGCTGAAAGCCGGGGGGCGTGCCGACCACGGGAGAGCACGGGACTTTGCGAGATGTGCGCCCGCGCGACCTTGGCGCCGCGCTCCTCACCATGAGGAGGCTGGTCCGAAACCGGAGCTGCGCCGGCTCCTCGACAGCGCGTTGCAGCCGGGCCTTTACGACGCCGGCGGCTGCTGCTCCGCTGCCATCAGGGCGGCGAGGCGCGTCTCCTCCTCCGCCGTCAGCTTCGGCGCGGTCTCGACGCCGCGCTGGCTGCGGCGGCGGACCTGCAGCCATAGCGCGAGGCCGCCACCGAGCAGCAGCAGCGGCGGCAGCAGCCACAGCAGCAGGGTCTGGCGCTCGAAGCGCGGCTTCAGCAGCACGAACTGGCCGTAGCGGGCGACCAGGAAATCCAGCACCTGATTGTCACTGTCGCCGGCGGCGAGACGCTCGCGCACCAAAAGGCGCAGGTCGCGCGCCAGCGGCGCATCGGAATCGTCGATCGACTGGTTCTGGCAGACCATGCAGCGCAGTTCGCGCGACAGCGCGCGGGCGCGCTGCTCCTTGGCGGTGTCGGCCATGACCTCGTCGGGCTGCACGGCATGCGCCACCGGGGCGGCAAGCAGCAGCAGCGCGAGGCAGGCCAGACGGAGACGATTCCGCATCCGCTTTACTCCGCCGGCTGCAGCGCGCGCGCCGCACGGGCCGGCCGCGGCGCACCGACGCGCAGCCGCCGATCCGACAGCGAGAGCAGCCCGCCGAACGCCATCAGCACCGGGCCGAACCAGATCAAGAGCACCAGCGGCTTGTGATAGATGCGCACGGCAAGGCCGCCATCGGCCGTGGTGTCGCCGAGCGAGACATAGAGCTGGCTGACGCCGCGGGTCATCAGCGCCGCCTCCGTGGTCGACATGCCACGTGTGGCGAAGCTGCGCTTGGACGGCGTCATCACGCTGAGCTGCCTGCCGTCCTCGCTGATGATGAAGGTGCTGACGACCTCGGTGAAGTTCGGCCCCTGGCGCTGGGTCATGCCGTCGAACTTGATCTCGTAGCCGGCGAGATTGCGGACATCCCCCGGACGCAAGGTCGAGATCAGCTCGCTGTTCCAGGTGGTCTCGCAGACGATGCCGAGCAGGGCTATACCGAGGCCGGCATGGGCGAAGGCGGTACCCCAGACCGAGCGCGGCAGGCCGCGGGTGCGGTGCAGCGCGGTCCTGAAGGGGACGCGCGCGACGCCGCTGCGCTCGACGAGATCGACGATGGCCCCCGTGATGACGAAGATGCCGAGTCCGATGCCGAGCGGCGCCAGCGCGCTGCCGCCGCGCGCCCAGGCCCAGGCGATCGCGATCGCCACCAGCGACGCGACGCCGGCCGCAAGCAGCCGCTGCGCCGCGGCGACGAGATCGCCGCGCTTCCAGGCCAGCATCGGGCCGAACGGCACGATCAGCAGCAAGAGCGCAAACAGCGGGCCGAAGGTGAGATTGTAGAACGGCGCGCCGACCGAGAGCTTGAAGTCGAGCGCCTCCATGATGACCGGATAGAGCGTGCCGAACAGCACGGTGGCGCAGCTCACGGTGAGCAGCAGATTGTTCAGCACCAGCGCGCCCTCGCGCGAGATCGGCGCGAACAGGCCGCCCTGCTTCAGCGCGGTGGCGCGGCCGGCGAACAAAGTCAGGCTGCCGCCGATGAACAGCACGAGGATGCCGAGGATGAAGACGCCTCGCGTGGGATCGCTGGCGAAGGCATGCACCGAGGTGATGACGCCGGAACGCACCAGGAAGGTGCCCAGCAAGGACAGCGAGAAAGTCAGGATCGACAGCAGGATGGTCCAGACCTTGAGCGCGTTGCGCTTCTCCATCACCAGCGCAGAGTGCAAGAGCGCGGTGCCGGCGAGCCAAGGCATCAGCGAGGCGTTCTCGACCGGGTCCCAGAACCACCAGCCGCCCCAGCCGAGCTCGTAATAGGCCCAGTACGAGCCCATGGCGATGCCGAGCGTCAGGAAGATCCAGGCCATCAGGGTCCACGGACGCACCCAGCGCGCCCAGGCGGCATCGATGCGGCCTTCGATCAGGGCGGCGATGGCGAAGGAGAACGAGATCGAGAAGCCGACATAGCCGAGATAGAGCATCGGCGGATGCACCGCGAGGCCGATGTCCTGCAGCACCGGATTGAGGTCGCGCCCCTCGATCGGCGGGGTGGCGAGCCGCGCGAACGGGTTGGAGGTCATCAGGATGAAGAGATAGAAGGCGGTCGCGACCCAGGCCTGCACCGCGAGCACGCGGGCGCGCAACGACAGCGGCAGATTGTTGCCGAACAGCGCGACCATGGCGCCGAACAGCGCCAGGATCGACACCCACAGCAGCATCGAGCCTTCGTGGTTCCCCCACACGCCGGTGATCTTGTAGAGCAGCGGCTTCATCGAGTGCGAATTCTCGAACACGTTGGCGACGGAGAAATCCGAGGTCACGTGCAGGGTGATCAGCGCGATGAAGGACAGGCCGGCGAAGACGAGCTGCGCCAATGCCGCCGAGCGGCCGACATTCATCAGCGCAACGTCGCGCTGATGCGCGCCAAGCATCGGCACGGTGGAC
Source organism: Bradyrhizobium denitrificans (assembly GCF_013179005.1). Taxonomy (NCBI): domain Bacteria; kingdom Pseudomonadati; phylum Pseudomonadota; class Alphaproteobacteria; order Hyphomicrobiales; family Nitrobacteraceae; genus Bradyrhizobium; species Bradyrhizobium denitrificans. The sequence goes on along the minus strand of NZ_JABFDP010000010.1, from coordinate 195,852 downwards.
TGGATCAGCGCCAGCGCGAGCGCCAGCACCAGGGCATAATGTCCGCTCTCTGCAATCACTGGGTCGCTCCTGCCGCCGTCTTCTCGCCCTCGCGCATCGACACCGGGCCCGGCTTCGCCGCTTGCGGCTTGCCGTAATCGTCCTTCCAATGGCCCTGCTTCTTCAGCGTGTCGGCGACTTCCTTCGGCATGTAGGTCTCGTCATGCTTGGCAAGCACGGTGTCAGCCTTGAACACACCGGCGGCATCGAGCGCGCCCTCGGCGACGACGCCCTGCCCTTCGCGGAACAGATCCGGCAGGATGCCCTTATAGGCGACCGGCAGCTTGGCGCCGCCATCCGCAACCTCGAACGTCACCGCGAGATCGTCGCCGCGCTTCAGCGAGCCAGGTTGGACCAGGCCGCCGAGCCGGAAGCGCTTGCCCGGGCCGATATGCTTCTCGGCCACCATGGTCGGCGTCGAGAAGAACACGATGGAATCGCGCAGCGCATTCAGCACCAGCCCGGCTGCGACCGCGAGCACGAACAGCGCCCCACCGATGATCGTCAAACGCCTCTGCTTGCGTGTCATCCCAACATCCCGTTGGCGGCGGAAGCGCCGCTCATCCATCCAGCCCGAACGTCTTCACGCCCTCGTTGAGCTGGCGCAACCGTTCTGTATCCTTCACGGCCTGGCGCGCATCCGATAACGCCGATCGGGCCTTGTCGAGATCACCCATCACGACATAAGCGCGCACCAGCCGCAGCCAGCCCTCGACGTCGTCGCCATTCTGCTGCAATCGCGCCGCGAGACGGTCGACCATGCCGCGGATCATCGTCTCGCGGTCATTGTCGCTCATGCCCTTGGCGGCGGCCATGGCCTCGTTCGGCAGCGCCGGCGCCTCGCCGCCGCCGACCCGGGCAAGTGCGGCGCTGACCAGCGGCCGCCACGGCGCGTCCGCCGGACCCTTGCTCAGCATCTTCCGCCAGATCGCGGCGGCATCGTCCTTGCGGCCGTCCTGCTCGGCGGCGACGCCGAGATAATAATTGGATTTGGGCTCATCGGCGTCGAGCGCATGGCCGCGCTCGAACTCGGCCTTGGCTTCGGCGGTGACGACGCCCCCCGCGGCGGCCGCGATCATCTCGCCCAGATCGGCGCGCTTGGATGCGCCGTCGCCGGCATAGGTGATCATGTTGCGATAGGCGCGGATCGCGTCCTCGGTGCGGCCGAGCCGGGCCAGGACGGGGGCGAGCACCGTCCAGCCGCGGCCGTCGGTCGGGTTCTTCTGCAGATGCTGCTCGACCTGCGACACCAGGTTCTCCAGCGGCTGCGAGCCGTCCGCGGGCGTGGCGCGGGCGGTCAGCGGAAAGTCCGGCAATTGCGGCGAACCGAGCGGCAGATAGACCGCGAGCGCCACGATCGGCAGCCCGATCAGCGCCAGCACGGCGGCAAGCCGGCGCAGGCCGAGGCTGGTTTGGACCGGCGCCTCGCCCTCCTGCTCGGCGGCAGCCAGCAGGCGGCGGCCGATCTCGACCCGCGCCGCCTCGGCCTCGACCTTGCCGATCAGGCCGGTTTCGACATCACGCTCGATCTCGGCCAGCTGGTCCTTATAGACGGCGACCTCGCGGCCGTCCGACGCGGCGCGCGCGCCGAGCCCGAGCGGCAGCAGGACGGCGAAGATCGCCGCGGCCGTCATCACGGCAAACACGAACCAGAGCGTCATCAGACAGAGTTCCAGGCGGCGTCCACCGGCAGACGCGCGTTGCGCAGCTTTTAACCAGCACCGTTCCCGGCGGCAATTCACAATTGCCACCCTGGTAGCCCAGCCCCCGAAGCCAAAAAACTCAGGAAGATTACGTAATTAGGGCACCTCGAAATCCGCGCTTTTGGCCAGATAGGTGCCGTGGCCGTTCAGCGCCATGAGGAAGTAGGTGCCCGGCCTGATCTCGTCGGTCAGCCTGATCCGCAGCGACCCTGCCGGGACCGGAGACGCAATCGTGGTGACGGGATCGGGCAGCGGCGCCCCGCTCGTCTTGTCGACGAGCACGACCTTGGCCTTGATCATGAGGTTGCGATAGGTCGCCCGCACAACGCGGTTCTCGACCTCGACGAAGTTGATGACGGAAATCATGGTCTTGATGAAAAGTCTGAAATTGACAGCGGGAACGGGTGCCCAGCCCCGGAGCGAGACCAGACGAAACCACAATCTAAAAACGATGGAACTATAGCAGAGAGATCAACCAGCGCGTGAAGATTTTCGCTCGCCATTCAGCGCATTTTCGGCGGCCCGGCTCATCAGCTGGGCATAATCATTGCCGAACAGGACGTGGCAGAAGCGGATCGCCGCCGAGACTTGCGATTGCCGATAGGCGCGCGCCCGCGCATCGCCACTGCGAAGCGATTGCACCAGAGCCTCGGTGGCCTTCTCGACATATTGCTGCAGATCGGAATAGGTCCGCAGCGTCACCTCGTTGATGGCGAGCTCACTGGCGTAGTTGCGGCACACCGCGACGAACTCGATCAGCGCCGCGACCTCTTCGACCTCGCTGGTATCGACGCCGGCACCGGCCGGAATGTCCTTGTCGGCGCGCTGGCGCAGGATGCGGCGGGCACGGCCCGGCACGCTGTCGATCTCCGATTGCAGCGCGTTGGAGATGTCAGCGCGGATCGCGGTGAGCTGCTTGCCCCAATTCGATTCCGAGCGCAGATCGAGCTCGGTGCGCAGGCCGCGAACGCCATCATGCAGCGTCTTCAGCGTATCGCCGAGATTGGCGAAATGGCCGCGCCGGATGTCGGCACGCAGCACCGTGGCGAGGTTGGCCAGATCGTTCAGCGCAATGGTGACGGCGACGCCGAACGGCGTCGCCGCAACGCGGATCTCGTCATCGGAAGCCGCGATCTTGGTGGCGAGGCGGATGATCTGCCAGGGCGCGGCGAGCCGCTGCATCACCAGCGCCAGCGCGAAAGGCAGCATCAGCGGGGTCTGCAATGACGGCACGTTGATGGCGTCGGTCACCGAAGCGATCTGGGAATCGCCGAGCACCCGGATGATGCCGGGCAGCCGCCCGTTGAGACCGTCGAGCGCCTCGCGATTCTGCAACACGAGGGCGATCGGCAGCAGATCCTCGATTACGCTGGGAGCACCGATGCGCGCGAGCGCGCGCTGGCGGTCGCCGGTCGCGTTGGGGCCGACCAGCTTCATCAGCGCCTCGGCGGTGGCAAGCTGCAGCTTGCGGGCCGCCATCTCGACCTCGCGCGAGCCATCGCCCGCGGTGGACAGCGCCGCTTCGAACTCGGCATAGCGCTCCGGCGCGCCTTCGCGGCCGAGCCACTGCCAGACGGCGAGCAGCGAGGCGCGGCGGATCTGGCCCGGACGCAGCGGACCCGAAGAATCGGTCAGGAAAGGCTCAAGCGGGCGAAACAGCCGGCGCGGACCGTCGCCGCTCTGTCGGCGATCCTCGCGTGCCGGCGGACGGCTGACCTCGATGGCCGGTTGCGGCCGCACCGGCTCTGCGACGGGCGTCGGCGGCGCGGCGGGTGGCGCGGGACGCACCACCTTGCGCAACTGCTCGAGCACCAAGGTGGCGACCGCGACATCCTGGCCGCGTTCGATGGCGCGCTCGAACTCGCGCATCAACAGCGACTGCGCGTTCGGCGGCAGCTGCCCGAGATATTCCCTTAACCGCTCGTGAGCTGTCTGACCCATGCGCCGGCGTGCAAATTTCCACGGCGAGAGCGCACATCGCGCACCCCGGCCTCAACCATAGCGCCCGCGTTATTAAGAACACCTTTAGGATGGCGAAAATCGCCGCCCGGTCAGACGCCGGGCAATCTCAGCTCGGCCCGCAGCCCCCCGATCGGGGCGTCGTCTAGCGTCAAACGGCCGCCGTAGAGGCCGGCGAGATCGTTGACGATCGACAGGCCCAGCCCCGACCCGGGCTTGGATTCGTCGAGCCGCTGGCCGCGGCGCAGCACCTGGGCGCGCTCGGCCGCCGACAGGCCGCGGCCGTCATCGTCGACGATGATGCGCAGCATCGGCGTGGCCCCCGCCTGGGCCGGCGGCTCCACGCTGACCTCGACCGCGACCCGCGACGTCGCCCATTTACAGGCATTGTCGACCAGATTGCCGACCATTTCCTCCAGATCCTGGCGCTCGCCCCGGAACCGGGCGGCCGGATCGGCGGTCGTCTCGACCACGATGCTCCGCGCGCGATAGATCTTCTCCATGGTGCGGCGCAACGCCTCGATCGCCGGCGCTACCTCGGTTACCGTCGAGACGATGGTGACGCGGGCAGCGATGCGGGCCCGCTCGAGGTGGTGGGCAAGCTGATCGCGCATCACATCCGCCTGCTCCATGACCTTGGCCGCGAACGGATCGGCCGAATGCGTCGCCGCCTCGTTCACGATGACCGAGAGCGGGGTCTTGATCGCATGGGCGAGATTGCCGACATGGGTGCGCGCGCGCTCGACGATCTCGCGGTTGGCGTCGATAAGCGCATTGGTCTCGCGCGCCAGCGGCGCGATCTCGACCGGAAACTCCCCTTCCAGGCGCTCCGCCCGGCCGGAACGGATATCGGCGATCGATTCGGAGATGCGCTTCAGCGGCGCGAGGCCGTAGCGGACCTGGAAGATCGTGGTCAGCAGCAGCACGATGCCGAGCGCGGTGAAGGTGCCGCCGAGGTAATAATCAAAGCTGCGGGTCTCGTCGAAGATCTCCGAGGCATCCCCGGCGACGCTGACCAGGAACTTGCCGTCGGAGCCGAGATCGACGGGACGCTCGACCATCCGCAGGTCCTGGTTCTCAGGCCCCTCGACATAGCCGATCCTGATACCGGCCGCGGTCAACTCGATGCCTTGATCTTCCAGCTTCGGCAGCTTCTTGTCCCACAGCGAGCGCGACGCCCGCACCTCCGGCTTGTCGGCGTCGGTGCGGGTGATCTGCCAATACCAGCCGGACAGCGGCAGTTCGAACAGCGGCTCGCCGAGCGACTGGAATTGGCGCTCCGGCGGATCGTCGGGGGTCGCCACCTCGGCAATCAGCGTCCGCAGATAGAGGTTGAGCCGGCGGTCGAAGGCGCGCTCGGTCGCATTGCGATACACCGAGGACAGCACGATGCCGGTGATGGCGAGGATGACCACGAGCCACGCGGTCGCGGACAGGAACAACCGGGTGGCAAGTGAACTCTGGCGCATGACCGCAAATTAGCCAAACGACCGGCGCCGGGCCACAGGGAAAGGCGTCGCCGGAGGGCGGATTACGCCCCGGCAGCCGGTGGCGGCGTCAGGAGATAACCGAGGCCACGCACGGTCTGGATGACGTCGCAGTCGAGCTTCTTCCTGATACGGCCGACGAACACCTCGATGGTGTTCGAGTCGCGGTCGAAGTCCTGGTCGTAGAGATGCTCGACCAGCTCGCTGCGCGACACGACGCGGCCGGAATGATGCATCAGATAGGATAGCAGCCGGTATTCATGTGAGGTCATCTTGACGGGATTGCCCGACACGCTGACCTTACCGGTGCGGGTGTCGAGCGTGACGGGCCCGCAGGTCAATTCGCTCTGGGCATGGCCGGCCGAGCGGCGCAGCAACGCGCGAATGCGCGCCAGCACCTCCTCGAGATGGAACGGCTTGGCGACGTAATCGTCGGCACCGGCGTCGAAGCCCTGGACCTTGTCGCTCCAGCGATCGCGTGCGGTCAGGATCAGAACCGGCATCGCCCGGCCATTGCGCCGCCACGCTTCCAGCACCGAGATGCCGTCCATCTTGGGCAGGCCGATATCGAGCACCACGGCATCGTAGGGCTCGCTATCGCCCAGATAGTGCCCTTCCTCACCGTCGAACGCACGGTCCACGACGTAGCCGGCGTCGCTCAGCGCGGTCGTAAGCTGGCGGTTGAGATCCGGATCGTCCTCGACAACGAGCAGACGCACGCTTGCCTCCAAAGCTGAACTGCACGATTTCCGCCCTCAAGATGAACCGGAAGGCCGTGAACCGCGCATGAACGGAACCCGACCGACCACGTTACTTTTTGGTCATCTCGGTCAGGATCGTCGGCAAGGGCCGACAGGATTGGGGGCATATAGGCTATCGCGGGCAATAATGAAAAGCCCGGCCGTGTGCGCGGCCGGGCTCAGACGTGGTCGGATGATCCGAGCGGGCCGGTCCAAGACGCACGCCGCCCCGGCGGCATCGCCGCGGCGCGGCCGCGCCGGCCGCTCGCGTCGTCAGGTGTGGAAGAACACGAACCAGATCAGGCCCAGAATCAGCAGCGCCAGTCCGGTAGAGATCGCGAGCATCGCCAGGACCGACGGTCCCAGCTCCCCCTGGCGCGCCTCGGTAGGAGTTTCGACGATCTGCGGCGGTCGTCTGGTTGCCATGGCGCCTCAGCTCTCGAGTTCAAAAGGTATTGCGCTGTCGTGTGCGCGTACTCCCTCTGGCAACGTCGGCCGTCAGATGATGTTCCGGCGGCTTAGCCCGCCCGCGACCAGTTAACGCCGATGAGCAAATAAGCCGCGGAGCCGTGTTGAATCCGGGGGCTCGGGTGTTATCCTCGCCGGACGTCTCGGCAGCACGCGCCGCAGCAGTCCAGTCCGGAGCACATCGTCAGTTCAGAGTAGGTGGAGTAGGTCATGGCCCCGCGCGCCAATTGGAAGGGTTTTCTGCGGCTGTCGCTCGTGACCTGTCCGGTCGCGCTCTATCCAGCGACCTCGGAATCCGAGAAGGTCTCCTTCAACCAGATCAATCGCAAGACCGGCCATCGCATCAAATACAGCAAGGTGGACGCCGAGACCGGCGAAGAGGTCACCAATGACGACATCGTCAAGGGCTACAAGGTCGATACCGACACCTATATTGAAGTGACCAAGGACGAGCTCGACGAGCTGGCGCTGGACTCGACGCATACCATCGACATCGATGAGTTCGTGCCGCGGAGCGACATCGACAGCCGCTATCTGATCCGCCCCTACTACCTCGTGCCCGACGGCAAGGTCGGACACGACGCCTTCGCGGTCATCCGCGAGACCATCCGCAGCATGGACAAGGTCGCGATCGGCCGGGTCGTGCTGACCAACCGCGAGCACATCATCGCGCTGGAGCCACTCGGCAAGGGGCTGATGGGAACCCTGCTGCGCTACCCCTACGAGGTGCGCAGCGAGCAGGACTATTTCGACGACATACAGGACGTGACCATCACCAAGGACATGCTCGATCTCGCCAAGCATATCGTCGAGAAGAAGTCGGCCGATTTCCATCCGGAGAATTTCGAGGATCATTACGAGGCCGCGCTGATCGAGCTGATCAACAAGAAGCGCAACGGCGTGGCGATCACCGCAAAGGCCGCGCCGAAATCGAGCGGCAATGTGATCAACCTGATGGACGCGCTGAAGCGCAGCCTCGCCAGCACCGACACAGCGGCCCCTGCCCCCGCACCGAAGGCAAAAGCCAAGAAACCCAAGAAGCGCGTCGAGGGCCAGCGCGAGATGCTGCTGCCGATCAGCGGCAAGAAAGCGAAAGACGAGCCGAAGAAGGCGGACGAACCGAAGAAGGCCGAGAAGCCGGCCCGAACGAGCGCGCGTTCGCGCAAGGCGGGTTGATGCGCAAACACCACATCCCGCTCGTCCCTCCGGCCTGCGAACAGCGGGTTCCCTTTACATCGGGTTCCCTTAAGTTAGAGAGCGTGCGGCGACGGCCCGTCCAACACTCCTCCACGCGGCTCGCCTCCCCCGCGACCCGTCGTGTCTTCCTTTCCGCCTCGGTAAAACGGTCCAGCTCAGCTGAGTCGATCCGCCAATGCCGATCAAGCGCCTGACGCGGATTTGTGATCGATGCCATGCGTCCTGGATGCTTGCGGAATGAGCAGGCCGCGCCTAGTTCTGCACCGCGGGTGAATGATCAGGCGCGACCTCCAAGCAGATGCGACTGGTCAGTGATGGTGGATCGACCTTGGCGGAGTCGGTCCGGCACGACACGGCGTATCAGGGGGCATGAATGGTTCAGCATGATCAGAGACAAGGCCTGGCGCGGCACGACTAGAGCATGGCGCGGGTCCAGTTCTCTGAGCTCTCCGCATTCGCGGCCGTCGCGGATACGTTGAGCTTCACCAAGGCTGCAGCTCAGATCGGCTGCTCCTTGCCGACCATCAGCCATACAATCAAAAGCCTTGAGGAGCGGTTGGACGTCAGGCTGTTCAATCGTACGACCCGCAGCGTGGCACTGACCGAAGCCGGCGAGCGGCTGCTCGCAGAGATCCAGCCGATTTTCGAGCAGGTCGACCAGGCCATCGAGAGCATCAACGCGTTCCGCGACAAGCCGGTCGGAACGCTGCGGATCGCTGTGCCCCGCGTGTTCGCAATCAGAGGGCTGGGCCCGCTGATCAGATCGTTCCTGGCCGAATATCCGGACATCCAGCTCGAACTGGCGGTCGACGACACGAACAGTGACATTGTGCGCAATCGATTCGATGCCGGCATCCGATCCGGGCATCGCGTCGAGCGCGACATGAAGGTGATCCGCGTGGTCGACGACCTGCAATTCGTCGCCGTCGCCTCTCCAGACTATCTCGCCGTCCATCCGGCACCGTCTTCTCCGGAAGATCTTCGCGCACATAATTGCATCCGTCATCGCTTTCCCGCTGATGAAACGTTGCAGCCCTGGGTGTTCGAGCAAGGTGAGCAACGGGCCGAGATCGCCGTGGACGGCTCGCTGATCGTCAACGATTTCGACCTGGCCCTGAATGCCGCGCTCGATGGCGTCGGCATCGCCTATCTGGTCGAGCCGTTGGTCGACGCACATCTGGCGGAAGGCCGATTGGTCCGCGTGCTGCCGGATTGGAGCAGTGCAACGCCCGGGTTGTTTCTCTATCACCCGAGCCGGCGGCAACCGCCGATGCCGCTGCAGGTCTTTCTCGACTTCGTCAAGCGATGGCGTATCCGTGCGACGATCGCTCCGATGACGCGCGCCTCGGATGGCGGCCGAAGCGCGCTGGTTGCGGCCACGCCCCACCGATCCGCGCTCCCTATCGATTAGAACTTCTCCTGAGATCTTCCGTGAGATCGATCGCGCATCGCCAGCGGTGCGCGATCGCATCGGCCTGCGCGCAATGCTGCACCGCGCGCCGCGATTATTCGGCTTTTTGATCTACCCTATTCACGATTGGCATCATTAACAAATTGGCAGCGAAGCGTCAGAACCGCGGCGTGGCTGCGTCGAAGCCGGTGCGAGCAGCCGGGCGTGATCGGCAACTAAGTGAAGCACCGGCAGACCAGAGCACATTGATCGAATCCAGATGAGCTCGCGCACATTTCGCTCGCACGTATCGCAAGTCGATGAGTTCGACCCGACCCGGAACGCAGGTGTGCGAGCAGCAATCTGGCAAGGCCAGGGGCGACACGCGGGGGACGTGTGCATCGCCGATGAACCGGAGATACCAAGATGAAGACGATGAGGGGCCTGCTCCTGGCAACAGGAGCAGCGTTATTGTCCACCGCAGCCGCTCAGGCCGCGGACCTTCCGCTGAAGGCGAAGGCCGTTGAGTATGTGAAGGTGTGCTCGCTCTACGGCACGGGGTTCTACTACATCCCCGGCACCGACACCTGCATCAAGCTCGGCGGCTATCTGCGCGCCGAGACCGCGCTGTGGACCAACAGCAATTATGGCGGCGCCTATTCGGGCCAGGCCGGTGCCGACAATCGCCTCAGCAATCGCTACCAGATGCGCTCGCGCGAAAACCTCAACATCGACACGCGGACCGCGACCGAATATGGCGTGGTACGGACCTACTTCGAGACGGTGATGAACTGGACCTCCGGGTCCTATGCCGGTGCGGGGGCCGGCGCAACGTCCTATACGGGGGACGCCATATCCGGCGGCAGCATCGGAGTCTACTACGCCTTCATCCAGTTCGCGGGCTTCACGATGGGCAAGGCGGTGTCGACCTTCGACGCCCCCTGGACCAACTATCCCGGCAATAATTTCGACGGTCTGGTCGGCGGCAGCGGCTCCAATAACGGCGTCAATCAGTTCACCTATACGGCCGATTTCGGTCAGGGCATCTCGGCCGCAGTGTCGCTGGAAGATCAGACGCAGTTCTTCACCACGAACATCTGGAACACGTCGGGGATCACTGCAGCCGGAGTGCTCGGTGGCAGCTATGGCGCGAGCGCCTTCGGCGGCACGGTGGCTCCTGACATCATCGGCATGGTTCGCATCGACCAGGCCTGGGGTCTCTTCCAGGCGTCGTTCGCAGCGCATGACAATCATGCCGCCTATTACGGCGCGGCCGAGACCTCGGGCCATCCGTCCGACAAATGGGGCTGGGCCGCACAGCTGTCGCTGTCGGTCAAGAACATTCCGACCGGCGCGGGCGACGTCCTCAACCTGCAGGCAGTCTATACCGATGGCGCAAGCCGCTACAATTTCCAGAGCCTGGCCAGTACATCCTATTCGATGTACGGCAGCACCGGCGTGACCGGCGCCTATCAAAGCATCGGCTTCGCCGGCGTCGGCGACGCGGTGTTCGGGACCGGCACCGGGCTCTCGACCGTGCAGACCTGGGGCATGCGCGGCGCGTTCACCCACAACTGGAATCCGAACTGGAATTCGGCTCTCTACGGCGCCTATGCGCAGGTCCGCTACGGTCAGACCGGCGCGAGCCTGATCTGCGCCGGCATCGCCGCGACCGGCATGCTCACCGCGGGCTCGACCTGCAACCCCGATTTCAATCTCGGGCAGATCGGCCTGATCACGCGCTGGACGCCGGTCAAGAACCTGACCTTCTCGGCCGACGTGACCTACAGCCACCTCGACCAGAAGTACTCCGGGACGGCCATCGCCCCGGCTGTCGCGAGCACGGCCAAGCCGGCCGCGATCTACCAGCTGAAGGACCAGGACACGGTGAGCATGCTGCTGCGCGCTCAGCGCAACTGGTGACGTTGAACTGTTAAGCCTCCAACTGCTCCACGAGCTTCCGGCGATGCCCCGCCGGAAGCTCGTTGCTTGCCGGCGGCAACGTCACGGCGACGGCACAAACGCAAGCGGCGCCGTAAAAGACCAACGGCGCCTTGCCATGAGCGGCCCGCGATGGGACCGCGATTACTTGATCGAGCTGTTGATCGAAGTGAACTTGCTGCTGAGGCCAGATCCCAGGCCGTTCACGGCTGCCAGGATCACGATGCTCAGTCCGCCAGCGATGATCGCGTACTCGATCGAAGTCGCGCCAGCCTGATTCTTCAGGAAGCTCGCAATCATCTGCCGCATCTACCACTCCGGTCGGGCTCGATCATCGACGCGCCGCAACGGCGCGCGCACACAGGCCGGGACGGACGCCCCTGGATCGACCCTCGGCCATCGGCTTGAACAATCAGTTAATCTGCTCAGATAGCGCAGGGTCGCCGTGAGCAGGCCGGGCCCTGCACCATTGGTCCTTTCTGGCCGGGCGGCCGGACGCGAAACTGTCCGCAAATATATGGATTGATTGAGCTTTATTTTCGAATGCCGGCTTTCGGGCCGTGCTGCTTGCATGGCCCGAATGCCGGCATTTGGCCCGGACACGTTCAGAAAAAATTCGGCTTGCCCGATGGATGCCGTGTGATGGCAAGTGATGGGCCGGGGCATGATCTGGGTCAACGGGCTTGGCGGGGATCGGCCTAGGGATAATGCTGGTCGCCATGAGCACAATCGATTCCGTCCGTCCCCAACTGAAAATCCGCAGCGTCGCGCTCGACACCGGCCGCGAGAACGTGGTCGTGATCTCACGCCGGTCGCGGGCGTTGCGCCCCGAAGTGTTCAGCGGCTTCAGCCGGGTCGAGCTGCGCTGCAATTCGCGCACGCTGTTGGCGACGCTCCTGATTACCGACGATGATGCCCTGGTCGGGCCGGACGAGATCGGGCTGTCGCAACCGGCGCTGCGGCGCTTCGCCGAGCCGGCCGGCACATTCGCGACCGTCTCGCCGGCCACCCCGCCTGACAGCCTGGAGGCGGTGCGCGCCAAGATCCGCGGCGAAACATTGAGCGACCAGGCGATCTCGGCCGTCATCGACGACCTCGCCCACTACCGCTATTCGGACATGGAGATTGCGGCCTTCCTGATCGGCTCGGCCAGCTTCATGACATCAGGCGAACTGCTGGCCTTGACGCGCGCCATGGCCAATGCCGGCACCCAGCTGAAATGGCCCGAGCCCGTGGTCGTCGACAAGCACTGCATCGGCGGCATCCCCGGTAACCGCACCTCGATGGTGGTGGTGCCGATCGTCGCCGCCCACGGCCTGACCATTCCGAAGACGTCCTCCCGCGCGATCACCTCCCCGGCCGGCACCGCTGATACGATGGAGGTGCTGGCACGGGTCAATGTCGGCGCCGAGGAGATGAAATCCATCGTCGCCGCCTGCAATGGCTGCGTGATCTGGGGCGGCCACGTGAATCTGTCGCCGGCCGACGACATCCTGATTTCGGTGGAGCGTCCGCTCAGCCTCGACACCCGCGAGCAGATGGTGGCCTCGATCCTGTCGAAGAAGCTCGCGGCCGGCTCTACGCATCTGCTGCTCGATTTGCCGGTCGGCCCGACCGCCAAGCTCAGCAGCGGCGCGGAGGCGATGCGCCTGCGCAAGCTGTTCGAGTTCGTCGGCGATCGCTTCGGCCTCAACGTCGAGGTGATCGCGACCGACGGCCGCCAACCGATCGGCAATGGCATCGGCCCGGTGCTGGAAGCGCGCGATGTGATGGCGGTGCTCGGCAATGAGCCGGGCGCGCCGGCGGATTTGCGCGAGAAGTCGCTGCGGCTGGCAGCGCATCTCCTCGAATATGATCCGAAGCTGCGCGGCGGCGCCGGCTATCAACGGGCACGGGAGTTGCTCGACAGCGGCGCGGCGCTGAAGCAGATGCAAAAGATCATCGATGCCCAGGGGCCGACAACGAGCCGGAACGAACTCGGCGACCTCGCCTTCGACGTCAAGGCGGGTCGCGACGGCATCGTGTCGGCGATCGACTGTCTGCGGCTCAATCGCCTGGCGCGCACCGCCGGCGCACCGATCAACAAGGGCGCCGGAATCAGGCTGTTCAAGAAGATCGGCGACCGGGTCGACCACGGTGAGCCACTTTACCGCGTGTTCACCTGCGACCCGTCCGAGCATGATCTGGCGGTGGCGGCAGCCGCGGCCGACCATGGTTACGGCTTCGCCGACGAACCGAACGGCCATCAGCGATGACCGCGCGTCAGACCTTGTTCAATTTCGATCGCGAGGCCCCATGAGTGTGACCCTTCGCTTCTGCGGTGCCGCCCATACGGTGACCGGGTCGTGCTACCTGGTCCGCACCGACAAGGGCCAGATCCTGATCGATTGCGGCCTATTCCAGGGCCAGAAGACGCTGAAGGAGCTGAACTACGGCGACTTCCCGTTCCGCCCGGCGGACATCGATGCCGTGCTGCTGACGCATGCGCATATCGACCATAGCGGCCTGCTGCCCAAGCTGGTGCGCATGGGCTTCGACGGCAAGATTTTCGCCACGCGCGGCACCATCGATCTCTGCTCCTGGATGCTGCCCGACGCCGGCAACATTCAGGAGCAGGAGGTGCTGGCGCTGAATCGCCGCAACAGCGCGCGCGGACGCGGCGAGGTGACCCCGATCTACACCCAGGCCGACGCGATCGCCTCGCTGCAATATTTGCAAGCCGTCGCCTACGAGACCTGGACCGAGATCATCCCCGGCGTGCGCGCCCGCTATTGGAATGCGGGACACCTGCTGGGCTCGGCGTCGATCGAGATCGAGTTCGCGGGCCAAGGCGCCGACGGTGCGCCGCTGCGGCTGCTCGCCTCCGGCGATGTCGGCCCTGATGCCAAGCTGCTGCAGCCCGATCCCCGGGCGCCTGAAGGGTTCGACTATGTGATCTCGGAAGCCACCTATGGCGACCGCATCCGCGAACCGACGACGCCGGAGCTGCGCAGAGGCCGTCTCGCCGGCGAGGTGCGCGACGCCGCCACGACCAAGGGCGCGCTGCTGATCCCGGCCTTTGCGGTGGAGCGGACCCAGGAGCTGATCGTCGACCTGGTTGGCCTGATGGAGCGCGGCGAGATTCCGTCGGCGCCGATCTTCCTCGATTCACCGCTCGCCATCCACGCCACCGAGGTGTTTCGCGACCATGCCGCAAGCCTCGACGGCGGCAATGATGTCGGCCGGTTGCTGTCCTCGCCGCACCTGCGCTTCACCGAGACGGTGGATGAGAGCAAGGCGATTGCCAAGCTGACGGGCTTCCACATCATCATCGCTGCCAGCGGCATGTGCGACGCCGGGCGCATCCGCCATCACCTGAAGCGCTGGCTGTGGAACAATCGCGCCACGGTGCTGCTGGTCGGCTATCAGGCGAACGGCACGCTCGGGCGCTTCCTGCAGGACGGCGTCAAGGCAGTGCGCATCCAGGGCGAGGAGATCAAGGTCGCCGCGCGCATCCGCATGATCGACGATTACTCCGGCCATGCCGACGGCGCCGAGATCGCGCGCTGGATCGCCGCGCGTCGCCCGATCGCGCGCGGCCTGTTCCTGTCGCATGGCGAGGACGCCGCCATTGCCGCCTTGGCGGCGCGGGTCGGCGAGCGGATCGTGCCGTCGGCCAGGCTGTTCTCGCCCCTGCTCGACGACGTCTATGAGCTGACCAGCGCGACGCCGGCCTTGCTGGACGTAGCGCATCGGCGGCGGCTGGCGCCGGAAGCGGTGACGCGGCTTGATTGGCACAACGACATGTCGGGCCTGCTGCTCGACATTCACGAGCGCATCGAGCAGGCGGCGGATGATCGCGCCCGCGGCGTCATCATTCGCCGGCTCAGGCGGGCGCTGGAAGAACAGCGTCCGTGAACGGCGTGACGTTGACGGGCCTCCGTCGTCGAACGGTCACAGTTTGATCGCACCTTCATCGGCTTGAACGTCGAACAGAAACGGCCGAGGTTTTGAGGAACGCAGCTGCAGGTCACGGCGCCAGCCCCGCTTGTGAATAGCCAAGGGCACAACGCGGGGACGACTGGTCTTCGAAGCCGATTCTGTTACGCTGATCACGTGGTTCGCGATGCCGGATTGATCCGACTGAACCCGGCGCAGGTGGGGAAACGGGGGCTCTCACATGCATCAACCATCGAAATGGTGGCCAGGCCTGATCGCTATCGCCGTGCTGTGGCTGGTTGCGATCGCCTTCAAGACCGCCGGGGTGGAAGACGAGATCGCACCGCGCGCCCGCGCCGCCGTCGCGTCCGCCGCCCCCGATACCGTCGCAGCGTTGAAGGTCTCGGTCGCCGGCCGTGACGTTCGCATCGAAGGGCCGGAGTTCAGTCCAGAGCAGGCGGACCGGCTGGACGACGCCGCAGCCGTGAATGGCGTCCGGCTCGTCGTCGGCAATTACGACAAGCTGCCGACGCCCAAGCCCTACGCATTCCGCGCCGCGCGCGATGGCAACCAGCTGGTGCTCGAGGGCGGCGTGCCGACCCCCGCGGTCCGCGAGGCCCTCATCAAAACCGCGCGCGCCGCCCTCGGCAGCGGCGCGGTGGTCGACCACCTCGGCTATGCCCTGGGTGCACCCGCCGACTTCGCGGCGATCGCCAGCCATGGACTGACGCAGGCCGGCAAGCTCAATGGCGGCACCTTTGCGCTTGCGGACAAGGCCTATTCGCTCGCCGGTGCGGCGACATCGTCCGACATCTATGAGGCGGCCGTCGCTGCGATGCGCCAGTTGCCGGGCGGCGCCGTGCTCGACAAGGTGTCGATCCTGCCGCCCGAGGCCAAGCCGTTCATCTGGAGCGCGGTCCGCGAGGGTCAATCGGTCGTGATGTCCGGCGTGGTACCGAACGACGCGATCAGGCGCGCGCTCGAGGCTGCCGCGGCCAAGGCCTGGCCCGGCGCGTCGGTGATGCATCATATGCAGATCGCACGCGGCGCGCCGTCCGGCGATTTCAGTGCGTACACGACTTATGCCCTGGCCGAGCTGTCCCGGCTGAGTACCGGACGTGTCGTCATCTCCGATGCCAACTACACGATCGCTGGCGAGGTCCCCTCGCCCGCCGCGTATGACGAGGCCATGGCCGGCGTCGGCAAGCTGCCGAGCGGGCTGACGCTTGCCAAGGCCGACATTGTGCCGCCTGAGATCAAGCCCTATCGCCTGTCGGCGGAGCTCGGCCCGACCGGCCTCACCCTGACCGGCCTTGCGCCCAGCACGTCCGTTCGCGACGCGATCACAGCCGCGGCGAATGGACAATTCGCAGGCCGAACGGTCACGGCCAAGATCGGCATCGCGCGCGGCGCGCCCGAGGGCGACATCGCCAAAGCGAGCGTGAGCCTGCTGACGGAGCTCGGCAAGCTGGCCCAGGGCCGCGCCGAAATCAACGACGCGCAGATTTCGCTCAGCGGCGTCGGACTGGCCAACGTCACCGGCGCGGCGGTGCGGCAGTCGCTCGCCGGCGCGCTCGCCGCGCCGTTTGCGGTCGCGGCGGTCGACGTGCGCGACGGTCCGGTGTCGCCTTACGCGTTCGAACTGCAGAAGCAGGACGGCCGCGTCCGATTGAGCGGCTACGTCCCTGACGACGCGGCACGGCGCGATCTCGTCGAGGCCGCCAGCGCGGCCTTCGTCACGGACACGGTCGAGGACGGCCTGAAAACCGCCGACGGCGCGCCGAAGGCGTTCGTCACGTCGCTCAAGGCGACGTTCCCGGCGCTGGCGCGGCTGTGGTCGACCAAGCTCGCCGCGAAAGACGCCGACATCACGATCGAGGGCGAGGCCATCTACGACAAGTCGGCCGAGCAGGTCCGCAAGGAGCTCACCGACGCAGCCGGCGGTGACGTCAAGCTCGCGGACGTCAGGATCGGCCTCAAGCCGGAGAGCCCGCCACTGCCCACCGAGGCCTGCCAGCCGGCCTTCAACGGCCTGCTCGCCAAGGGCCGGATCCGCTTCGATACCGGCAGCGCCGAGCTCAGCCGCGAGTCGCTGGCGCTGCTCGACCACATCGTCGTCGTGGCGCAGCGCTGCAAGGACGCCGAGATCGTGATCGAAGGCCATACTGACAATGTCGGCGACGAAGAGGACAATATGGACCTCTCGAAGCGGCGGGCGGTGGCCGTGGTCGGCTACATCGGCGAGGCCGGCATCGACACCTCGCGCATGACCTCGGCGGGCTACGGCCAGACCCGGCCGATCGCCTCCAACGACACCGCGGAAGGCCGGGCGCAAAACCGCCGCATTGAATTCGTCGTGAAGTGAGGCGCTGACATCATGATGTACGACCTTACGACGTTCTTATTCTGGATCCTGCTCGCTGCGGTCATCGGCGGCTTCGTCGGCTGGCACAGCTGGTCGGACGACAAGCGCCCGGACTGGCTGCGCAGCTGGCTGCTGCCCGCCACTTTGGCCTTCGGGATCGGCGCCCTTCTGGCATTGCTGAGCGTGCTGCCGGGGCGCGCCGGGCTGTGGCTCGAGGTCGCGCTGCTAACGGTCAGCGCCTATGTGCTCGGCTGCCTGAGCGGCGGACAGTTGAAGGAATATGTCGGGCTCGGCGACAGCAGCGCAATGGCGCCGGGAGGCCCCGGGACCAGCGCGGCGTTCACGGCGGCCCCAGCGCCGCCGGCACGCCCGTGGGCAGACAGCCCTTCGCCGGCCGCGCAAGCCGCAGCCAGCATCGAGGCTGATCGGCTAGCCGCGGAAGCTGCCGCAAAGGCCGAGGCCGATCGCCTGACCGCTGAAGCTGCCGCAAAGGCAGAGGCGGATCGCCTGACTGCTGAAGCTGCGGCAAAGGCCGAGGCCGATCGACTGGCTGCTGAAGCTGCGGCAAAGGCCGAGGCCGATCGACTGGCCGCGGAGGCTGCCGCAAAGGCTGAGGCGGATCGTCTCGCTGCGGAGGCTGCCGCGAAGGCCGAGGCCAATCGTCTTGCCGCTGAAGCTGCCGCAAAGGCCGAGGCCGATCGCCTGGCTGCTGAAGCTGCCGCAAAGGCCGAGGCCGATCGACTGGCCGCGGAGGCTGCCGCGAAGGCCGAGGCCAATCGTCTTGCCGCTGAAGCTGCCGCAAAGGCCGAGGCCGATCGCCTGGCTGCTGAAGCTGCCGCAAAGGCCGAGGCCGATCGACTGGCCGCGGAGGCTGCCGCAAAGGCTGAGGCGGATCGTCTCGCTGCGGAGGCTGCCGCGAAGGCCGAGGCCAATCGTCTTGCCGCTGAAGCTGCCGCAAAGGCCGAGGCCGATCGCCTGGCTGCTGAAGCTGCCGCAAAGGCCGAGGCCGATCGACTGGCCGCGGAGGCTGCCGCAAAGGCTGAGGCGGATCGTCTCGCTGCGGAGGCTGCCGCGAAGGCCGAGGCCGATCGTCTTGCCACTGAAGCTGCCGCGAAGGCCGAGGCCGATCGTCTTGCCGCTGAAGCCGCCGCAAAGGCCGAGGCAGATCGATTGGCCGCTGAAGCTGCCGCAAAGGCCGAGGCCGATCGTCTTGCCACTGAAGCTGCCGCGAAGGCCGAGGCCGATCGTCTTGCCGCTGAAGCCGCCGCAAAGGCCGAGGCAGATCGATTGGCCGCTGAAGCTGCCGCAAAGGCCGAGGCCGATCGCCTGGCCGCGGAAGCCGCCGCAGCAAAGGCTGAGGCGGATCGCCTTGCCGCGGAGGCCGAAGCCGACCAGCTTGCGGCCGAAGTTGCGGCCTCAGCGCCGACCACCGTCACCGCCGACGACAGGCCACGGGCCCTGCCCGCCCCCGACGGCACGGCTGACGACCTCAAGCTCATCAAGGGCATCGGCCCGAAGAACGAGCGCATCCTCAACGAGATCGGCGTGCATCATTTCAGCCAGATCGCGGCATGGTCGCCAGGCCAGGCGAGCTGGGTCGGCGATCACATGGCGTTTCCCGGCCGCATCGAGCGCGAGCACTGGATCGCTCAGGCGAAGCTGCTCGCGGCCGGTCTCGACACCGCGCATTCGAGCGCGGTGAAATCAGGGGCCATCACGATCGATGATACGGCCGATGCGCCGCTGAGCGGCGACGAGGCCGACGCCCTCCTGGCGCAGCTGCCGGATTTGGCGCCCGCGGTCGAGAACGAGGACGCCCATGCTGGTCGCCGGCCGCTCGGCCTGGCGGCGCCTCGCGGCGGACAGGCTGATGATCTCAAGCTGATCAAGGGCATCGGCAAGCAGAACGAGGCGCGACTGCACGGCCTGGGGATCTGGCACTTCGCGCAGATCGCGGCATGGACCCCCGACCACGCCAAATGGGTCGGCTCCTATCTCGCCTTCGCCGGCCGGATCGAGCGCGAGCAATGGATCGCGCAGGCCGAGGAGCTGGCCAGCGGCGGCACCACCGAATTCGCCCGCCGCGTCGAAGCAGGTCTGGTGAAGTCGTCGCTCGACGACGGCTCGCATGGCCAGGACAATATCGAGATCGTGCAGCCGCGGGAGTGAACTCGACGCGGAGAGCCCGTGGCGCTCCTCCCTCATTGCGGGACGCGCGGAGCCTGTGTCCCGCTGTTTTACTCCGCCATATCCACCGGCTCGGTGCGCGACGGGCCGGCCAGCGGCCGCTCCTCCATCAGGATCATGCAGACGGAGGCGCAGGCGAGCATCACGGTGGCGGCCGCAAACACGAAGCGGAAGGCATAGATCATGTCGGCTTCCGCGATGCCGCTGACCGCGCCATGCGCCCCCTCCGCCAGCGAGATGTCTGCGCCGAGCACCATCAGCAGGATGGCGCTGAAAGCCGCGACGGTGAACGACGACATCATCGAGCGGAAGAAGTTCATGGCGCCGGTGATGGTGCCGATCTGCGACCGCGCCACGGCGTTCTGCAGCGACACCACCGAAATCGGGAACGCCGTGCCGAGCCCGATGCCGCAAACCGACAGCAGCACCAGCAGGACCCACAGCGACGGCGTGGTCACCGTCATGACCGCGGCCGCGATGGTGCCGATGAAGGTGCCGAGGATGGCGACGCGCTTGTAGTGCTTGACCCGGGCCATGGTGCGGCCGGCGATGGCCGCCCCGAAGGTCGAGATCGCAGCGATCGGAATCAGGCCAAGACCGGCCTGGCTCGGCGTCAGATGATAGACCAGCTCGTAATACAGCGGCAGGTGCACGGTCAGCCCGATCAGCGCGCCGAGCGCGCAGCCGCTCGCCAGCATGCCATAAGGCACCACCGTGCCGCCCATCAGCGACAGCGGCAGGAACGGCTCATCGGCCCGCTTGGCGTGCCAGACGAAGCCGAGGCCGAGCGCAACGGCGCTGCCGATCATCGCCAAAATGGTCGGCGACAACCAGGCCAGCCGGTGGCCGCCCCAGGTCAGGACCAGCATGAACACGACGGCCGAGGCCATCAGCAGCAGGCCGCCGGCCCAGTCGACCTTGCGCAGCCGGTGATAGACCGGCAGCCGGGCCATCTTGGGCAACAGCAGTGCCAGCGCGGCAATCGCGAGCGGGACGTTGATCCAGAAGATCATCGACCAGTGCAGGTGGTCGGCGAAGAAGCCGCCGATAACCGGCCCGAGCAGGCCGGCGAGCAGCCAGACACCACTGAAATAGGCCTGGTACTGACCGCGCTCGCGGGGGCTGACCACGTCCGAGATCACCGTCTGGACCACCGGCATGATGCCGCCGCCGCCGAGCCCCTGCAGGCCGCGGGCGAGGATCAAGACCGGCATGTTCGGCGCCAGCGCGCACACCACAGAGCCGACGACGAACAGGCTGAGCGCCGTGATGATCATGGCGCGGCGGCCATAGATGTCGCAGAGCGTGCCGAACACCGGCGCCACCGCGGTCGAGGCCAGCAGATAGGCGGTAATCACCCATGAGAGATTGGTGACGTCCTGGAACTCGCGGCCGATGGTCGGCAGCGCCGTCGCGACGATGGTCTGGTCGAGCGCGGCCAGGAACATCGTCAGCAGCAGGCTCATCAGAATCGTGCGGACCTCGGTCTGGGTCAGCGGCACCGGCGGCGCGATCGGCGGGGCGTCCTCGACCGCCTGCACCTGCGGCGGAATGGCCGCCAGCTCGGCCGCAATCTCTTCGGGCAAGGATTGGGACGCAGCCGGATAATGGCTCTGCCGATCAAACTTGTTCATGGGGATAAATGCTATGCCGCGCGCGGCCAACGCCGCGCAGATTCGCCAGATAGCGAACTACTTAAGGGATAATTTTCCCTTGCGGCAGCAGGCGGCGCGCATGGGTGCATCCCGGCAGCGCACGTGCGGTCGCGCCGAGTTGAATTGCTGCGAGCGCGAAGTGACCGGCCTATTTCGGCCGGCGCTTCAGCTTGGCGCGCTTCGGCAGCAGCACCGGCCACGCGACGATGTGGTTCTCGAGCTGGTCGTCCGGAACAGTGTCCTCCGTCCCCTCGACGCGGCCGCGCACGGACACCCCGGCTTCATGCACGGTCTGAGGATCCCCCGAGATCAGCGGATGCCACCAATAGAGATCACGCCCCTCCGCCACCAGCCGGTAGCCGCAGCTCGGCGGCAGCCAGGTGATGGTGCGGACATTCTCAGGCGTCAGGCGAACGCAATCCGTCACCTGTTCGGAGCGGTTTGCGTAATCCTTGCAGGCACATAGACCCGCATCGAGAAGCCGGCAGGAAATATGGGTGAAGTAGATGTCACCGGTATCCTCGTCCTCGAGCTTCTCCAGGCAGCAGCGACCGCACCCGTCGCACAGGCTTTCCCATTCGGCCTCGGACATCTCTTCCAAGGTCTTGGTTTTCCAGAAAAATCCCTCCTGGCCCGAGGGACGTTTGAGCGGAGCAGTCATCAGACGAATCCCAGCGGGCGCGGCATCGCCGCCATCTAGTGGCCCCACCCGAGCGGGCGCAAGGGGCGCTTGGCCGGTTGAAGCGGCACGTTAGCTTTGTGCATCAAATTATAAGCGGAACCATTGGTTTGTGCCCCCCGCTCAGCTAGATATGAAGGCGAGTCGTCCCCGGCAGCGGCATTGCGACTCGGTGCAGGCTACTCCAAGTTGGGGGACCTGAACTTGGAGCTGCCTTGGGTTTGCCGCAACAATCGCGCAAGACCCTTCGATAGCCCCAGCCCCGTGTGCTGAGTGCTTTCGAAGCCAGCTGACACGCTTTCGAAACGACCAGGGTTCCCGTGCGGCAGATCATTCCAGACGAATGGAAGAAGCGGATCAACAATTTCCGCCTGGATCTCGACGCCCGGTTCGATTCGGCGTTGTTCTCCTCGCTGCGCGGCACCCGCGAGCTGTATGAGCGCTATTCGGCGTTCATGGACCGCTTCTACGTCGGCGGCTGGAAGCGCTGGGTGTTCGTCGAGCCGCTGTCGGAGGCTGCCACGATCGGCCTCGGCGGCCTGGTCCTGATGCTGGCGCTCGCGATCCCCGCGTTCCGGGAAACGGCGGACGAGGACTGGCTGAAGAAGTCCGACCTCGCGGTCACCTTCCTCGATCGCTACGGCAACCCGATCGGCAGCCGCGGCATCAAGCACAACGACTCGATCCCGCTGGAGGACTTCCCGGATAATCTGATCAAGGCGACGCTCGCCACCGAGGACCGCCGCTTCTACGACCATTTCGGCATCGACTTCCCCGGCCTCGCGCGCGCGCTCGTCACCAACGCCCAGGCCGGCGGCGTCCGCCAGGGCGGCTCCTCGATCAGCCAGCAGCTCGCCAAGAACCTGTTCCTGTCCAACGAGCGCACCATCGAGCGCAAGGTCAACGAGGCGTTCCTGGCGATCTGGCTCGAGACCCGCCTGACCAAGAACGAAATCCTCAAGCTCTATCTCGATCGCGCCTATATGGGCGGCGGCACCTTCGGCGTCGACGGCGCGGCGCATTTCTACTTCAACAAGTCGGTGCGCGACATCAACCTGGCCGAGGCCGCGATGCTGGCCGGCCTGTTCAAGGCGCCGACCAAGTTCGCGCCGCACATCAACCTGCCCGCCGCCCGCGCCCGCGCCAATGTGGTGCTCGACAATCTCGTCGATGCCGGCTTCATGACCGAGGGCCAGGTGTTCGGCGCCCGCCGCAACCCGGCCTTTGCGGTCGACCGCCGCGACGAAAGCTCGCCCAACTACTTCCTCGACTATGCCTTCGACGAGATGCGCAAGCTGGTCGACACGTTTCCGAAATCCTACACCGAGCGCGTGTTCGTGGTGCGGACTTCGATCGACATGAACGTGCAGCATGCTGCCGACGAGGCGATCGAGAACCAGCTGCGCCAGTTCGGCCGCGACTACCATGCCACCCAGGCAGCCACCGTGGTCTCAGACCTCGACGGTGGCATCCGCGCCATGGTCGGCGGCCGCGACTACGGCGCCAGCCAGTTCAACCGCGCCACCGACGCCTATCGGCAGCCGGGCTCGTCGTTCAAGCCGTACGTGTACACGACGGCGCTGCTCAACGGCTACAAGCCGACCTCGACCATTGTCGACGGCCCGGTCTGCATCGGCAATTGGTGTCCGCAGAACTATGGCCATTCCTATTCAGGCACGGTGACGCTGACGCAGGCGATTACCCGCTCGATCAACGTCGTTCCGGTGAAGCTGTCGATCGCGCTCGGCGGCAAGGAGGGCCCGAAGGCGGGCCGCGCCAAGATCGTCGAGGTCGCCCGCCGCTTCGGCATCAAGGCGCCGCTGCCGGACACGCCGTCGATGCCGATCGGCTCCGACGAGGTGACGGTGCTGGAGCACGCTGTCGCCTATGCGACCTTCCCGAACAAGGGCAAGGCCGTCACGCCGCATTCGGTGCTGGAGGTCCGCACCGGCGCCGGTGACCTGGTCTGGCGCTGGGACCGCGACGGTCCGAAACCGAAGCAGGCGATCCCGGCCTCGGTGGCCGCCGACATGGCGGGCATGATGAGCCACGTGGTCAGCGAGGGGACCGCACGCCGCGCCGCACTCGACGGCATCCCGACCGCCGGCAAGACCGGCACCACCAACGCCTACCGTGATGCTTGGTTCGTGGGCTACACCGGAAACTTCACCTGCGCCGTCTGGTACGGCAATGACGACTACTCGCCGACCAACCGCATGACCGGCGGCTCGCTGCCGGCGCAGACTTGGCACGACATCATGGTCGCCGCGCATCAGGGCGTCGAGGTCAAGGAGCTGCCCGGCGTCGGCATGGGCGAGAAACTGCCGCAGCCGGCCTCCGCCGCGATGGCCCAGGCAGGCCAGCCGAAAACCCTCGAGATCAAGCCCGGTCCGCCGCCGGTGCTGACCCGCCGTGGCGCCGAGATCCTGGTCCAGGTCGAGAAAATGCTCGACGATGCCGCCCGCGTCGCCGAGAAGGCGGCACCGGTCGATCCGCGCAAGCCGGCCAAGCCCGTGTCGTCGAGCGCGCTCGCCTTCCCTGAGAACTACGCCGCGGCAACCGCCGATGGCGTGACCACGCCTGCCTTGCGCAAGAACTGACGACGGCGATTTCCGTGCGGCTGCTCTTCATCACCTTGATTGCACTCCTGATCGCGACCGGCGTCGGCATCGGCGCAACCTGGATGACCACCACGCGCGGCACCGAATTCGGCACCTTGACCATCGGAGCGTGGACGGCACGCCCGAAGACCGGCACGGCCGATGTCGATCCTTACGCACGCGCCACCATCACCCGCAACGGCGAGCTGCCGATCGGCACCGGCGATGGTGTCGCGTTCACCGCCACCACCGACGACAAGAAAAAGCCGCTCGATGGCCGCTGCGACATCCTCGTCAGCGGCGTGACGCCCCCCGCCCGCTTCTGGACGCTCACGCTGTACGATCGCAAGGGCCACCTCGTGCCCAACACGCTGCAGCGCTACGGCTTCACCAGCCAGGAGCTCGTGCGTGGCGCCGACGGCTCGTTCGAGATTCGCGTCGCATCGCGCTCACGCTCCGGCAACTGGTTGCCGACCGGCGGCATCGAGCGCTACGCGCTGATGCTGCGGCTGTACGACACGCCGGTGGGCGTCGCCACGCGCACGCAGCGCGACGCGCCGATGCCCGCGATTACGACAGTGGGCTGCCCATCATGATCCGGCTGCTGTTCACCGTGATCGTCGGCGTGCTGCTCGGCGGCGTGGTCCATCTCGTTAGCGTGCTGGCCCTGCCGCGGATCTCGACCCAGGATGCCTATTCGCGGCTGACGCCGATGACCAAGCTCAATGCCGTGACGCAGCTGCCGCTTGCCGATCCCAACAACTCGCCGATGCCGTTCATGGACCCGGCCTTCGCGATGGCGATCTGTCGCTACGATCTGTCGGAGGGGCCGCTCAAGCTGACCGTTCCGGTCAGCCAGGCCTATACGTCGGTGTCATTCTATACCCGCAACGAAATCGCCTATTACGCCATCAATGATCGCTCCGCCGGCAAGCGCGTGATCGAGCTCGATCTGATGACCGAAGCCGAGCACGAGGATCTTCCAGAGGACGAAGAGATCACCGCCGCCGACCGGCTGATCATCGATTCGCCGACGACCACCGGATTGATCGTGTTGAAGGCCCTCGCGGCCGAGCCCGGCCTGATGCCGCAGGCCCAGGCCTCCCTTGCAGCCGCCAGTTGCGGCCTGCAGGCCGAGGCTCCCGCCAAGGCGGAAAAGCCGCGCGGCAAGCGGTAAGGCGTTACGAGGACCTTCAATCAAATCCACAACGCTCTCTTCATCCTTGGTGGCATAGTCGTTGTCGCGCTTCGCTGCTATGACGGCACAGGACGGCGGCGCTTCGCCCAATATCAAGGTCATGCCCCTCGAAATCGAACGGAAGTTTCTCGTCAAGTCCGAGGCTTGGCGAGGTCAGGCGACGCATCGTCAGCGTCTTCGCGATGGTCTCGTCGCGCGTCAGGATGGGCTCAAGGTTCGCGTCCGGTGCTATGGCGATCGAACGACGCTCTGCGTGAAGAGCGGCCGGCGGGGGTTGTCGCGGGAAGAATTCGAGTACGAGATTCCCAGGGATCATGCCGAGGCGATCTTCGCGCATTGCGAGGGACGCATCATCGAGAAGACCCGTCATTATGTGCCGGGCGACAGCGGCCTCTGGGAGGTCGACGAGTATCACGGGCCACTGGACGGCATCATCATCGCAGAAATCGAGCTGCCGACCGAAACGGCTGCCGTGCAGATCCCGGATTGGGTCGGCGACGACGTCACCGGCGATCCACGCTACAGCAAGGCCAACATGCTGACGGAGCGGTTGCGTGCGACGGACGTTCGCGAGCTGCGACGCGCGCGTCTTGCAGGCCTGTGATGCGCGGATCCGCCGCTTGACCCGTGTCAAATCATCCCTGCGCCGCCCATCCTAAACAGCCCGGGTTTTGGCGGGCGTGAACAGGCCTGCGCACGGAGTGTCTGATACGATGAGTTCATCGCAGGTGATGTCGCAGGCGCTGCGCGCCAAGATCATGTCGGCGGACGACGCCGCCGCGTTGGTCAAGCCCGGCAGCCATGTCGGCATGAGCGGCTTCACCGGCTCCGGCTACCCGAAGGCCGTGCCGCTGGCGCTGGCGCGCCGCATCGAGGCGGCGCATGGGCGCGGCGAGCCGTTCCGCATCGGCGTCTGGACCGGCGCATCGACCGCGCCCGAACTCGACGGCGCGCTGGCCAAAGCCAATGGCATCGATCTGCGCCTGCCCTATCAGTCCGATCCCACCACGCGCCAGCGCATCAACGCCGGCAGCATGGAATATATCGATCTGCATCTCAGCCATGTCGCGCAATTCGTGTGGTTCGGATTCCTCGGCCATCTCGACATCGCCGTGATCGAATGCGCCGGCATCCTTCCCGACGGACGACTGATCCCGTCGACCTCGATCGGCAACAACAAGACCTGGCTCGACCAGGCCGACCGCGTCATCATCGAGGTCAATTCCTGGATGAACCCGGCGCTGCTCGGCATGCACGACGTCTATTACGGCACGCGGCTGCCGCCGCATCGCAAGCCGATCCCGATCATAGCTCCCGGCGACCGCATCGGCGAGACCACCTATCGCTGCAATCCGGACAAGATCATCGCGATCGTCGAGACCCATGCGCCGGACCGCAACACCACCTTCACTCCGCCTGACGAGGTCTCCGGTGCGATCGCCGGCCACATCCTGGAGTTCTTCGAACATGAGGTGAAGCAGGGCCGCCTGCCGCGCAAACTGCTGCCCCTGCAGTCGGGCGTGGGCAATGTCGCCAACGCCGTGATGGCGGGGCTCGATGAGGGGCCCTTCCCCCACCTGACGGCGTACACCGAGGTGCTGCAAGACGGCATGCTCAACCTGATCCGCTCGGGGCGGATGGATCTCGCTTCGGCAACCGCACTGTCGCTCAGCTCGGAGGCGGCGATCGAGTTCAACCGCGAAATCGAGTTCCTGCGCGACCGCATCGTGTTGCGGCCGCAGGAGATCTCCAACCATCCCGAGGTGATCCGCAGGCTCGGCGTCATCGCCATGAACGGGCTGATCGAGGCCGACATCTACGGCAATGTGAACTCGACCCATGTCCGCGGCAGCAGCATCATGAACGGCATCGGCGGGTCCGGCGACTTCGCCCGCAATGCCTATCTGTCGATCTTCATGACGCCGTCGACGGCCAAGAACGGCGCGATCTCCTGCATCGTGCCGATGGTGACCCATGTCGACCACACCGAGCACGACGTGCAGATCCTCGTGACCGAGCACGGACTGGCCGATCTGCGCGGCCTGTCGCCGAAGCAGCGCGCGCGCGCCATCATCGACAAGGCGGCGCATGCGAAATTCCGTCCGGCCTTGTCGGACTATTTCGAGCGGGCCTGCCGCGATTCGAGCGGCAAGCATACGCCGCATCTGCTCGACGAGGCGCTCCGCCTGCTCAGGCCCGAATGAGACTGGCCTCGGCTAGATCATGATGCGTTTCCACGGAAACGCATCATGGTCTTTCCTCCTTGTTTGAGCATGATCTTTTCGGAAAACCGGTTTCCACTTTTCCGGATCATGCTCTACCCCTTGGAGGTCAGCGGCCGCTGGATGAGCGGGCGCGCGGCCACCGGCGGATTGGCGGTCTGAGCGGCCAGTTCGCCGATCAGGCGATCCGCTTCGGCTGCGATCGAATCCGGCGCCTGCAGCACCAGCCGCTCCAACGCCCAGCGATAGGACGAGACGCGCTGCTCCAGGCAGATCTGTACCCATTGCACGATCAGCGAATTCTCCTGCATGCGCGCGACGGCATCGGCCTTTTCGCGCGGCGACAGCTCGGTCATATAGTGCATGCTGGCATCGCGCTTGCGGTCGAGATCGATCACGCGGATCGCGGATGCAAAGAACGGTTCGAAGCGAGTGATGTCGTCGCGTACGTCGTCGATCAGCTGCGCGTAGCGCGACGCATGCGAGCGATGCGGCTCGTCGATCAGCGCACGGCCATAGGCGGTGCGATCGAACGCCACCTTCTGGCGCCAGGGCGATGCTGACGGCTGGTAGTCGCCGAACACCGCCTTCCAGGCGGGACGCGAATGCGGCGGCTCGATCAGCGGATAAGCCAGATCGCGCAGTTGGCGCTCATTGTCAGTCAGCTGAAACTGCGATGGCTTGACGCCCACGCTGGCGGTGGCTTCCGCCCCGATCCATTTGTGCATGTCGTCGTTGCGCATATCGGCGCGCGTGCGGCCGAAATCACCGCCGCTGCAGGCGCCGAGCAATGCGCTGGAAAGACCAAGCGCGACGGCCGGCGCTGCCCGCCGGACCCGAACCATCATGTCCGGCATTCCCATTCCCCTGCGCAATCAGCGGCGACGACGGCGGCGGCTTGGTGCGGCGCCCTCGCGAGGACCGCGATCGTCACTGCTGCTTTCCCGCTCGATGCGAACAACGGGAAGAATCACAATCGTCCCCATGCCCTCCTGCGGCGCGCCGGTCACCGGGGATCGCGCGCGACGCGCTGCATCCGTCGGGAATTCAATGATGGTCGCCATGTCAGCTCTCTTTCGTGCCCGAAGTTCGAACCCCCAAACTTTCCCCCTTGCCCGAACTTCGCAGGCCAGAGGGCACGCACAACTGACGATTTCGATGCGACGCCCTGACGAGACAAGGCAGCGGCGACGCAGTGAGACAGGATCGAGCCGGCATCATGTCAACGCCATGGCTCGACGCTCGAACGGGTCGATTAAGATCAGGACGTGGTTAAGAGGGTGTTAATGCACGCTGCAGGAAACACGGATGGCGTGCAGCCGTAGCGGAGATCGCAAGTGGGCGTTGCGCCTTTGTCTCACCGGGAAAATTCGGCCCATCTTCACCGATTGTTTTCCTTAACGGCCCATTAAAACAACTCGGCTCTAATCGACACAACGATTGCCGAAGTTGCGTACCCGACATGACAAGATCATCGCTGTTCCCCGGCTTCGACGGGTTGCTGACGCTGTCGCGCCGCGAGGGCGTCGACATCAAGCCCACTCTGCTGCGTGTCCTGACCGACCTCTATGTCCAGGCGAGCACCCATTCGGCGGATGAGGAGCGGCAATTCGTCGAGTTGGTCTCGCGATTGGTCGATGACGTCGATGACGCGACCCGCGCGGCCGTCCGCGCCCGCCTCGCGATCTATCCGGGTACACCGATCGAGATCCTGACGAAGCTCGGACTGCGCCCGGCACAGAATGAAGCGATGCTGCCCTTGGCCGGGCCCATTCCGTCGGCGCTCCGCGCATCTCCGCTCAAAGCTCCCGCACGCGAGGACACCCCGTCCGCCGGATTGACGATGCAGCCGCGTGATGCGGCCGAGCTCAGCGAGATGTTCCTGCGCGCCGGCGTCAAGGAGCGCATCGCCATCCTGGAGAACCTCGCCACCGCGCCGCTGCGGCCTGCAGCGCCCACACCGCCGCATCGCGCGCTGAATGCAATCGAGGCTTTGGAGATGGCGGCCTTCAATGCGGACGTGGAGACGTTCACGTTGGAGCTCGGCGAAAGCCTGCTGCTTCCGGCACGCATCACGCAGGAGGTGATGAACGATGCGAGCGGCGAGCCGCTCGCCTGCGCGGCAAAGGCGCTGGGCATGCCGGGCGCGGCATTCGAACGCGTGCTGCTGTTCCTCAAGCCCGAGATCGGCCAGTCGGTCGAGGCCGTCTTCAGATTGTCGCGGCTCTACGAGCGCCTCAGCGAGCAGGCAGCCTTGATCATGCTGGCGGCCTGGCGTGGCTCGGCGATCGCGGCGATCCGGGCGAAGCATCGCCCCGCTCTCTATGATGACGAACGGCAGAATGTCCGCGCGAGCTCGCCGCGCACAGCGCAAAGTTCGCCGCGGCCGATCGTGCGCACCGTCAGCGAGGGCTTCAAGCGCTGACGCGCCGCTCTGCCGTCCTGGCTGAGCGGCTTCGGCATGGACGCTTGCGAATTGGCGCTCGCAACGGGAGGCTCGCGATGGCGGATTACGCCTGATCGCGGGCGAGGTCGAGAAAGTGGCGGCCCTGCTTGTCCTCGGTCTCCACGATCCAGGCGTCGGGATCGAAACGCACTTCCTTCACCAGACGCTCTTCGATCTGCGTCTCGGGCTGCGGCTGCGGAGCGATCGGGACAAAGAAGCGGTCGATGGGGCGACTGTCGTCATAGACGGTCTGCGGCGCCGGCATGTACAGCTGCGCGGTGCCATCCATCAAGGCAACCTTGATGAACACCGCACCGGCCTCTTCGGCGCCACGCCGGCGAATCGCGCTGAATGCGCCGGCCGACTGGCAGCGGCGCAAATAGGCGCTCACCCAGATGCTGCTCTTCAATCGCATGACAGGTTCACGGCCGGCGGAACGACGCGCTGCAAGCTGCAGCCCAGGGACGCCCTGCTCTATTCGATCGGATGGCCGATGACAATCGCTAGCTCGCGCACCAGCCGGTCCGACAGCTGGCCTGTCACCGGCAGCTTGCGCTCACGCTCGAATTTCTGGATCGCAGCCTGGGTCTCGGAGCCGATCATCCCGGTGGGCTTCAACTGACCATAGCCATATTCAGTGAGCGCGCGCTGGACTGCGGCGACGCGACGCGCGTTGCCGCCCGGCGTGGGCTGGGCGCGTGAGGCGCCCTGGCCGCCGCTGACCGACCGCACCAGGTCGGCCAGCGGATCGGCGTATTTCTGATCCGGCCGCGCATCGGCGGTCCGCTGCTCCGCCGGCCTCGGTTCCACGACCCGCGTGTCGGGAGGCCGGGTCTCGGTCACCTTGGGATCGAACGGAGAGAGATCGGCCTCCGTCGGTCGCGGCCGCGGCAACGGATTGGCATTGGCAAGCGCCGGAGGAATGGTGACGATCGAGCCGAACATCGGTGCGGGATGCGGACCCGATTGCAGGAAGACAGCGTTGACAATGATCGCGCTGCCGGCCGCACAGGCCAGCAGACCGGCGAACATGTCCTTGGGGCTGTAGAGGACGGCACGCATCAGCCAGCCGCGTTCGTCCACCGCCTCGACCGCGGCAGCAGCGGCACCGGCGCGCTTGCGGCGGCGCCGGACCGGCGCCTCATCCTCGTCTGCAGCTCGTCTAGGCACTCTTCTTCACCTGAATCACCTGCCCGGCCTGGGCAGATCGCGAAGGCGACAGCGCCGTGATCGTCGCGCCCGCCGCCTCCGCGGCAACACAATCGATGGGAAGCGCGATCGAAACCGTCGTTCCCTCGTCGAGCTTGCTTTCTATCGACATTTCGCCGCCATGCAAGTTCACGAGGCTCTTCACGATCGAGAGACCGAGGCCGGTTCCCTCGTGCCGCCGCTGATAGGTCTTGCCGGCCTGGAAAAATGGATCGCCGATGCGCTTCAGGTCGTCGGCCGCGATCCCGACACCTGTGTCGGTGATCCGCAGCAGCAGTTGCGGCCCCTCG
This sequence comes from Bradyrhizobium denitrificans, assembly GCF_013179005.1. Taxonomy (NCBI): domain Bacteria; kingdom Pseudomonadati; phylum Pseudomonadota; class Alphaproteobacteria; order Hyphomicrobiales; family Nitrobacteraceae; genus Bradyrhizobium; species Bradyrhizobium denitrificans. Next base: position 164,159 of record NZ_JABFDP010000010.1, on the reverse strand, counting down.
ATGGCGGCCGACACCATGACCCGGCCGCCACGCTCCGTGAACTTGATCGCGTTGGACACCAGATTGATCACGATCTGCTTGAACGCACGCGGATCACCCGTGATGGTCGGGAGATCGTGCGGCACGTCGGCTGACAGATCGACGCCGTTTTCCCGGGCGCGCAGCGCCAGCAGATTGCAACAATTGATCAGCGCTGCGCGCGGCGCGAACGGCTCGGGCGTCAGCTCGAAATTGCCCGACTCCATCTTCGACATGTCGAGAATACCGTTCACGACAGACAGAAGATGCTGACCGGAATCATTGATCAGCTGGGCATATTCGCGGCGGCGCGCGGCGTTGAGCACCAGCGCCTGCTCCTGCATCAACATCTCGGAGAAGCCGATGATGGCGTTCAGCGGCGTGCGCAGCTCGTGGCTCATGGTCGCGAGGAATCGCGTCTTGGCCGCATCGGCACGTTCGGCCGCGCTGCGCGCCAATTCAAGCGCCTGCTCCTGCAGCTTGCGATCGGTGACATCGCGCATGACGGCGACCACCTCCTGCTCCGCGCCGCTCGGGGTCCGGGCCGCGGCATCGAGCGGCCGACAGCGCATCTCGACCCAGATGAAATCGACCGCATGATGCGGGCCGCGCGTGTCGCCCCCGGCATCGCGGCGGAGCCGGAACTCGACGCTCGACGCTTCGCTGCCGCGCGCCGCTTCCGACAACGCCGTCAGATAAGCGGGGCGATCGGCGACATGAACCCGCTCGAACAGGCCATGGCCTTGCAACTGGGCAACGGAGGTCCCAAGCAGATTCTCGACTGCAGGCGAAATGAACATCACCGCGCCGTTGCGCCGGTGGCGGGAGATCACGTCGCTCATGTTGCGCGCGAGCAGACGGTAACGCTCCTCCTCCATCGACAACAACGTCACGCCGGTTCGCGCCAGCGTGTCGGCGGCAAAAGCGAGCACGGCGGCATAGAGCGTGGCAGACGCGACGCCGAAGGCGAGCAGACCCATTCGCACCGCCGGATTCATCTCCGGCCTCGGCAGCCAGCCGAGATGCCCGATGAGGATCAGCAGCAAGGCGCATGACAGCGCCAGCGCCGCCGAGAACACCACGACGCGACGCGACGCCGAGAACGCGGCCTCCAGGGGCACGACGATCAGCCAGACTGCGGCAAAGGATTCGATGCCGCCGGTCTCGATCGAGACGGACATGATCAAGGCGGAGAGCGCGAGCGACGACAGCGCGCAGGCGCTCTCATAGCGGCCCGTGCGTGACAGATACCAGGACAGCAGGATCGGCGCGATCAGCCAGGCCAGCGCGCCGACCTCGAGCGCACTTGGCGCGCCGCGCATCGCGAGATAGGCGGGAAAGACGGCGAACGCAGCCAGGCTGCCGAGCAGGCGCGGCGCGATGAAGGCGCGGTGGCGCGCGCGCGTCATCGCATCAGTTCGAGCCGATGGATGCAACAAAGCATCAAGACATTCGCGGATGATACTCAACACACTCACGGCTCTCGCGCCTCGGCCTGTCGGACACTGTCATAAAGAACGTGCCGGGACGCCCCCTGTCGTCACGCGTCAACCTGTCAGACTCGCATTAAGCGAACGCTAAGGGCCACGCTGCGGTGACTGCGCCATTCGGCCGGGATGGTGAACGCATGGTTTCCGCCTCTCAGTGCGACCGCCAAAGCGTCGCCATCCGCAGCTGGTTGGAAGGCGCGCGCTGCCGTCGCCAACGAAACGTTTACGTCGAAAAAAGTTCCCGGGCCGGCTTCGCGAAATCTCAACCAATTAAGCTCACAGCAAGCAGTCGCGACGTAAAACAAAGCATCCGCCGATCTCGGCCGCGCCTCTCAGAGACAGGCGAGATCAGGCAGGACGGTCGGGGTTGCGTGATGTTCTTTCTGCTTCGGATGGCATTCTGGCTCGGACTCGTGCTGGTGCTGCTGCCGCGCGAGAAGAGCCCCGACGCCGACAAGCTGCCGCAGATCAATGCGCACGAAGCCGTGCAGGCGGCGACCGCTGCGGTCTCCGACATGAGCCAGTTCTGCAAGCGTCAGCCGCAAGCCTGCGAGGTCGGCGGCCAGGCTGCGACCGTGATCGGTCATCGTGCCCAGGAAGGTGCGCGCAAGATCTATCAGATCATCACCGACAAGCCGGAGACGGCCGAGAAGCCGGCCACTGCGGACAAGTTGATCGGGCCGGTGAAGCCGGCCAATCTCGACAAGCGCGCCAACGATCATACCGGGTCGATCGACGGCCCCGCGGCTGAGGAGGCTCTGCCAGGAGACGCTGCCGCTGACACGCTGTCCAGCGACGACCTCGCAGCCGAATGGCGCCTGCCGCCGACGCCCTGACCCCACCGCAGCGCTGTCGCTTTCGTCCCGCCGAACGCCTATATGAGGGCGCATATCGGGACCTGAGAGCACCATGACGATCGACGAAATCCGCGACAATTTCGCCCTGCTTGACGACTGGGACGACCGCTACCGCTACGTCATCGAGCTCGGCCGCACCTTGGCGCCGATGCCCGAGGACGAGCACTCGGCTGCCAACAAAGTGCAGGGCTGCGCCAGCCAGGTGTGGCTGTCGCGCCATGTCGATCGCGGCGGCGCCGGGCCGATCCTGAACTATCTCGGTGACAGCGACGCCCATATCGTGCGGGGCCTGATCGCGATCCTGCTGACGCTGTATTCGGGACGCACCCCGCAGGAGATCCTCGCCATCGACGCGCCTGCTGTGTTCGACGAGCTCGGATTCCGCGAGCATCTGACGCCGCAGCGTTCCAATGGTCTGCGTTCCATGGTCGAGCGCATCCGCTCGGACGCGCGCGAAGCACTCGCCGCCGCCGGCTGATCGGTTCCGCTATTTCTCGCGCTCGGGGCGCTGCTGACCAAGCCCCATCTTCTTGGCCAGTTGCGAGCGCGTGACCGCGTAGTTCGGCGCCACCATCGGATAGTCCGGCGGCAGGTTCCATTTGTCGCGATATTGCTCGGGCGTCATGTTGTACTGGGTGCGCAAATGGCGGCGCAGTGATTTGAAGCGCTTGCCGTCCTCGAGGCAGACCAGATAGTCCGGATGGATCGACTTTTTCACCGGCACCGCGGGCCGCGCCGGCTCGGGCGCAGGCTCGCTGCGTCCCGCAGCGACGCGCGTCAGCGCGGCGTGGACCTGGCTGATGAGCGAGGGAATCTCGGCCGCAGGCGTCGGATTGTTGCTGAGATAGGCCGACACGATGTCGGCAGTCAGATCGATGAAGCTCTTGCCGGCTCCGTCCGTCATTGCCCCCTCGCCGTCTTCCACCCGGTGATTCTCGTAAGCAAGTATCGCTCTGGCCGAGCGCCCCTGTTGTCTTACGATTCTTCAAGCAATATGGGCAAATGACTGGCGAAATGACAATAAGGTGAGGACTTCTTCTTGAGAAGATCTGTCCACGGCGAAGTAATGTGTGCGGTATACCAGTGAGGTCGGCCGTCCGCGGCTCAGCCGCGGCCTTCGAGGTGCGTGCGCAATTCGTCGATCGAGGCAAAGCGCATCATGCCCTCCGGCATCTGCGCCTCGATCGAGCCGTCCGAATAGAGCGAATAGGCCATCCCATCGACAACACCGGACTTGATGATGCTGATCGCAGCCGGTGCCTCGGCCGGCGCGATCTCAGGCTCAGGGGCGGGCTCGGGCTCCGGCTCGACGAAAGCCGGCGCGGCGCGCGCGAAGCGACGCGGGAATGGCGGTCGAGGCGCCTCTGCCGCCCGCGGCCGCTCGGAGCGCTGCCAACCATCATCGAATCCCGGCGCAGGCTCCGGCGGCGCCGGAGCCTCAAGCGGCTCAGCGGGGGGCTCGGTCGGCGGAGGCTGCCGGAAATCGCTGGCGAACGGCTCGGAGCCGCGCTTGTCCGCCCGTTCACGATCCCGCCTTGACGATGAGGCGAACAGCAGATTGCGCTTGGGACGCTCGGACGCCTCCGTCTCCGGTCCGCCAAGGGTCCGTTCTGGCTCGGACGGCCGCAGCGGCGAAGCAAGCGGTGGCGGCGCGGACAGAGACGACAGGGGCCCGGCGGACATTGGCGAGGCAGGAATAGGCGCCGACGACAACGGCGCCGACAGGTCCGGCATGCGCGGACGCGCGCGCGGCGTCACGCCCTCCCGCCAGGCATCCTCGGCCGGCGGCATCGCGGGCGCGTCGAGGTCAGGTTTGTTCACCCCCGGCAATTGCAGCGGCCGGATCTCTGCATCCGCCGGACCGCGCGTGCGCAAGCGCTGCGAGATCACTTTCAACTCGGCGAGCACAGCCGCGAGTCCGAGCATCAGCAGGCCGCTGCAGACGCCGAGGGTTCCAGACAGGATCAGCGTGTTGCCGACGCTGAACTCTTTGACCGGAATACCCCAGGCAATCGCTCCAAGCCCAGCCAGTACGGCCAGAGCCCCAGCGGCCAACATCGCACTCATCATTCGAACCTATCCCCTAATGCGCCGGTACCGGACTGCGTCCCGACCGATATCACACTAGTTTCCTGCGGTTGCCCGCGTCCCTTGAATCCGGTTCTAGTCGAAATCCGCGACAATTTGCAGCGGAACTTCGGCCGCACTCCCGGCTCTCCACGTCGAAGCGGCCAAGCACGCCACGATCGTGCCACATTTCTCCGCCGCTAACCCACGGAACCGGCTCGGGTTCCTCCGTGTTTTCCCGGAGCCTGATGGTTCAGGACGCGTTCATGTGGCTATGCCAATATGGCACCAAGCAGCCGAAATTCGGGCTCCTGCTGCACTGCAATGGACGCATGACGCGACTTTTCCAACACCTTGGAAACGAGGACGCGCTATATCCAGGCGGGGAACACAGGCCTGAAGCGCGGGAGCGGGGTCGTTTGGGGACGCCGGGTCACACTCAGCCATGACATCGATAACCACTTCGGTCCTCGAGACGCCGACGCGGCGGACCCTCGAGCGGACTTGTGACGATTTCGCCATGTTCGTGCTCGCCGCGGTCGCGGTGGTGGCCGGACTGACGTTCCGCGATTACGGCCTGGGCTGGGACGATTACACCCATGCCGAGTATGCCGATCTGTTGCTGCGCATGTACGGCTCCGGATTCAGGGACACGGCGGCACTGTCGTTCGCCAATCTCTATATGTACGGCGGCGGGTTCGACATGGTTGCAGCCCTGCTGCACAAGATCCTGCCCCTGGAATTGTTCGAGACGCGCCGGCTGGTCGGCGCCATCGTCGGGTTGATCGGCCTCGCGGTGACGTGGCGGCTGGCACGCCGCATCGGCGGCGCCGTGGCCGGCGTGGCCGCGCTGCTGCTGCTGGCCCTCTGCCCGATCTTCTACGGCCACATGTTCATGAACCCGAAGGATGCGCCATTCGCGGTGGCCATGGTGGTGCTGCTGATGGGTCTGGTGCGCCTGGCCGAGGAGTATCCCTACCCCTCGCCGCGCACCGTCCTGATCATCGGGCTCGGCGCCGGATTTGCGATCGGCTCGCGCATCCTTGGCGGCATGGCGGTGGTTTACGCCGTCGTCGGCTTCATGCCCCTGTTCGTGGAAGAATACCGCACGCAGGGCGCCCGCGAGGCCATCCGCCGCTTCGCGCATCTGATCTATGTGCTGATCCCCGGCCTGATCCTGGGCTACCTGATCATGGGCCTGATCTGGCCGTGGTCGATCATCGAGCCGGCCAATCCGTTCCGGGCTCTGACCTATTTCTCGCACTTCTTCGAGAAGCCGTGGAAGGAGATGTTCGACGGGGCCCTGGTCTCGGTGCCGGACATGCCCTGGTCGTATCTGCCGACGCTGTTTGCGCTGCAGATGCCGGAGCTGATGATCGGGCTGTTCGTGGCCGGCGTGGTCACCTCGCTGATGTCCTTGTCGCGGCCCGACATGCCGGCGCGTCAGAAGAGCATCCTGCTGATGCTGACCTTGGCGGCAACGCTGCCGATCCTGATCGCGATCGTCAAACGCCCGGCGCTCTACAACGGCATCCGCCACTTCGTGTTCGTGATCCCACCGATGGCGCTGCTCGGCGGCATCGCCTTTTCCTGGCTGCTGTCCTGGCTCAACAAGGACGAGCGCCGCAGCTGGCAGCCGGTGGCGATCGCCGCCTTCTGCTTCGGCCTGCTGCTGCCGCTGGCGGAGATGATCCGCCTGCACCCCTACCAGTACACGCATTTCAACTTCATCGCCGGCACGGTGCGCGAGGCCGACGCCCGCTTCATGCTCGATTATTGGGGTCTGGCACTGAAGCAGGCCTCCGATGGCCTCAAGGAGCAGCTCGACGAGCGTCAGGAAGTGCCGCCGATCGGTCACAAATGGAAGGTCGCGGTCTGCGGTCCGCAGCGGCCGGCCCAGGTCGCGCTCGGCCCCGATTTCACGATCGGCTGGGACAGTCATGCCGCCGACTTCGCGATGACCCTCGGTGAGTTCTACTGCAAGGGACTGACCGCTCCGGTGATGGTCGAGATCAAGCGCGACGACGTGGTGTTCGCACGGGTCTACGACATCCGCGGCCGCAGCATTTCGAGCCTGCTGTCGATCCCGGCTCCCTAGCCGATCGGCCATATGGTCAGGGCGATCGTCCCGATGAGGAACGATCGCCCGATGAGCTTGGCATCTCTAGAGCATGATCCGGAAAAGTGGAAACCGGGTTTCCGAAAAGATCATGCTCAAACAAAGAGGAAAGATCATGATGCGTTTCCGTGCAAACGCATCATGATCCATTAGACGGGCTTAGAACCGCGCATCGATGTCCACGATGTCGATCAGCTTGTGATTGACGAACTCCTTCAGGCCGAGTCCGATCAGCTCACGACCATAGCCCGAGCGGCGGATGCCTCCGAACGGCAGATCAGCCTCGACCTTGGTCGGATGGTTCACGAACACCATGCCGGTCGAGACCCTTCTCGCGAGCTCGGCACCATGCGCCGGGTTGGCGGTGAAGACCGAGCCGCCGAGACCGAACGGTGAATCATTGGCGATACGAACCGCGTCATCTTCGTCCTTGGCGCGGAACAGCATCGACACCGGGCCGAAGAACTCCCAATGACGTGCCGGATTGTCGTCCGCGACCTCGGTCAGAATCGTCGGCTGCACGAAAGCACCGCGATTGGGCACCGGAGGGCCCACCTCCTCGGCCTTGGCGCCGAGCTGAACCGCTGCCCGGATCTTCTCCTTCACCTCGTCAGCCGCACCTTGCGACGACAGCGGCGCCAGCGTCGTCTTCGGATCGAACGGGTCGCCGGCGACAAGACCCGCAACGCCCTTGCGGTAGCGGGCGAGAAACTCGTCATAGATCGGATCGACCAGGATCATCCGCTTGGACGACACGCAGACCTGCCCGCCATTCCAGTGCCGGCCGAACACCGCCCATCTGGTGGTCTTGTCCAGATCAGCGTCCGCGAGCACGATGAAGGCATCGGCACCGCCGAGCTCCATCGTCGATTTCTTCAGCGCCTTGCCGGCTTGCGCAGCCACCACCGAGCCTGCCCCTTCGGAGCCGGTGAGCGCCACGCCGTGAACCCGGTCGTCGTTGAGAATGAGCTCGACCTGGGACCGCGTGGCATAGAGATTCTTGAACGCGCCGCGGGGCAGACCGGCCTCGGCCATCAGCTTCTCGAAGGCCGCCGCCGACTGCGGGACATTCGAGGCATGCTTGAGGAGCAGCGTGTTGCCGGCCGACAGCTGCGGCGCCAGGATGCGTGCGATCTGATAATATGGGAAATTCCACGGCTCGATGGCCAGCAGAACGCCAAGCGGCTCACAGACGAGAATGGCCTCGCCTTCGGCCGGATCCAGAACCGGCAGCTTTTCCGGCGCCAGCAGCGCCTCGGCGTGGCGGGTGTAATATTCGAGGATCTTTGCCGACAGTTCGACCTCGGCCTTGGCTTCGCTGAACAGCTTGCCCATCTCCAGCGTCAGCAGCCGCGCATAGGAGTCGCTGTCCCGGCGCAGGATGTCGGCGGCCGTCTGCAGAATCCGGCCGCGTTCGGCGAAGGACGTCTGCTGCCAGGCGAGAAACGCCTCATGCGCGGCGGCGATCGCCGCACGCACCTCGTCGTCGGTCGCATCCGGAAAGGAAGCGAGGGTTTCCCCCGTATATGGATTGATGGTCTGGTAGGTCATTGATCGTACTCCGTGGACCCCTCTCGCCCGCTGCACATGCACCTGCGGCAGGGTCCTGCGGAGCGCGCGGAGCCACGGCCTGGCATGTCGGTCGCCAAGCTATTGTGCACGCCGCCATGCGCATTGACGGTAATCAAGACGGGCCACCGGCGCCCTGCTCGCACCGGCCACCGCGGCGGCATGGGCGGCCGAAAGGCCGCAATCCATGCATGGCCGCCTCTGCGCCCGGCGTCTTGTCGGCCGCAAGCGGGCCGCCTAGGCTCCGGTCACGATATCGAGATTGGAGAATGCCATGTCGCCCGCGGAAGCTCGCCTGAAGGACGCGCCCTCGAACATGACCGAGGCCGAGTGGTCGCAGCGGGTCAATCTCGCCGCCGCCTATCGCCTGGTGGCGATGTTCGGCTGGGACGATCTCGTCGACACCCACATCTCCGCCCGCGTGCCCGGCCCCGAGCACCATTTCCTGATCAACCCCTATGGCCTGCTGTTCGAGGAGATCACCGCCTCCAGCCTGATCAAGGTCGACCTCTATGGCAATCAACTGTCGGAGAGTCAGTACAGCATCAACCCGGCGGGCTTTACCATCCATTCGGCCATCCACGAGGTGCGCGAGGATGCCGGCTGCGTCATTCATCTGCACACGCTGGACGGCGTCGCTGTGTCGAGCTGCGCCGACGGCCTGCTGCCGCTGAACCAGATCGCCCAATATGTCACCCATGATCTCGCGTATCATGACTATGAGGGCGTGGCCCTGGACCATGACGAGCGGCCGCGGCTGCAGCGCGACCTCGGCACCAAGAACCACATGTTGTTGCGCAATCACGGCACGCTGACCGTCGGACGCTCGGTCGCCTCCGCCTTCGAGCGCATGTATCATCTCGAGCGCGCCTGCTCGATCCAGGTGCGGACGCGCACGCTGGGCGCAACGGCCTATCCGGTCCGCGACGAGGTGGTCGACAAGAATGCGAAGCTGTTCGACAATCAGGATCGCGTCGAGCTGCGCTCGAACCAGCTGGTCTGGCCACCGCTGCTGCGCAGGCTCGATCGCGTCAATCCCGGTTACAGGAATTGATTTTCGCGCGCGCGGGCGATAGAAACAACCATCACCCTCTACGCTATTTGGAATGAAACGCCGCCCAATTCCGGGCGGCGTTTTGATTTGAGCGTGGTTGTTGACTGACCACGCCCGGGGAAACGTCAGCAGCGGCCGGCGCGGCCCAGGCCTTGATGCTCGGACAGACCGTGCAGTTGCTGCAGCTCCTCGGCCAGGCGGCGCTCGACGAAACGGCGCTCGTGGTCGGCGAGCCGGGTGGCCAGCAGCTTGCGATAGCGCCGCACATTGGCTTCACGGGAAAAGGCTTCGCGGGAGAAACGCAGCCGTGCCGCCGGCCGCACCCGGCCGGCAGCCCCGCTTGGCGCATGGTCGGGCGCAGCTCCGTCCGCCTGCACATCGGCCCGGGGCACGACACGCATCGCGGCGCCGCCGCGCGGCCGCGGCGGCTGATCCTCGCGATCCAGTTGCCGCAGCGCGCCGAGGACATCGGAGAGGCGCAGCGGCCGCGCAATGCCGGGAATTTCGCGCAGCTGCGGCTGTGACTCGACCGCATACATATCTGATGCCCAGGAGGACAGGATCAGCCGCTTCTCGGCCCGCGACAGTTTCGCGTCGTTGAGCAGATCGGCCGGGGATTCGTAGTGCGAGACCGGGTGGAAGGTCCCCCCGCCTGCGGTGGTGATCGAAACACTGCGCTCACTCATGTCGTGTCTCCTCCTAACGCTCCTTTCGCATGGACACTGCTGCCGAAGCGCGCGGGCACCACCGCCCGCGCGCCACGTGACATCGGCCTCACGCCGCCTTCTGTTGCGCGATCTGCTCGACCGGCGCGGTGTTGATCGCGATCCGGCGCGGCTTCATCGCCTCGGGAATTTCCCGCACCAGTTCGATCCGCAACAGGCCGTTGTCGAACGACGCCTTCGTGACCTGCACATAGTCGGCGAGATTGAACTGCCGCTTGAAGGGACGCGACGAGATGCCCTGGTAGAGATATTCGCGGCCTTCCTTGTCGGCCTTGCGACCTTCGACCGTGAGCACATTATGCTCGGCCGTGATCGCCAATTCGTCCGGAGAGAAGCCGGCGAGCGCCAGCGAGATCTGATAGCAGTCGTCGCCGAGACGTTCGATATTGTAAGGGGGATAATTGTCCTCGACCGCGCGCTGCGTCTCATCCAGCAGGTCGAACAGACGGTCGAAGCCGACGGTGGAGCGCCACAACGGGCTGAAATCGTAGGTCCTCATAGCCAAGTCCTCCAAAGAGCAAGATGGATACGAAGGAGCGCCGGCCGATGCAGGACCTCTGAGTACCAGACAAGCGGTCAGCGCCCAGATGACAGCCGGGCCCCGAAGGCACCCGGCACCGCCGAAGCGGCAAACAACGAATTAGAAAAACCGAAACCGGTTTCAAGAGGCTGCCGGCAGATTTTTTTGTCGCATCTGCGATGCGGTTGATCGGCCGGTCAGGCCGCCACGGCCGACAGCCGTTGCAGCCGCATCGTGGCCTCGCGCAGCACGCTGACCAGCCGGTCGCGCTCGCGCGCATCGAGATCGCCGCGCGACAGCACCGTCTGGCAATGCGCGACCACGCGCTGCTCACTTTCGATGAGAAAACGAGTCAAACGCCGCGGATCGGCAATCGCCATGGCGGCGGCCGGATTGGGTGGCGGATGATCGTACTGCCAGGCAGGCATGATCGCCCCTGCAAACACGCGAAAGCGCTGCGACCGAACCCCGGGCGGCGCGACAGCGCCCCAATCACACCTCCCGTCGACCGTCGCTCCATCGATGGCCGCAGCAATTGTGGCCGGCCATGGACGGATTGCGGTCTTAGGTTGTTTGATAGCTGCGCGTTATGGCCGATCCACGGCCAGTCACGGCCATCAGCTGCTTTCTTTTCGGCGAAGCGCACCGAATACCGTGGCGGGCCGAGCCGGCCCGCCACGGGTTCTGGCGATCAGAAGTCCATCGCCGGCGCTGCCGGCGTGGCCTCCGCCTTCTTCGGCTTGTCGGCAACCAGCGCCTCGGTGGTGATCAGCAGCGAGGCGACCGAGGCCGCATCCTGCAGCGCGGTGCGGACCACCTTGGCCGGGTCGATCACGCCGGCCTGCACCAGATCCTGGTACTCGCCGGTCGCGGCGTTGAAGCCCCAGCTGTAGGTGTCCTTCTCCAGGAGCTTGCCGACCACCAGCGAGCCGTCCTCGCCGGCGTTCTGCACGATCTGCCGCACCGGCACCTGGATGGCGCGGCGGATGATGTCGACCCCGGCCTTCTGGTCGGCATTGGCGGTCTTGACGCCGTCGAGCACCTTGGTGGCGCGCAACAGCGCCACGCCGCCGCCGGGCAGGATGCCCTCCTCGACAGCCGCGCGCGTGGCATGCAGCGCATCGTCGACGCGGTCCTTGCGCTCCTTGACCTCGACCTCGGTGGCGCCGCCGACCCTGATCACCGCGACGCCGCCGGCGAGCTTGGCCAGCCGCTCCTGCAGCTTCTCGCGGTCATAGTCGGAGGTGGTCTCCTCGATCTGCAGCTTGATCTGCTGCGTGCGCGCCTCGATGTCCTTCTTGGCGCCGGCACCATCGACGATGGTGGTGTTTTCCTTGTCGATGACGACCTTCTTGGCGCGGCCGAGCATCGACAGGGTCACGTTCTCCAGCTTGATGCCGAGATCCTCTGATATCGTGGTGCCGCCGGTGAGGATCGCGATGTCCTCCAGCATCGCCTTGCGGCGATCGCCGAAGCCCGGCGCCTTGACGGCGGCGATCTTGAGGCCGCCGCGCAGCTTGTTGACGACCAAGGTCGCCAGCGCCTCGCCTTCAACGTCCTCGGCGACGATCAAGAGCGGCTTGCCGGACTGCACCACCGCTTCGAGCAGCGGCAGCATGGTCTGCAGGCCCGACAGCTTCTTCTCGTGGATCAGAATATAGGGATCCTCGAGCTCGACCCGCATCTTCTCGGAATTGGTGACGAAGTATGGCGAGACATAGCCACGGTCGAACTGCATGCCCTCGACCACTTCGAGCTCGGTGTCGAGGCTCTTGGCCTCCTCGACCGTGATCACGCCCTCATTGCCGACTTTCTGCATGGCCTCGGCCAGGAAGCGGCCGATCTCGTTGTCGCCATTGGCCGAGATGGTGCCGACCTGGGCGATCTCGTCATTGCTGGTGATCTTCTTGGCGTGCGACTTCAGGTCGGCCACGATGGCGTCGACCGCGAGGTCGATGCCACGCTTGAGGTCCATCGGGTTCATGCCGGCGGCGACCGACTTCGCGCCTTCCTTCACGATCGCCTGGGCGAGCACGGTGGCGGTGGTGGTGCCGTCGCCGGCGAGATCGGCGGTCTTCGAGGCCACCTCGCGCACCATCTGCGCGCCCATGTTCTCGAACTTGTCCTCGAGCTCGATCTCCTTGGCGACCGTGACGCCGTCCTTGGTGATGCGCGGCGCGCCGAACGATTTCTCGATCACGACGTTGCGGCCCTTGGGGCCGAGCGTGACCTTGACCGCATTGGCGAGGATGTCGACGCCGCGCAGCATCCGGTCGCGCGCGTCGGTCGAAAACTTCACGTCCTTGGCAGCCATGTTCTCGTCTCCTTTCTCCGATGACTGTCAGTTGCGGGGATCAAGCAGCCTTCTTGGCCGCGACGGGGGCATCGATGATGCCGAGCAGGTCGCTCTCCTTCATGATCAGGAGATCCTTGCCGTCGATCTTGACCTCGGTGCCGGACCATTTGCCGAATAGCACGCGGTCACCCGGCTTGACGTCGAGCGGCACCAGTTGGCCCTGCTCATTCCGCGCGCCAGGGCCCGCGGCGACGATCTCGCCCTCCTGCGGCTTCTCCTTGGCGGTGTCGGGAATGATGATGCCGCCCTTGGTCTTCTCTTCGGCATCGATGCGGCGCACGAGCACGCGGTCGTGCAATGGACGGAAATGCATGCACATCCTCCTTCACAAGATCAGCGATGTCATAGGACCCGGGTCCCATGAGGCCCCCGGGCGAGCAACGACCTAGGAAAGCCGAACTTTTCGTTCAAGAGGGTCACGAAAAATTTTTGGCACTCGGTGGGAACGATTGCCAGGACGGCTCTTGACCGCACCGGCCGTCCTGACCAGTTTCACCGTCGCCAAATCCGTCCAGATTCCGTCGAGGAAAAAACGATGCAGATTCTGCGTTGTGTCCGGCCTTTGGTTCTGCTGCCGGCGATCGTGCTCTCCCTCCTGGCTGCCCCTGCCCTCGCCCAGATCCCGGACCTCAAGCTCGGCCGCGTGCCGACCTTGGCGCCACTGGTCAAGGAGGTCACCCCGGCCGTCGTCAACATCTCGGTCGAAGGCAAGGTCCGGCAGGACAATCCGCTGTACCAGGACCCGCTGTTCCGCGAGTTCTTCGACGTTCCGAAACAGGTCGAGAAGCAGATCAGCGCCACCGGCTCCGGCGTCATCGTCGATGCGCAGCGCGGCTACGTGATGACCGCCAATCACGTCGTCGAGCATGTCAGCACCGCACAAATCCGGACCAAGGACGGCCGCAAATTCTCCGCCCGCCTGGTCGGGCGCGATCCCGCCACCGACATCGCGGTGCTGCAGATCAAGGATCCGACCGAGCTCAAGGCGATCGCGCTTGGCGACAGCGATGCGCTCGAGGTCGGCGACTTCGTGATCGCGGTCGGCAACCCGTTCGGCCTCGGACAGACCGTCACCTCCGGCCTCGTCAGCGCGCTCGGGCGAACCGGGCTCGGCAAGCAGGGCTATGAGGATTTCATCCAGACCGACGCCGCGATCAATCCCGGCAATTCAGGCGGGGCGCTGATCAACCTCCGCGGCGAACTGGTCGGCATCAACACCGCGATCATCTCGCCGGGCGGCGGCAATGTCGGTATCGGCTTTGCCGTGCCGATCAACATGGCGCGACGGGTGATGGAGCAACTGGTCGCCAACGGCCGCGTCGACCGCGGACGCATCGGGGTCACCCTGCTCGATCTGGATTCGCCGGCCGATGGCCGCGTCCAGGGCGCCCGCGTCGCCGATGTGACCGTCGGCTCCCCGGCCGAGCGGGCCGGACTGCGCAAGGGCGACATCATCGTGAAGGCGAACGACATGCCAGTGCGCAGCGCGACGCAGGTTCGCAATCTCATCGGGCTGACGCCGGTCGGCCAACGCGTCCGCCTCGTGTTCGAGCGCGACCGCGCGCTCGGCAATGCGACGGTCGAGGTCGCGCCGGTTACCGAAGAACGCGCCCGCGCGCGAAGCTCGGGCTGAGCATGATCAACCTTCAGTCCACAATGGGGAGCGCCCACGACGTGTAGTAATTTTTTACCGCTCATCAAGCATGGAACGAGACGCCGATACCTCTCTAAAGGCCTGTTAAGCGCCTTGCCCTTAGTGAGCGCGAGGGCGGAGGTAATGACATGCGGGGTGACGGTCTGGCTTTCAGTTTGCCACGCTGGCGCGTGACGCGCTGGCTGGCAGACCCGGGATATCCGGTATCTCCCGACGATCGGCTCGCCCTGATCGGCGAGCTCTATGGCTGCTGGTCCGTGTTCGCCGGTGGCGCCATCAACACCGTGGCCGTCGCGGCAGCGCTCGCACTGCGCACACCGACTGCCCTGTTCATCAGCTGGCTTGCCCTGGAGCTCGTGATCTGCCTGTCTCGGCTGATCGTGATGATGATCGCCTATCGCAGGTCACGTCACAAGCTCACGACCCCGACCGATGTCCACATCCTGCTCTCGGTGGCCTGGAGCGCCAGCGTCGGTTTCGGTGTCGGCATCAGCCTGGCGTCGGGCGACTGGGTCGCGGCTTCGCTCGCTTGCATTTCGTCGGCGGCCATGGTCGGCGGCATCTGCTTTCGCAATTTCAGTGCGCCACGCCTCGTCGGCACGATGATCCTGTGCAGCATCGGCCCGGTGCTCCCGGGTGTCGCGATTTCCCATGAACCGCTGCTGTTCGTGATGTATCTGCAGATGCCGGTGTACTTCGTGGCGATGACCGGCGCGGCATTCCGCCTGAACAAGATGCTCGTCGCGGTCATGCGCGCCAAGACCGAGAGCGATGAGCGGGCGCTGCGCGATCCGCTCACGGGCCTGTCCAACCGTGCCGGCCTGATCGAGGCCTTGCAACGAAAGCTCGCGGGCAAGGCCGATGCGGACCAGCGCTTCGCCGTGCTCTATCTCGATCTCGACGGCTTCAAGCCGGTGAACGACACCTTTGGCCATGCGGCGGGCGACGAACTGCTGAAGATCGTCGGCCGGACGCTGCGGCAGGTCGTGTCTCCGGCCGACCTGATTGCGCGGATCGGGGGCGACGAGTTCGTCGTGCTGGTCAGCGATCCGTCGATCGACCACGCCCTGGCGCTCGGCGAACGCATCATCGAGATGATCACTGCGCCGGTGGTGCTGCCGGGCGGCGCGCGCGTGCATATCGGCATGAGCATCGGCATTGCGGCCGCACCCGAGCACGGCAGCGATGCCGAGGCTCTGCTGTTTGCCGCCGACGCCGCGCTTTATGATGCCAAGTCGAGCGGCAAATCGTGCTGGAGACTGGCCTCGGCAGAGGCCAATCTCGCAGCCTTGCGCAAATATGCCGGCATCGATCAGGTCGCGGCCGAGAAGCTGACCGCGGCCTGAGGCGTTCGCGCCGGCCTGTTAGCGCGGCATCTCCGCGAGCGCCGCGAGGATGCGGGCCCAGGAGCGGATGCCCTTATGATAGCTCTTGAGGTCGTACTTCTCGTTCGGCGAATGGATGTTGTCGTCATCGAGACCAAAGCCGACCAGCAGCGAGTCGAGCCCGAGCGTCTTCTTGAAGTCGGTGACGATCGGGATCGACGCGCCCGAGCCCATCAGGATGGTCTCCTTGCCCCACTCCTCGGTCAGCGCCTGCTTGGCGGCGGCGAGCGGCTTCATGGTCCAGTCGAGCGCGATCGCCGCACCCGCGGAATGGTCGCCGAACTCCACGGAACAGTCGCCGGGAATGCGCGCCGACACGTAGTCGCGGAACGCCTTGCGGATCTTCAGCGGATCCTGGCCCTCGACGAGACGGAACGAGACCTTGGCATGCGCCAGCGACGGGATCACGGTCTTGGAGCCTTCGCCGATATAGCCGCCCCAGATGCCGTTGATGTCGCAGGTCGGCCGCGAGGAGATCTGCTCGATCAGCAGGCGATCCTTTTCGCCAGCGGGGATCGAGAGACCGACGGGCTTGAGGAAGCTCTCGGGCGTCAGGTTCAGCTTCTTCCACTGCTCCAGAACCTCCGGCGGAACGTCCTTCACGCCGTCATAGAAGCCGGGGATGGTGATCCTGCCATTCTCATCGAACAGGCCGCCGAGAACTTCCGTCAGCACCCGGATCGGGTTGCGCGCGCCGCCACCGAACACGCCCGAATGCAGATCGCGATTGGCCGCCTTGATCTTCACCTCTTCGTACAAGAGCCCGCGCAGCGAGGTGGTGATCGCCGGCGTGTTGGGGTCCCACATGCCGGTGTCGCAGACCAACGCGAAGTCGGCCTTGAACTCGTCCTTGTTGGCCTCCAGGAACGGCACGAAGTTCTTCGAGCCGACCTCCTCCTCGCCTTCGATCAGCATGGTGATGTCGAGCGGCAGCGATCCGGTCACCTTCTTCCAGGCGCGGCAGGCCTCGACGAAGGTCATCAGCTGACCCTTGTCGTCCTCGGCCCCGCGCGCGACGATGATCTTGCGGCCGTCGGCATGATCGGTGACGACAGGCTCGAATGGCGGCCGGTGCCACAGCTCGAGCGGATCGACCGGCTGCACGTCGTAATGTCCGTAGAACAGGACATGCGGCTTGGCGGCGCCATGGCCGTTGCTCTTGCCGACCACGGCTGGATGGCCTGCGGTCGGACGCACTTCGGTCGCGAAACCGAGCGTCGACAGGTCCTTGGCAAGATGATCAGCCGCCGCCTTGCAATCCGCTGCGAAGGCCGGATCGGCCGAGATCGACTTGATGCGGATCAGTTGGAACAGCCGGTCCAGACTGTTGTCGAAATCGGCATCGATGTGATCGAGAACGGATTGAAGCTGCGCATTGGCCATGGCCACTGGATCCTTCGCATGTGACGGCTATTGGCCGCTTGTAGCTCCGTTGCGCGGCCCGGGCCAGCCTCATGCGACGGCGGAGAATGCCGCATGTCCCCTGCCGGCGCGGATGACATCGCGCCGACCGGGAACGGGTCTGACATCAGCGCCGCAGCAATCCGCCAAGTGCGCCACGCACCAGGCTGCGGCCGATCGAGCTGCCCAGCGAGCCGCCGACCTGCTTGCCGAGATCGGCGGCGATGCCGCCCACCACCTTGTCGGTGACTTGGCGCGCGACATTGCGCGCGATCACCTGCGTGGTCGACAATTGCCCGCGCTTGACGTTGGTGCCGAAGATGGTCGCCGCGATGTCACCGATCTTGCCCAATACGCTGCCGGACGATGCGTCCGCCGTTGCCGCCGTGCCGGCGATCCGCTTCTGCAGCAGCTCATAGGCAGACTCGGCGTCGATCTCGGTGTCGTATTTGCCCTTGACGGGGCTCGCGTCCATGATCGCCTTGCGTTCCTCGGGCGTGATCGGTCCGATCCGCGCCGACGGCGGCCGGATCAGCACGCGCTCCACGATCGCCGGCGTCCCGTTGCCCTCCAGGAACGAGACCAGCGCCTCGCCCTTGCCGAGCTCCATGATCACCTTGGCGGTGTCGAGCTTGGGATTGGGACGAAACGTCTCGGCGGCCGCCGCGACAGCCTTCTGGTCGCGCGGCGTGAAGGCGCGCAGCGCATGCTGCACGCGATTGCCCAATTGCCCGAGCACGCGATCCGGCACGTCGAGCGGGTTCTGCGTGACGAAATAGACGCCGACGCCTTTTGAACGGATCAGGCGCACCACCTGCTCGATCTTGTCCATCAGCGCCTTGGGCGCATCGTTGAACAGCAGATGCGCCTCGTCGAAGAAGAACACCAGCTTCGGCTTGGCGAGATCGCCCACCTCGGGCAGTTCCTCGAACAGCTCCGAGAGCATCCACAGCAAGAAGGTTGCATAGAGCCGCGGATTCTGCAGCAGCCTGTCGGCAACCAGGATGTTGATCATGCCGCGGCCGTCGCGGTCGGTCTTCATGAAGTCCTTCAGCGACAGCGCCGGCTCGCCGAAGAACTTCGTGCCGCCCTGGTTCTCGAGCACGAGCAGCTGGCGCTGGATCGTGCCGACGGTGGCGCGCGTCACGTTGCCGAACGACTGGGCCGCTTTGCGGATCGGCGCCAGCGGATCTTCTGCCGCATCCGCGCCCTTCTTTCCGGCCTCCGGAATGATGGCGTCGAGCAGCGCGCGCAGATCCTTCATGTCGATCAAGGCGAGGCCGTTCTCGTCGGCGACGCGGAACGCGACGTTGAGCACCCCTTCCTGGACATCGTTGAGATCCAGCATGCGCGCAAGCAGCAGCGGGCCCATCTCGGTGACGGTAGCGCGCACCGGATGGCCCTGCTCGCCGAACACATCCCAAAATACCGTCGAGAACTCATCGGCCTGATAGGTCAGTCCGAGTTCGCCGGCGCGCTTGAGGATGAAGTCCTTCGGCTCACCCGGCCGAGAGATCCCGGAGAGATCGCCCTTGATGTCGGAGGCAAAGACAGGAACACCTGCGCGCGCAAAGCCCTCGGCCATCACCTGCAGCGACACGGTCTTGCCCGTTCCGGTCGCTCCGGTCACGAGACCATGGCGATTGGCAAACGCCAGTGTCAACCACGCCGGCTGCTCGCCGCCACCCACGAAAATCTTGTCGTCGGTATCGCCCAGTGACGTTCCGGATGGTGCCATGATGATCCGTCTTTCTATATATGATCGGCTGCATCGCGTGTGCTGCAAGCATCGTGCGCACTAACATACTTTAGTTTCATGTTTTGGAACCAGCGCCGACCGCTTCACCTGTTCGTAAGACCGGTGCTCTTCTTAGCATGCGATGCACGCAAGCTGCACATTCAACGGTAGACTCGCCACCTGGTCTTGCATCGCTGCAACAGTTCGCGAATCGATTCGCGACGCGAGCCAGCTCCTCGCTTGTAATTCACGGTTGGTCCGATCAAGATGAATTTCAGCGAGGACGTCCGGTCGTGGGGGACCGGATGAAGACGGGGTTCACATGAGCGAGCTGATTGAGCCGCTGGCCAGAATGGCTGGCATCGATGGCGCCGTGCCTGAAAGGTCCATCGAATGGCCTTTCCGCGTTTCGCTTGAGGGTCTTCGCACCGACGGATCGCACCATCAGCCGCATCGACGGCTTGAAGCTGAGCCATCAGGGCTCGGCCGCCACCTCAGCGCGACCGTCCCGATCGGCAGGATGCTGGCAAGCGCGCCCAGCCTGGGCCGCTTCGCCTGAAGCATCGTCGTCCGCAGCACCTTCTCGCCTGAGTATTCATGACATATCCAATCACCGAACTCGAAGGCATGACGTCCTTCTATGCCTCGAAGCTGAGAGCCTTGGGCATCCGGACCACCGACTCGTTCCTCGAAGCCGCCCGCACGGTCAAAGGCCGCAAGGCGCTCGCCGCCAAGACCGGCATCAGCGAGCAGCTGCTGCTCGATTGGGCTAATGCCGCCGATTACATGCGCATTCCCGGCATGGGCCGGGCCAAGGTCTGCCTGGTGCGGGCCGCCGGCGTCACCACGGTGCGCGAGCTGGCGCACCGCAATCCCGCCCGGCTGGCGCAGAACATCAAGGAAGTGAACACAAGGCGGAAGCTGGTTCGCATCCTGCCGTCGGAGAAATCGGTCGGGCAGTTGATCGAAAAAGCGCGGCGGCTGGAGCCGAAGATCAGCTATTGAACGGCGGCTGGCGGGATGCGCGCGGCTGTTGCAGCGCGACACCTTGACTCGCTCGTAGCAACCGCGCAAAGCGGCGGCCATGAGCGCCATTTCGCCGCACGCCGCATCGGATCTCGCATCAAGCCACCCGCTGCTGCGGCCGTGGCTGGCACGCCCCTATCCGGCGGTGATGGGCATCCTGAATGTCACGCCGGATTCCTTCTCCGATGGCGGCCGTTTTGACGCACCGGACCGCGCCATCGCCCAGGCGAAAAGCATGATCGCGGCGGGCGCCGAGATCATCGATATCGGCGCCGAATCGACCCGGCCCTACAAGGGTGCGGAGCCGGTGACCGCTGCGGAGGAACTGGCCCGCCTGCGCCCCGTCCTGCCGGCGATCGTTGCACTTGGCGTGCCCGTGTCCATCGACAGCATGAAAGCTGAAGTTGCCGCCTACGCGCTGGACCAGGGCGCTCAGATCGCCAATGATGTCTGGGGCCTGCAGCGTGATCCCGCAATGGCCGCGATCGTCGCCGTGCACGGCGCGCCGGTCGTGGTGATGCACAACCGCGTCACGGTCGATCCGGACATCGACATCATCGAGGACATGCTCCGGTTCTTCGCGCACTCGCTCGAGATCGCCGCCAAGGCCGGCATTGCTGCCGGCAACATCGTGCTCGACCCCGGTATCGGCTTCGGCAAGACGCCACAGCAGAGTATGACGGCGCTGGCGCGGCTCGATCAATTGGCGCGCTTCGGACTGCCGCTGCTGGTCGGCGCCTCGCGCAAGCGCTTCATCAGCACCGTGGTGGAGTCGGAGCCCCGAGAGCGTCTCGGCGGATCGATCGCGGCGCATCTGATGGCCGCTCAGCGCGGCGCTGCGATCATCCGGGCGCATGACGTCGCCGAAACCGTTCAAGCCGTGCGTGTGGCCGCGGCAATCGAGGCACAGCGATGACCGATCGGATTTTCATCAAAGGCGTCCTGATCCATGCGCGCCACGGCGTGATGGAGCATGAGAGCGAAGTCGGCCAGCGCTTCGTCATCGACCTCGAGCTTGACACCGACCTGTCGGCCTCC
Source organism: Bradyrhizobium denitrificans (assembly GCF_013179005.1). NCBI lineage: Bacteria > Pseudomonadati > Pseudomonadota > Alphaproteobacteria > Hyphomicrobiales > Nitrobacteraceae > Bradyrhizobium > Bradyrhizobium denitrificans. Next base: position 143,142 of record NZ_JABFDP010000010.1, on the reverse strand, counting down.
TCGCGCAGCGACCGCCTGGCCGATACCGTGTCCTATTCCGACGTGGTGGAGACCGCGACCGCGGCCTTCAAGGACACGAACTACCGCCTGCTCGAACGCGCCGCCGGCGCGGTGGCCGATGCGATCCTGGCGACCTTCGCCCGCATCCGCGCGGTCAAGGTGACGGTGCACAAGCCGCATGCTCCGATCGCCGCCATCTTCGAGGATGTCGGCGTGGTGCTGACACGTTCGCGGCATCCGTGACGCGATGGCCAGCGCGCTGATTGCTCTCGGTGGCAATGTCGGCGATGTCCGCACGACTTTCCGGGAGGCCATTCCGGAGATCTGCCGGCGCGCATCCGCGCGCCTTGTGGCGCGGTCATCCGACTACGTCACCCCGCCATGGGGCGAGGAGCAGCAGCCGCCCTTCGTCAACGCCTGCATCGCCATCGAGACCACCACGGCACCGCAGGCTTTGCTCGCGAAACTGCACGAGGTCGAGCGCATGTTCGGCCGTAACCGGGCCCAGGAGACCCGCTGGGGTCCACGCACGCTCGATCTCGATCTCATCGCCTATGACGACCTGACCATCGACACGCCCGACCTCACCCTGCCCCATCCGCGCCTGTTCGAGCGCGGCTTCGTGCTGGTGCCGCTGGCGGAGATCGCCCCGGATCGCCGGATCGCCGGCCGCCGGGTCGACGAGGCGCTGCGGGGCGTTTCGCGCGACGGAATCCGGGCGTTGCCGTCAGCCGAATAGCTGACATCTCCGGCCAAACAACCGTTTGGCTTGGCGGTCGCGACGTGGCATTTTGCGCCACAATAATCGCGATAACAGACGCCCGGGAGACACGAGCCGCATGACGACCGACACCGAACAGCTGCGATTGGCCGCCGATTTCGCGCCGGCCAGCGAGGCGGACTGGCGCAAGCTGGTCGATGGCGTGTTGAAGGGCGTGGCGTTCGAGAAACTGGTCGGCAAGACCTATGACGGACTCAAGATCCAGCCGATCTACCCGCGCGCCAAGGACGCCGCCCCCGTCGTCGGACGTGCGCCAGCCGCCGCGTGGCAGATCATGCAGCGCGTCGATCATCCCGATCCGGCCAAGGCCAACGCGCAGGCCCTGCTCGACCTGGAAAATGGCGCGACCGGGTTGACGCTGGTCTTTGCCGGCGCCAATGCCGCGCATGGCTTCGGGCTCGCCGCCACCGCGGACGCGTTGGCGCGCGCGCTTCAGAGCGTCCATCTCGACGCTGCGATTGCCATTGAATTGCAGCTCGGCGAGTCCTCGATATCGGCAGCCTCGCTGCTGGCCGCCGACGTCAGACAGCGCGGCTTTGCGCCGGCGGCTTGCGAGATCCGCTTCGGCCTCGATCCGATCGGCGACGCGGCCAGCCGCGGCGCCAGCGCGCATGATGCAGCGAAGCTCGCCGGCAGCGCCGTCGAACTCGTCAAGCAGTTGCACGCTGGCGGCTTCAAGGGCCCGTTCCTCGCGGCCGATGGACGCGTCGTGCATGATGCCGGCGGATCGGAGGCGCAGGAGCTGGCATTCGTGCTCGCCTCCGCTGTCGCTTATCTGCGCGCGCTCGAAGCCGGCGGCGTCGCATTGGAGACTGCGCGCGACATGATCTATGCGCGGCTCGCCGCCGACACCGATCAGTTCCTGACGCTGGCGAAGTTCCGCAGCCTGCGCCGGCTGTGGGCGCGCATCGAGGCCGCGTGCGGGCTGGCACCCAAGCCGCTCTTCATCTCCGGCGAGACCGCGTGGCGCATGCTCACCAGGCGCGATCCCTATGTGAACATGCTGCGCGCGACCATCGCGACCTTCGCAGCCGGCCTCGGCGGCGCCAATGCGATCACGGTTCTGCCGCACACCGCGGCGCTCGGCCTGCCCGATGCCTTTGCGCGCCGCGTCGCGCGCAATACGCAATTGGTGCTGCTCGAAGAGAGCAATCTCGCCCGCGTGGCCGATCCCGCGGCTGGCGCCGGCGGCATCGAGGCGCTGACAAACGAGCTGAGCACCGCCGCCTGGACGCTGTTCCAGGAGATCGAGAAAGCCGGCGGTGTCGTGGCCGCGCTGCAGGCCGGCTTGATCCAGTCGAAGATCGCCGCGGTGAAACAGGCGCGCGACGCCAATCTCGCCAAGCGTCGCGACGTGCTCACCGGCGCCAGCGAGTTTCCGAACCTCAATGAGGCCGAGGTCGCGGTCGACGCGGTCGCATCGCTAGCTCCGCAACCGGCTGCCAAGGCTGCTCTTACCTTTGCTGCGCTCGCGCCGATCCGTCTCGCGGACGCGTTCGAACGGCTGCGCGACCGCTCTGACGCCCTGCTCAAGAGCAAAGGCCAGCGGCCCGCCATCTTCCTCGCCAATCTCGGCACCGCCGCGGACTTCACCGCGCGCGCCACCTTCGCCCGCAGCTTCTTTGAAGCCGGCGGCATCACAGCGGTCGACGGCCCGGGCGGCGCCGATCCGGCCGCGCTCGCCGACGCGTACCGCGCGTCGGGAGCCGCCATCGTCTGCCTCTGCTCGTCGGACAAGGTCTATGCGGAGACCGCGGTTCCCGTGGCCCAAGCCCTTCAGGCCGCCGGCGCCCGACATATCTATCTGGCAGGCCGCGGCGGCGAGCAGGAGGCTGCGCTGCGCGAGGCCGGAATCGGCAGCTTCGTGTTCGCCGGCGGCGACGCGCTGAAGACACTCGAAGACGCCTATACGCATCTGGAGTGAGCATGACCGAGGCGAGCAAACCCGTCCTGACCGGCGGCTGCCAATGCGGCGCGATCCGCTACGCGCTGACGGCGGCGCCGACGCGCGTGAGCATCTGCCATTGCCGGATGTGCCAGAAGGCCTCGGGGGCGCCGTTCGCATCGTTGGCCGACATCAATCGCGAGAACCTGACCTGGACACGCGGCACGCCTGCCACGTTCCACTCCTCCTCGATCGCCGATCGGTATTTCTGCCCCGCTTGCGGCACGCCGCTCGGCTTCGGCGGCATCGATGGACCGCGGATCGAGATCATGACCGGAACCTTCGACCGGCCCGACCGTGTCGTGCCGACCCGCCAGTTCGGTTCGGAATCCCGACTCGGCTGGGTGGTTGCGATCGCCAATTTGCCGAGCCAGACCACGCAGCAGAATTACGGGCCGGAGAAGATGGCTACCATCGTCAGCCATCAGCATCCGGACCATGATTGAGCGACCTGGTCAGGCATCAGCTTGGAGATGTTGGAGAGGACCATGATCTGGACGCTCATCATCATCTTCGCAGTTGAATGTATTGTGTGGTGGCTGCTGCGATCCGCGCCATGGGCATGGACCTCGTCCATGGCGAAGACGTAGCAAGGCAGAGGCTTTGACGATCCGGTGTACAAGAACAACGTTCGGCGACGAACTGAACAGAGCCGCAATTGAGGACGCCAGGGAATGAGCCGCATACCTGATTTCGCCGACATCGCCTTCGCGCCCACGGCAGCCCCTGCGCCGGCGGGCAGCGCCGAACCGTGGCTGACGCCCGAAGGCATTCCCGTCAAGCCCGCCTATGGCGAGGCTGATCTCGCCGGCATCGACTTCCTCGACACCTGGCCGGGTATCGCGCCGTTTATGCGCGGTCCCTACCCGACCATGTATGTCAACCAGCCCTGGACGGTCCGGCAATATGCCGGCTTCTCCACCGCGGAGGATTCCAACGCCTTCTACCGGCGCAACCTCGCCGCGGGACAGAAGGGCCTGTCGGTCGCATTCGATCTCGCCACCCATCGCGGCTATGATTCCGATCATCCGCGGGTCGGCGGCGATGTCGGCATGGCCGGCGTCGCGATCGACTCGATCTACGACATGCGCACGCTGTTCGCCGGCATTCCGCTCGACCAGATGAGCGTGTCGATGACCATGAACGGCGCAGTGCTGCCAATCCTGGCGCTGTTCGTCGTCGCCGCCGAAGAGCAAGGCGTGCCGCCGGAAAAGCTGTCGGGCACCATTCAGAACGACATTCTGAAAGAGTTCATGGTGCGCAACACCTACATCTATCCGCCGACGCCCTCGATGCGGATCATCTCCGACATCTTCGCCTTCACCTCGCAGAAGATGCCGAAGTTCAATTCCATTTCCATCTCCGGCTATCACATGCAGGAAGCCGGCGCGACGCAGGATCTCGAGCTCGCCTACACGCTGGCCGACGGCGTCGAATACTTACGCGCCGGCATCGCCGCCGGGCTCGACGTCGACCGCTTCGCGCCAAGGCTGTCGTTCTTCTGGGCGATCGGCATGAACTTCTTCATGGAGGTCGCCAAGCTGCGCGCCGCGCGGCTGTTGTGGGCGAAGCTCCTGAAGCCGTTCAATCCGAAGGATCCGCGCTCGCTGTCGTTGCGCACCCACAGCCAGACCTCGGGCTGGTCGCTGACCGCGCAGGACGTCTACAACAACGTGGTGCGCACCGCGGTGGAGGCGATGGCGGCGACGCAAGGCCATACGCAGTCGCTGCACACCAACGCGCTCGACGAAGCGCTCGCGCTGCCGACCGACTTCTCGGCGCGCATCGCCCGCAACACCCAATTGTTCCTGCAGCAGGAGAGCGGCACCACCCGGATCATCGATCCCTGGGGCGGCTCGTATTACGTCGAGCGTCTCACCCGCGATCTCGCCGCCAAGGCCTGGGGCCACATCCAGGAGATCGAGGAGCTCGGCGGCATGGCCAAGGCGATCGAAGCCGGCGTGCCCAAGCTGCGCATCGAGGAGGCCTCGGCCAAGACGCAGGCCCGCATCGACACCGGCCGGCAGTCGGTGATCGGCGTCAACAAATACAAGCCGACCGACGAGCCGCCGCTCGACGTGCTCAAGGTCGACAATTCCGCCGTGCGCCGGCTGCAGATCGACAAGCTCTCCAGGCTGAAATCCGAGCGCAAGCAGGCCGAGGTCGATGCCGCACTGGCCGCGCTGACGCGCTCGGCTGGCGACGGCAACGGCAATCTGCTGGCGCTGGCGATCGACGCGGCGCGCGCCAAGGCGACCGTCGGCGAGATCTCCGACGCGCTGGAGAAAGTGTTCGGCCGCCATCGCGCCGAGATCAAGTCCATCACCGGCGTCTACAAGCGGGAGATTGCCGCCATGTCCGGCAAAGCCGAGAAGCTGCAGGCGCTGATCGAGGCGTTCGAGGAGGCCGAGGGCCGGCGTCCACGCATCCTGGTCGCCAAGATCGGCCAGGACGGCCATGACCGCGGCCAGAAGGTGATCGCGTCGGCCTTCGCCGACATCGGCTTCGACGTCGACATCGGGCCGCTGTTTGCCACCGCCGACGAGGCGGCGCGTCAGGCGGTCGAGAACGACGTGCATATTCTCGGCGTCTCGTCGCTGGCGGCCGCCCATCTCACCGCGGTGCCGGAGCTGAAGGCCGCGCTGAAGAAGCAGGGACGCGAGGACATCATGATCATCGTCGGCGGTGTCGTGCCGCCGCAGGATTACGACGCACTCACCAAGTCCGGCGCCGAGGCGATCTTCCCGCCGGGCACCGTCATCGCCGATGCGGCCGAGGAGCTGATCCACAAGCTCAACGCCCGCCTCGGCCACAGCGAGGCGGCGGAGTAGTCCTTCGGATTCGCAGGCGCTTGGGTAGGCGCGCGGTCGCCAGATCGCGCGTTAATGCGTTGGCATGAACCTCGGCGCCTCCCCGCGATACGCATCTTCACCCATTGGATAAATCGATTGCCATGACGCGGACCTCGATCTGCATTGCTGCGCTCCTCGGCCTGCTCGCCGTTTCCCCTGCCCTCGCTGCCGACCGCAAGCCGGACGCCACCATCAACACCAAGGCGGTCGAGGCCAATGTGACGCTCGATGCGCCCATCAAGGCCGACGGACCGCTCGCCGCCTATTGCCTCGCTGAGGGCAAGAAATGGATCGACAGGAACGCCGCCGATGCCGCCAAGGAGCGCAAGGCGGACCCGCAATTGTTCCGCGACCGCAAATGGTCGTTCGAGCGCAGATATTCGCTGCGCTCCGTCGTCGCCGATCGCTATGTCAGCGTCGTCAGGGACGACTACATGGACACGGGCGGCGCGCATCCCAACAGCGACGTCAACACCATCCTGTGGGACAAGTCTGCAGCCAAGCCGATCAGCATCCGCCCCTTCTTCACCGAGACCGCCGACAATGGTGCCACGATGAAGGCGATGCTGGCGGCGGTGATCACCTCGCTGAAAGCTGAGAAGACAAAGCGGGATGCCGGAGAGACGGCCACGGCCGAATGGTTCAAGGGATTGGAGCCGGCGCTCTTGAAGATCGGCGCCGTCACGCTCGCGCCGTCGACGGAGACCGGCAAGAGCTCCGGCCTCACCTTCCACTATCCGCCCTATGCGGTCGGCCCCTATGCCGAAGGCCAGTATGTCGCCTTCGTGCCCTGGGAAACGCTGAAGCCCTATCTCAGCCCCGAGGGCCAGGCGATCTTCGGCGGCGTCAGGCCGAAGGGGGACGCGGAAGACAACTAGCTGGCCCGGCCGCGCGCATCCGCTATAACGGGCGCATGTCCTCCCGCTCCCCCGCTCAGCCAAACACGACGGTCTTGGCCGACGATCTCCGCGCCGGCAGCCGCGCGGCGCTGGCGCGCGCGATCACGCTGGTGGAGAGCCGCCGCGCCGACCACCAGGCCGCGGCGCGCGAACTGGTGCAGGCGGTGCTGCCGCAGACCGGGCACGCTATCCGCGTCGGCATCACCGGCTCGCCCGGCGTCGGCAAGTCGACCACGATCGATGCGCTCGGCATGCACCTGATCGCGCAGGGCCACAAGGTCGCGGTGCTCGCGGTCGATCCGTCCTCGGCGCGCACCGGCGGGTCCATCCTCGGCGACAAGACGCGGATGGCGCGGCTCTCTCACGATGAACACGCCTTCATCCGCCCGTCGCCCTCATCGGGCACGCTCGGCGGCGTCGCCGCCAAGACGCGCGAGGCGATGCTGCTGTGCGAGGCCGCGGGCTTCGACGTGATCCTGGTGGAGACCGTCGGCATCGGCCAGTCCGAGACCGCGGTCTGCGACATGACCGACTTCTTCCTCGCACTGATGCTGCCCGGCGGCGGCGACGAGCTCCAGGGCATCAAGAAGGGCCTGGTCGAGCTCGCCGACATGATCGCGATCAACAAGGCCGACGGCGACAATCTCAAGCGCGCCAACATCACCGCGGCCGACTATCGCGGCGCGCTGCATCTCCTGGCCCCCCGCTCCGAGCACTGGCATCCGCCGGTCGTGACCTATTCGGCGATGACCGGCACCGGCATCGCCGAGCTGTGGCAGAAGGTGCTCGATCATCGCAAGGCCATGATCGCCTCCGGCGAGTTCGCCGCGCGCCGGCGCGACCAGCAGGTGAAGTGGATGTGGACCATGCTGGAGCAGCGGCTGATGGCGCGGCTGCGCACCGATCCGTCGATCCGCACAAAGGTGAAGAAGCTCGAGACCGACGTTGCCGAGGGCCGCGTGGCACCGGCGCTCGCCGCCGAGCAGTTGGCGGAGCTGCTGACATGAGCGAGCCGCTTCGCATCCTGCTGACAGGCTTCGGCCCGTTTCCCGGCGCGCCATCCAATCCGACGATGCCGCTGGTGCAGCGGCTGTCGGCGCTGCGCCGGCCGGCGCTGGACGATGTCGAGATCAGCAGCCACATCTTTCACGTCACCTACAGCACCGTCGATCGCGAACTGCCGGCCCTGATCGCCGAGCGCCGTCCGCATGCGCTGCTGATGTTCGGTCTCGCCGGTCGGACATCGTATCTCCGCATCGAGACCCGCGCCCGCAACGCCGTAACGACCACCTTCCCCGATGCCGATCGCCAGATCGCCCGCAAGGGCGTCATCGTGCCGGGCGCGCATCCGATGCCGTTCGGCCCGCACATGGGCCGACTGCTGCGCGCGGCGCGCGCCACCGGCATCGATGCGCGGGCCTCGCGCGATGCCGGCAGCTATCTCTGCAACTATCTGAGCTGGCGCGCGATCGAGGCAACGAAGACCGCCGATGGTCCGCGCATCGCGGCGTTCATCCACATTCCGCCGCTGCCACGCGCTGGGACGGCGCTGCCGCAGGGCAGCCCGCGCATCACCTTGGAGGCGCTGGTCGATGCCGGCGAAGCCATGCTGATGGAATTGGTCAAGCTCGCGCGACAGGCATCCAGCCGCGCGAGCTGACGTCGTTTGTTGGAGATCACGCGCTCCAGCGGCGCCGGCGGCCAAATCCGCCACCGATCAGGCGCAGCACGAGCAGCAGGACCACCGCGCCGATGAAGGCGTTGATGATCGCGGCGACCAGTCCGACACCCAGATGAATACCGAGCTGCGGCAGCAGCCAGTTGCCGATGAACGCGCCGACGAGGCCGACGATCAGATCGCCGATCAGGCCGAAGCCGCCACCTTCCATGACGCGGCCCGCGAGCCACCCGGCCACGATACCGACGAACAGAATAACCAGCAGACTCTCATTGGACAAATGCATGACCCTCTCCTCCTTGATCCCAGCTGGAACAAGCGCGGCGAGTCCCGATGGTTCCCGTCAGGAGGACGTGGTCCGGGCAAATAGCTGCTTGGGGCATCTGTCCGCAGTCCGATGACAGCCGCTCGCTCGGCTCACGCGCGCCGCGCATAGGCCAAACGCCCACGACGGCCTGATGTGAAGCTTTAACCCTACCGGCAACAATCCCAGGCGCCGGCGCTGATCCTCAGCATCCGCTTTCAGGCTTTCGGCTTAAGTCGTGGCAGCCCATCATCTTTTGCGCGAGACGCTGACCATGGATGTCAATCGCCGCCGCATTCTGGCCGGATCGGCCGCCGGCGCCGCCGGGGCTTTGGCCTTGCCGGTCGATGCCGCGCAGGCCACACCGCTGATCTCCACGCTCGGCCGCGATGCCACGCAATATGGCGTGAAGCCCAACAGTCCCGACGACCAGACCCGCGCGCTGCAGCGCGCGATCGACGAGGCGGCACGGGTCCAGGCACCGCTGGCGCTGCCCCCCGGCACCTACAGAAGCTCAATGCTGCGACTCGCCAGGGGCACCCAGCTGGTCGGCGTCCGCGGCGCGACGAAGCTCGTCTTCACCGGCGGCGGCCCGTCGCTGCTCTCAGGCGAAGGCGCTGATGGCGCCGGCATCGACGGCATCTCGCTCGACGGTGGCAGCATCGCCCTGCCCCAGCGCCGCGGTCTGCTGCATCTTGCAGCCGCCCGCGATATCCGAGTCATCGATTGCGAGATCGCCCGCTCCGGCGGCAGCGGCATCTGGCTCGAGCAGGTCTCCGGCGATGTCAGCGGCAACCTCCTCACCGACATCGCGGTCACCGCGATCGTGTCATTCGACGCGCTCGGGCTGATCGTGTCGCGCAACACCATCAAGGGCACGCGCGACAACGGCATCGAGATCCTGCGCACGGCGATCGGCGACGATGGCACGATGGTGCTCGACAACGTCATCGAGGACATCAAGGCCGGCCCCGGCGGCTCCGGCCAGTATGGCAACGCCATCAACGCCTTTCGCGCCGGCAACGTGATCATCCGCGGCAATCGTATCAAGAACTGCGACTATTCGGCCGTACGCGGCAACTCGGCCTCGAACATCCAGATCGTCGGCAACAGCGTGACCGATATGCGCGAGGTCGCGCTCTATTCGGAGTTCGCGTTCGAGGGCGCGGTGATATCAGGCAACACGGTGGATGGCGCCGCCTTCGGCGTCTCCGTCTGCAACTTCAACGAAGGCGGCCGCATCGCCGTCGTCCAGGGCAACATCATCCGCAACCTGATCCCGAAGCGCCCGATCGGCACCGCGCCCGACGACGACGCCGGCATCGGCATCTATGTCGAGGCGGATTCCTCGGTGACCGGCAACGTCGTGGAAAACGCCCCCTCCTACGGCATCGTCGCCGGCTGGGGCCGCTATCTCAGGGACGTCGTCATCTCCGGCAACGTGATCCGCAACGCGCTGGCCGGCGTCGGCGTGTCCGTCGTCCGCGGCGCCGGCACGGCTCTCATCAGCAACAACATGATCTCGGGCACGCCGCGTGGCGCCGTGATCGGGCTGGATCACATCAAGCCGGTGACCGCGGATCTGACGCAGGCCGGCACGCAGCAATTCAGCCAGCTCGTGGTCACCGCAAACGCGGTGCAACGCAGCTGACACGCCTTGCGCGTCATTCGGGCGAACGCGGCGCGTGTCAGTACGCGACCGCCAGCGCCGGATAGCGGCGTTCGATGGCGTCAAGTTCGACCAGCGGCGCATCGTCATCAGCATCGGGTCCGATACCGACGCTCAGGGCCTCCGCGAGGGCGGCCATGTCGATGCGCGGCGCCGCCAGGGTCAGCTCGACCTCGAAATCGTCCTCCGCAGGCAGGCCAGCGTCGAGACCGTCCTCGGCCACGTCGTCCTCGATCGGCACGATGATCTCGGATTCGGCAAGAACGGTCTCCAGCGAGCGCGGCAACTCGATCGGTTTCGCCTGGACGGCCGCAGGCGGCAGCCAGGATGTCGGCGCGCGCGGCGCGACGGACAGCGGCTCCAGCACCGGCCGGGCTCTCGCAGCCGGCAACGGGGCTTCAGACAGCGACCGCCAAGCCAACACCGCCGCCTTGGCATTGCGGAGATCGTCGAACAGGGATTGCTCGGTGTAATAGCGCCGCCAACGGCCGCTCTCGTAGAGTTCGGTGAGGTGATCGAGCCGCCGTTCGGCAAGCGCGCACCAGCGCTCAGCCAGTTCGCGGCTGCAAGCCACGTCCAGTCGATGTGTCATAGGGGAGCCCGCAAGAAGAAGGGACGGACGCACTCGGCACGAATCAACGCAACGTGACGTGAATATTTTGTGGAAAAGGTTAACAAAGTCTAGATGACGCCATCTTCTTTCGGCGGCCGCCCGTAGTTTCGCGGACTTTACGGGCTCTTTTTCCACTCTCAATCTGCATCGATACAATTTGAGCGTGACAGCCGACACCGGCTCTCATCTGATTCTCGCGTCCCCCATCTCGACCATTGCCCTTTTCATCATTCCGCATGCTGCGACAGCATCGCGCCACTCGAATTGCCCCGAACTCGGCCGCCCGATGCGAGCTCCGTGATCAATCACTCCCCAGTGTCGAAAGCAGCTGGCTGCGCGCAGTTCATCGTTGCGTTTGAGCGTCAAACCTTTTGGAGCGACTACCCAGGCCTTTGACCCCGAGACCCCAAAGGTCGGTCCTGGCGATGTTGGCAAGGAGCACAGGCTCCTTGAACCGGAATTGCGCCATGTCACGAATTGAACATTACGCCAGCCGCTTGGCGCCCAACGTCGCCCCGATCAACGCGATCTTCATTGCCCGACATTTCAACCGCGTGTTCGGCCGGCGGCCAAGGCCGCCGCAGGATCCGGAGGCGGACTATCATGATTTCCTGGTCGATCGGATGAGCCGCGGCAGCTGGAGCAGCACACAGCTTCGATGCGTCGACAAGGAGTTTGCAAAACTTGAAGCGAGCAAGCTCCATCCCGCAATCAAGGCTGCCGAAACGGTCGCGGTCATCCCGATCCGAGGCATGAGCATCGATCGCTTTACGGAGGCCATGGGACCGTATCTGGGACGGCATTTCGTCGCCAAACCGACACACGGTTCAGCAGCGACGGAATTCCTGGACGCCCGCCCCGATCTCACGAAGCTCTATCGCGCCGGGCGCTACAATTATTTCTACAGTTTTCGCGAAAGTCAGTACGCGCCGCTGGAACGCAAAATCATCATTGAAGAAAACATCGCCGAACACGGTTCGGACCTGCGCGATTTCAAATTCTTCTGTAGCTTTGGACGCATTCTCTTCGTTCAGGTCGACGCCAATCGATTTATCGAGCACGAGCGCATTCTGCTCTCACCTCCCGACTTCGAGCCGCTCAACCTGACCTTGGGCGCTTTCAAGCCGACGACAACATGGGTCAGACCCAAACAGTTTGAGGCGCTTTGTCACGCCGCACAGGACCTGTCCCGACCATTCGATTTTGTCAGAGTCGATCTCTATGAAAAGGCAGGACAAGTGTTCTTTGGCGAATTCACCTTCACCCCCGGAGCCGGCATGGAGCCATTCTCTGAGCCGGATTTCAGCAGACGCCTGCTCTCCGAGATCAAGGCGCGTCCGGATTGTCCTGCACGGTGAGCACCGCGCTTGAGACCGCTACACCCCGGCACATCGGACGAGCTCAGACTCAAGCCGTCGGGGGCAAATGAAAGAGCCGTCCGGGGGGACAACCGGACGGCTCGAGCCATATGGGCGCTTGGGGTGGATGGGCGCTCGCGCCTTATATAGCTTTGGGGAGAGGGATCACCGCTCCCACATTCGTTCTGTCGAGGGCGCCGCCGGGCACGTTCAAAGCGAGGCGGAAAATTCCCGAACGTTCACGAAAACGTTGACGATCTGTTTGCGGCCCTCGGCCGATGCCGCAACGTCTCGCCCCGACCTATTGAGCCGGCCTATTGAGCGGCCACCGCAAGGCTGACGATCTTCTCCCGCGCCAGCCGACCGATGAGGCCGTCCGCTTCGGCCTTGGACAACGGTCGGTCGCCGAGCTGCAGCTTGAAGGTCCCGCCTCTTGCGCTCTCGACGATCGTTCCCTGGTAGGAATCGAGCAGCGCCGTGATGTCGGCCATCCGCGCATCCGGCGCGAACCGAACCAGCGCATAGGCGGGCGCCGCCGATGCAGCCACCTGTGGTCCGAGGCCGCGGATCAGCGGAGCCGCCGGCGCCGGCGCCTCGGCCACCCGCGAGCGGGCCATGCTCTCGGCCCGGTCGGCCGCAGCTGGTGCGGCGGGGCTCGGCGGCGGCGCGGCCATCCTTGGGGCAGGCGCGCTGGCACCTGGCAGGGCGGGAGCTGACTTGCTCATGGGCTCATTGGCGACGAGCTTGTCCTGGCTGAGCGAGGCCGTCTCAAAGCTCGCGACCTGCGACCGCATCAGCACCGCGCCGATGACCCCGGCCTGGATCAGCACCAGCAAACCGCCGAGGCTGACCGTCCAGGCCAATGTGCGCGGCGAAAGGCTCTCGAAGAACGCCAGAAGACGGGCGCCGATGCCGGGCGCGACGGCCGGCTTCTGCGTCGGATCCGCATCGATCGCGGCGAACAGCTTCTGCATCGCCCGCATCGACGGCGCCCCGAGGGTTTCATTGAGGGCAATGGTCTCGGCATATTCGCCCTGGATCTCGGCATATTGACGCGCGAGATCGGGATCGCTGGCGAGCGCCTCCTCGACCCGGCGCATGTCGCGCGCGTTCAGCGTGCCGGCGGCATACCAGGGCAGCAGCAGTTCGATTTCACTGGGCTCGTGGTCCAGCATCTTGTTGCTCAAAGCCATCATGGCCAGCCTCGCTCAATGCCGGCCGCCTTCAGGAGTTCGGCCAATTTCTTGCGCGCATAGAACAGGCGCGTCTTGACGGTATTCTCCGGAATTCCGACGATCTCGGCCACCTCCTCCACGGACTTCTCGTGGTAGTAGACGAGATCGACGATCTCCCGGTGGTCAGGCGAAAGCGCGGTCAGGCACTTGCGCAGGGCTTCCCCGGTATTCTTCTTCTGGACCGCGATTTCCGGATCATCGGACGTATCCTCGATCGCGTTCGCGGCCTCGTCTTCCAGCTCAACGTCCTTGCGGCGCCGAAGTGCCGACAGCGCCTTGAATCTCGTGATCGCCAGCAGCCATGTCGAGACGGCAGAACGGCCCTCGAACTTGCCGGCCTGACGCCACACATCCAGGAAGACCTCGCTGATGAGGTCTTCCGCCACCTGTTCGTCCCGTACGAGCCGGAGCCCGAAACGGTACACCCTGACATGGTGCCGGCCATACAGCACCTGCATGGCGAGCCGATCGCCTTGGGCGATCCTGGCCATCAGGGCTTCATCCGACGCCGCCGCTGTCACGCTCAATGGCCGTCTCGCAAGGTTGGTCTGGAGGAATGAGGACGCGGTTCGAATTCAACCGCAAAATTCTTCAAAATACCGGAAACATACGTCCCTGACTGTGAGCTGGCGCACAGTTCCGCCGTCCGACATGCGGTCTCCCGGCGCACCCCGGCCGGCGCGTTCTCGCATCCCCTGTTCAGACCCATCGTCGCTCATACCCCTCCGCTACCTTCCGGCCTCCGGCTCCAAGTGCCGATCAAGCGTCGATGTCGACAGCTCCTGACCGACACCGGGTTCGCTGAGGCTCACACGACGAAAAGCCCGTGATTTTGCGGTCGCGGCGCGCGGCGGCGGTTCGTCGCCACCGCATCACCACACGTGCATAGATACCAAAGTTAAAGGCTTTCCCACGTAGATTTTCAGCCAGCGACGACGAATTGCGAGCACATGGGCACGACGGCACCGCCTCTTTCACCTTCGATCGTTGCCGACACGCGCGGCGTCAAGCCGCCGCCGTCTCGCGACGTTCGCGCTCGCCGCGTCGGCCAGCGGCGGCAGATCTATGCCATGATCGCGGGCTGCTACCTGATCGATGCCGTCATCCTCCTGATCTACGCGCAGGCCGGCACCGTGCCGGCCTCGATCGCGCCGGTCTACGCAGCCATCGGACTAGCCACCGTCGCGCTGTGGACCTTGTTGTCGGAGAGCGGCTTCAACGAGCGCTTCAGGGACCACTATTTGGTCGTTCCGCAGTCGATCGTGAGCATGATGTTCACGGTGGCCTTCTGCTACGTCGCACCCGAGGTCAGCATCGTGTTCCTGTGCACGCTCTACCTCGTCGTCGGCTTCAGCTCGCTCCGGGCGACGCCGCGCCAGACCGCGATCTGCTGGACCTTCCTGGCGCTCGGCCTCGCCGGACTGTTCCTGCTGACCGACAAGCCGCTCGGCATGCCCACTGGCGGTGCGCTGGAGCGGCTCGCCACGCTGCTGGTGTTCGTGCTGACGATCGCCGGCTGCATGTTCCTCGGCATCTTCTCGAGTTCGCTGCGCGAGTCCTTGTATCAGCGCGGCCTGAAGCTGAAAGAGGCGTATCGCCGGATCGAGGAGCTTGCCGAGCTCGATGAGCTCACCGGCGCGCTCAACCGGCGATCCATCATGCATGTGCTCGAGGAGGAGCTGACGCGGTCGCGGCAGACCGGCAAGCCATGCTCGGTGATGCTGATCGACCTCGATTGGTTCAAGCGCATCAATGACGAGCACGGCCATCCGACCGGCGACGACGTGCTGCGCACCTTTGCCATCACGATGTTCGCCAATATCCGCAGCAGCGATCGGTTCGGCCGCTATGGCGGCGAGGAGTTCCTGCTTGTCCTGCCCGGCGCACCATTAGACCCGGCCTGCCGGCTCGCCGAGCGCCTGCGCCAGATCATCGCCGATCTCGACTGGAGCGCATTCTCGGCCGGCCTGCAGGTGACATTCTCGGCCGGCGTTGCGACCTCGCGCGGCGACGAGACCACCGAGTCGCTGTTGTCCCGCGCCGATCGTGCGCTCTACGCATCGAAGGCCCAGGGACGCAATCGCGTCACCCGCGCCTGACGGGAGCGCGCCGGGATGAGTGGCAAGCCAGCGCCCAATGAGAGCCTGCTGGACGAGCTGCAGGACACGCTCGCGAACGGCACCGTCGCGCGTCGTGTCGAGACCCTGCGCAAGGTCACCGACCTGTTCATCGACGGCGCACCAGACTTCGCCGACGACCAGGTCGCGCTGTTCGACGACGTCTTCGAATGCCTGATCGCGCATATCGAAACATCGGCGCGCGCCCTGCTCGCCAGCCGGCTGGCACCGATCGACTGCGCACCGCCGAAAACGCTCGCCCGGCTGGCCGATGACGATGCCATCGAGGTCGCCGGTCCGATACTATCGAAATCGGAACGGCTCGATGAGGCCGCGCTGATCAGGACCGCCCAGACCAAGAGCCAGGCGCATCTGCTCGCGATTTCCATCCGCCGGGTGCTGAGCCGCGCCGTGACCGACATCCTGCTCCGGCGCGGCAATGACGAGGTCGTCCACAGCACCGTCAGCAATCCCGGCGCCGATCTGTCGGAACGCAGCGTCGACGCGCTCCTGGATCGCGCCGCACAGGATGGCGATCTGGCTGCATGTCTCGCGTTGCGGCCTGATCTGCCGCGCCACCTCTTTCTGAAGCTTGTGGCCAAGGCTTCCGCGGCGGTCCGCGCGCGTTTGGAAACGGCGAACCCCAAACTGGCGCAGGAAGTCTCCCAGGCGGTGAGGACCGCGGGCCGCCGTGCCCGCTCGGCGACGGTGGCGTTGACCAGCCAGACGGAAATTGCACATCGGCTGATCCGGTCGCTGCACGCCGATGGCCGGCTGGACGATCAGCTCGTCGCCCAGTTCACCGAAAGCCGGAAGTTCGACGAGGCCAATGCCGCGGTCGCAGCGATGGCCAACGTCCCGGTCGCGGTCGCCGAAAGCATCATGGTGGAGAGCCGCGCCGAAGGCGTGATGATCCTCGCCAAGGTGGCAGGCCTGTCTTGGCCGACGGTCAAGTCGATCATCCTGATGCGGGATGAGCTCGCCGGCACAGGACCAACTGACCTCGTCGCCAGCAAGGCCACTTACGAGCGCCTCAGGCCGTCGACGGCACAACAGGTGCTGCGCTTCCATCGGGTTCAGGATGCCGCAACGCCTGCACAGGCCTGATCGCTCAAGAGCATGATCCGGACAAGTGGAAACCGGTTTTCCGAAAAGATCATGCTCAAACAAAGAGGAAAGATCATGATGCGTTTCCGTGGAAACGCATCATGATCTAGCTCTCGTGCATCAATAACGCAGCACCCGCGCACCGATCCCGGCGCCGAGGCCGGCCACGACCAGCGCCGCGATCGTGTACCAGGTGGCGACAAACAGCGGCGAATCGTCGGTGCAGTGCGCGGCATAGAGCGTCGCGGCCAGTCCCGCCGAAACCAGGCCGGCGATCGCACCGGCCAACGCCGGGCGCGACGGTGCGCCATGGCGCAGCCCGAACAGCGCGGCCGCCAGCAGCGGCAGCGACAAGACGGGAATCGCGCTGACGCACAGCATCGAGTTATGGCCGACCAGCCGCGCCATCATCGGCGCGCGCTGCGGCACCATCATCTCCGCCACGATGCCGCCGACGAGGACCAGGACCGGCGCGATCAGGAGCCAGCTCCAGCCATGGAGCGACGCTTCGGGCCGCGACAGATGCAGGCTGATGATAAGCGCCGGAATAGCCAGCGCGGTGGTCACCACGAATTTGAGATCGAAGAACGGATTGCGCACCGCGAGCCAGATGTCGGGCCGGATGCCGAGGCCGATGAGCAGCATCGCGGTCGAGACCGGCGTCGCCGCCATCAGCGCCAGCGCCAGCACGATGCCCACGGGCTGCGCCCGTTGGGCATTGTCGGCCGCGAGCGAGCGGATAAGCTGATCGGTGTCCATGGCTCAATTGTCCCGTAGCTTGGCCGTGAGGCTGGCGAGCGCGCGATGCAGCGCCACGCGCACCGCGCCCTCGGTCATCGAAAATTTTTCCGCCGTCTGCTTGATCGAACTCGCCTCCACGGCGATCGACTGCAGCACGTCGCGTTGACGCTGCGGCAGCGTCTTCAATTGCGCCTCGACCTCGCCGGCAGAGACGGTCGGCGCGGGCGGCGTGTCGGCCAGCGTCTCGCTGAAATCGTCGATGTCGACGAACACCCGCCGGCCGCGCCGCCGCAGCGCGTCGATCAGCTTGTTGCGCGCGATCGCGAACAGCCATGGGGCGAACGGCGCATCGACGTCCCAGGTGTGCCGCTTGAGGTGAACCGCCAACAGAATGTCCTGCACGATGTCCTCGGCCTGATCGACGGGCTGACCGGCGCGCGAAAGCCCGCGCCGTGAAGCTGCGCGCAGCACCGGCGTGATCGCCTTCAGCAACCGATGATAGACCTCATCGTCTCCGGCGATGGCCTGGCGCATCCAGGCCGTCCACTCGTCGTCACGCTCGCGCACCTGACGCTTCCACCCCCGATTATTCGCCCGTCGTCGCGCGCTGTTACTCCGCCGCCGAGACATTCACGAATTCGTGATCACCTGCGCAGCCATGGAACCAGCCGAGTTCCGCCATACCCAGATCATGGCCGCACGCAAGTCTCAACCCTGCTTCCATAGCACCGAATTGCACGGAGCAGGATCGGGCACTGGGCCATATCATCGAGGGCGGGCCAGCATGATTGCGGCCTCGCCCTGCTTTTGCCTCGGGCGGCAGGAAGATACCCAAGTTCTGCCCCGTTCTCGACATCTGTCGGGGTCTCACTCTCGGCTGGGCTGGCGGGACGGGGAGAAGGCCGACGATGACGATCCAAGCCAGTGGACGTTCAGCATTGATCATTGCCGCCGCGCTCGTACTCAGCCTCACCGGCACTGGATTGGCGCGCGCGGCCGAAACTCAGACTTTCAGCCCGTTCCTTCCGGTCGGGTCTGACACGAGCGCGCCGGCCAAGCAGGAGGTGTCCCCTGCGCCACAGGCGGAGGCGCCGCCCGCACCGATGACGCAGGCTACCGACGCGGCATCAGCCGAGCCGGCCCAGGCCGAGCCGGTCACCGTGAACCTCGTGACGGTCAGCAATGACGACAGTTCGGGCTGGGACAAGGCCTCGATCATCGGCAAGATCTTCATCGCCTGTGGCACCCTGCTCACCTTGGGCTCGGCGGCGCGGATGTTCATGATCTGAGACGCCGCGCGGCGCTGCTCCTACTTGATGCGCAACCCACCAGCGGGCACATTGCCCGCTGTTTCGATTTGCGGGGTAGGATCATGAGCGTTTACGAGCACATCATCGTCGAAGGCAAAGGCGCGGTCGGGGTCATTACCTTGAACCGGCCCAAGATGCTCAATGCGCTGTCATTCGGCGTTTTCCGCGAGATTGCCGCGGCCGTCGACGACCTCGAGGCCGACGACGCCATCGGCTGCATCGTGATCACCGGCAGTGAGAAGGCTTTTGCCGCCGGCGCCGACATCAAGGAGATGCAGCCCAAGAGCTTCATCGACATGTTCTCGAGCGACTTCACCGCGATTGGCGGCGACCGGGTCGCGCGCTGCCGCAAGCCGACCATCGCGGCGGTGGCCGGCTACGCCCTCGGCGGCGGCTGTGAGCTCGCGATGATGTGCGACTTCATCATCGCGGCCGACACCGCGAAATTCGGCCAGCCGGAAATCACGCTCGGCACCATCCCCGGCATCGGCGGTACCCAGCGCCTGACGCGCGCCATCGGCAAGGCCAAGGCGATGGACCTCTGCCTGACCGGCCGCATGATGGATGCGGCGGAAGCGGAGCGCTCCGGCCTCGTCAGCCGCGTCGTGGCGGCGGACCGGCTGATGGAAGAGACGATGGCCGCGGCCGAGAAGATCGCGTCGATGTCGCGCCCGGCGGCGGCCATGGCCAAGGAAGCCGTGAACCGCGCCTTCGAAACTCCGCTCTCGGAAGGCATGAATGTCGAGCGCAACCTGTTTCACGCCACCTTCGCGCTCGAGGATCGCGCCGAAGGCATGGCCGCGTTCATCGAGAAGCGCAAGCCGGTCAACAAGAACCGCTGAGAGCAGCGCTGCAGACGCCCGCCTCGTCGTGATGAGGCGGAGCGAGCTGGTCTGAGGACGGCGGGGGATGTGATCAGTTGTCACCCCCTGCTCCCTCAGCCGCAGAGCACCTTTCGACGCACATCGATGTCTCCTTGCGAGGACGCGGAGAGATACAAGGCGGGCAAGTCGCCAATGGCTCGCGACAGGCCGGTGCGATTCGCAGCCTCCGCGTGCGGCGCGTCTCGCGGTTTTGGCCGCGCATCATGCCTCGCTTACAACAGCATGAAGCGATGGCGCTATCGGCTGACCTGATCGCATGTATTTGCGTGGTCCCGCATGGCGGTCTGTGGCGAGACCGCCACAACAAACCATGGAAAAGCCAACCCGAATCCACACCGATGGTTTGTGTGTGGCAGCCGTCCGCCCTAAACAGGTAAACAACCGGTTAAGGTCATGAGGCGCGGCGGTGTCAGATGGTGGGTCGGGGCAAGCAATTCACCGGGAGGACGCGGCGGTTCGGCATTGGCTTGGCCATCGCGACGGGCGTCGTCGCCTTGTGCTCGCCGTCCCGCGCCGAGGATCTCGCCGCCGCGCTGGCCAAGGCCTACCAGACCAACCCGGCCCTCAATGCCGAGCGCGCCCGGCAGCGCGGAACCGATGAGAACGTACCGCAGGCGCTGGCGGGTTACCGCCCCCAGCTTGTCGCGACTCTCGGGGCCGGCCTGCAGGCGGTGCGCAATCTGCTTCCGACCAACGCGATTCAGAGCCAGACGCTGAAGCCCTGGACCATCGGGCTGACCGTCACACAGACCCTCTTCAACGGGTTTAGAACCGCCAACAGCGTACGGGTGGCCGAGCTCCAGGTGCAGTCGGGACGCGAGGCGCTGCGCAATGTCGGCCAGGGCATCCTGCTCGATGCCGTGACCGCCTATACCAACGTGCTGGCGAACCAGTCGCTGGTCGAGGCGCAGCGCTCGAACGTCGCATTCCTGCGCGAAACCCTGGCGGTGACGCAGCGCCGTCTCAATGCCGGCGACGTGACGCCGACCGATGCATCCCAAGCCGAGGCCCGGCTGTCCCGCGGACTCTCCGATCTCAACGCCGCCGAGGTCAATCTCGCGATCAGCCAGGCGACTTACGCGCAAGTGATCGGCATGGCGCCCGGCCAATTGCGCGCCGCGGATCCGGTCGATCGCCTGCTGCCGCGCAGTCGCGAAGACGCGATCGCCCTGGCCAACAAAGAGAACCCGGCCGTGGCCGCGGCGAGCTTCGACGTCGACGTGGCTTCGACGGCCATCAAGGTTGCCGAGGGCGCCCTGCTGCCGAGCGTGACCGTGCAGGGCAGCGTCAGCCGCAGCCGCGATTCGGACCAGACGCTCGGCACGTTCGGGACCGACCAAGCCTCGATCCTCGGCAACGTCACCGCACCGATCTATGATGGCGGCACGGCCGCCTCGCAGACCCGCCAGGCCAAGGAGGTCGCGGCGCAGAGCCGTCTCGTCCTCGACCAGGTGCGCAACCAGGCGCGCACCGCCGTGATCAGCGCCTGGGTGGCCAATGAAGGCGCCAAGGTTGCGGTCAGCGCCTCCGAGGCCGAGGTCAAAGCCGCGACCGTCGCGCTGCAGGGCGTCTCGCGCGAGGCGCAAGGCGGCCAGCGCACCACCGTCGATGTGCTGAACTCGCAGGCCGATCTGATCCAGGCCAAGGCGCGCCTGATCGGCGCCCAGCGCGACCGCGTCATCGCCTCCTACACGCTGCTGAGCGCGATCGGCCGGCTCGACGTCAAGAATCTCAACCTGAACACGCCCGATTATCTGCCGGAGGTTCACTACCATCAGGTTCGTGACGCCTGGCACGGCCTGCGCACGCCCTCGGGGCAGTAGCGATCGTCATCAAGGGCCATTCGCGAGCGGGCCGAGTTTCTCGGCCCGCGTCTTCGCTCTTGCCCCCTGCGCCGCGCCGGTTCACGCTCATCCTTCGACATCACGCGCGTCACCCGCAACGCACGCGCGACATCCGGGGAGGATCACCATGCTCAACCGCCGCAGCCTGCTGCTGGCCTCGCTCGCCGCCGGAGTGACGATGACCACCACAGCCCGCGCCAAGCCTTCGCAACCCGCGACACCCGTCGACTTCGACGTTCCGGCCGGCGCCTGCGATTGTCACACCCACATCCACGGCGATCCCGAAAAATTTCCGTTCGCCGCCACCCGCGTCTACACGCCGGAGCCGGCGTCGCCCGAGGAGATGGCCGCGTTGCACAAGGCTCTGCACATCCAGCGCGTCGTCATCGTCTCGCCGAGCGTCTACGGCACGGACAATTCAGCGACATTGTTCGGCATGAAGGCGCGCGGCAACGACGCCCGCGGCGTCGCCGTGATCGACGACAAGACGACCGAGGCACAACTCGATACGATGAACGCGGACGGCTTCCGCGGCATCCGTCTCAACCTTGCGACCGGCGGCATCAACGATCCCAATGTCGGACGCGCCCGCTTCCAGGCCGCGGTCGAGCGCATGAAAGCGCGCGGCTGGCACGTCCAGCTCTACACCAACACGCCAATGATCGCAGCCATCAAGGATCTCGTGATGCAGTCGCCGGTCCCGGCGGTGTTCGATCATTTTGGCGGTGCGCAGGCCGAACTCGGCCTCGAGCAGACCGGCTTCGCCGACCTCCTTGATCTCGTCCGCAGTGGCAAGGCCTATGTCAAGATTTCCGGCGCCTACCGCGCCTCGACCCGCGGCCCCGACTACGCCGACGTGATCCCGTTTGCGCAGGCGTTGATCGCAGCCAACCCCGACCGCATCGTCTGGGGCACAGATTGGCCGCATCCGGATTCCTCGCCGCATCCCGAATTGAAGGTGACGGACGTCCGGCCGTTCTACGCGATCGACGACGGCCGCCTGATGAACCAGCTGCCGGTGTGGGCCCCGGACGCCACGATCCGCAAGAAGATCCTGGTCGACAATCCGGCGCGACTGTACGGGTTTTGATGCGCATGACCGCCATTAGGAGTCCGGTCCGGTCACTCCTGCGTGTCTCCCCAGATCAGAAACAGCCCAATGTCGCCCGGGAGGCCATCGGGAAATTCGAGCACGCTCGCAGTCAGCCGAAAGCCATGCGGTTTCAGATCCCGCTCCCAGCGCAGATACATCTCTGCTGCTGCGCCGCGTAACGTCGCATTCCAGCCCGGCTCGGCAACGTTGACAGCGCGGCCACCGTCGATGCAGAGCCCGCTCGGAAAACGCAACAGCATGAGCTGTTTCTCGCCGCGATGCGCTGCTTCGCGCGCGAGGTGGAGCAGGGTTCGCCATTTGTCGTCGGAAATATGCCGATCAATCAAGTCCTTCACCTGCTGCCGGCGCTGTGCGGCGGCTGCCTCGCGAAGGGCATTGCGCTGTTCCCCCTCATGGCGCTCGAATTCGTCCACCAGATCCCGGAAGTCCGCCGCCAGCGGGAGCTCCTCCTCCGATCGGCTGACGGGGCGCCGCGCCTCAGGGGCTTCGGCTGGTCGGCGGCGATGCAGAAACTGCCCGTCGAGACTGGCAAGGGCGCGTGATAGCACCCCGTTCTCGTGCCGGGACATCGCGGTCTCCTCCTGTGACAACAGCACGGCGAGAAGGTTGGCGCGACTGACAATGCCGACGATGCGGCCGTCGCGGACGACCGGTACGCGCTTGATCCGGTGGGCCGTCAAGAGCCGCGCGATCTCGGGAACGCTGGTATCCTCCCCGACTGCAACAACCGGTGCCGACATGACATCGCGGGCGGTTCTCGCCAGGACATGCGCGCTGGCCGGCCAATCACGATGCACCTCCTCCTGCCCGGCCAGCAGCTGAAGCCACCACTCTGTGCCCGCCACCCGCTCCAGATCGTTTCGCCCCATCAGGTCGCCTTCGCTGACCATCCCGAGCGGCAAACCTTCAGCATCGACCACGGGCACCGCGCTGATGCCCTGGCCGAGGAGCAGCCTCGCAATCTCGCGGACCGGCGTGTCCGCGAAGACCGATACGACGGCAGTGGTCATGACGTCGCGGGCCGTGCTCATCCGGCGCTTTCCTCCAGCTTCGTGCACGGCCGTCGCCGTCGACGTTCCGCCGATATGGCTGCTGCCGTCCCAGGACGCGGTATCTGCCACCGACATGGATCGCTCCTTCCTCTGCTCAATTCGTTCCGACCGCCCCAAACAGCTGCTGGACCCGGGCCAGCCGCCTGCCAGCCTCCGGCGTCACCTCACCGCCTGCGCTGACGATGTCGCGGATGACCGCAAGGCTCTCGCTCCGCTGGCCGGCATCAGCCGGCAGCAGTCCCGGAATTGCGGCAAGCGCCGCTTCCTGATCCAGAAGCAGCAGGTCAAACTGTTCGCGCGCCATCGCCTTGAATTGAGCCAGCGTCAGCAGCGCACCTTCCGTGCGCGGGCGGATCAGCCGCAGCGCGTGGAGAGCGCGCTCGTCGATGCCTTCCTGGGCCATCCCGACGAAGATCAGCCCTCGAATGGCCGCCTCAAGCAGACCGCCGCTCGAGATGTGCGACCTCAGCTCGGCGGCACGCAGTTGCAGCAGCTCGCGATGCAGCGGCGATTCCTCCGGACGATTGGACCAAGCGGCCGTGCGATCGATTCCGACGGCGGCCTGCAGAACGGGTGAACCGTAAACAGCCAGGAAGATCGATTCACTGAGCTTCTCCTGGTGGTCGCGCCAAGCGTCGAGCGCGGACACGATCTGCCCGGAGACGGCCTCCTGCGCCAGCAGGAAGGGATTGTCGGCAGATACCGGAGAGCGGTGCGTTCGAATCTGCTCGGCAAGCTCGGCAATGGGCTTCATCAACGGATTCAGATTGCTGAAAAGCGCGTATTGCATGCGCTGCGGATGAACCTGGCGAAGCCACTCGGCGGCCTGTGGCGTCATCGATGCTCTGATCGCGGGCTGGACGAAGGTCCGATAGAGCGACAGGTTGATCTCCGACACACGGGCGACGGTGGCAAAGCGCCGCTCGTCATCGCTCGTATTGCCGCCCATGGCCCTGATGTCGTCGAGCGTTCGCTCCCGGCAATGCATGACCCAGTCGCCGCAAACGAGCGCCGCGTCTGCGGCATCGTCGGCGTGCTCGAACGTCGCCTCGTAGAGACCGGGCGGCAGCAGATCGATCAGGTCGATATTTCCGGCGAACTCGCGGTATTCCTTCTTGGCGACGCCGCTGGACACGAAGATTCCGAGATGGCCCACGGTTTCGTGGACCGTGTAGACGATGGTCTGACCGTAGGATCTGATCTCATCGACGTCGCTGTAGAGATCCAGGATCCATCCCAATGCCTGCTGCGGCGGCGTGATGTTGTCGCCTTTCGAACAGAAGACAACGATCGGCGAGCGGATGTTGCGCAGATCGACTGCATTGCCCTCGGAGGTCCGGATGTGGCCGGCAGCAAGCCTGTTGCCGACGAACAACTTGTCGACGATGAACTGCATTTCTTCGGCGTTGAGGTTCACATGTCTGCCCCACCAACGCTCGAAGTCGAGATAGCGCGATGCTTCGGTGTCGATCTTCGAATAGACGTTGTATTGTTTGCTCCAGAGCGTATTCGCTGGATTCTGGTTTTCGAAGTTCTGCACCAGCCAGCTGCCGTCGAACTTGCCGCCCCCCATGTCGCTGGTGAAAGCGGTCAGCCAGCTGCCGCCGAGCAGGCCTGCGGAGTACCGCATCGGATTCCTGCCGCGCACGCCCGCCCAATAGGACAATGGGGCGCCCGCGATGATGATCGGCCCGAAGAGCTCGGGCCGAAGCGCCGCCAGGATCATCACAGCCCAGCCGGCCTGGCAGTTGCCGATCACGCACGGCTTTCCATCGGCGTCGGGATGCAAGGAGATGACGTGCTCCAGGAAGACTGCTTCGGCCCGAACGATGTCCTCGATGGTCTGGCCGGGCATCGGGTCGGCCGTGAACCCCACGAAATAGCAGGGATGCCCTGCCCTCAGGGCCTCGCCGATTTCGCTGTCGGCCTTGAAGCCGCCGATCCCCGGACCGTGCCCGGCGCGTGGATCGATGACGACAAAAGGCCGGCGCGTGGTGCTGATCTCCTCCCCCGCTGGCGGGACGATTCGAAGCAGGGCGTAATTGACCGGGCGTTCGAAATTGCGTCCGTCCCGGAGAATCTCGAACGCGTAGTCGAGAACGTGCGGCGCCGTCTGCAGGCTGCGCTTGCGATGTTCGTCGGCGCGCTGACGCATGACGTCCCAGAACAACACGCTGCGTTCGGCAGCATCGCGCAGATAGGCGAACGCGAGGACGAATGGGTTCGAAGGCGCAATGCCGAAGGCCCGGTCTTCTCCGACTGACATGGATCGATTTCCTTTGAACCCGCGCAGCTGCCTGCACGCCCGCATTATAAAACGACACAGTTTCGTTCTTAAATAGAATGACAATCGCCCGAAAGGCAAGAGCGCGACAGCGCCCCGCAGCGCTCCTTAGACCCCGGTGCCGCAGACGGAGATCCCATTGACCTCCGAGCAAATTCCGGCATGTGCAGGACAGAAGCACTTGATCGTCGCGGGAGCTTCACGACCATTTGAGCTACGCCACCTCGCCGACAACCTGCCGAAGGCGGAGCACTGCACAAAGTCCACGTCATCGCGAGCGAAGCGAGATGACTTAAGAACGCTGGAGCACGTCTGCGCGGCGTCTGCGAAATTTACATGTCTTGGTCATGAGTTCTTGCGCAGCCGCGTCGGATGACGGCGACGCCGATGGACGCGCGACAATCTCGGATTCCGGCGTCAAGGCCTGCGGCCCTGCCCGGAATAAAGTGCGGTCGCATCTGTCGCATGGAGCAAGCGTGGCGCGAAACGCCTGCCAATGAGTTGCGCCGTCATGCGGCGCTTGTCCCGCCTGCATGGTCGAAGCCGCTTCGGCGCGGCGAAGGCCGGGCATCCACATCGTCGCGAGGGCGCCGGACCAGGTGGGTGCCGGGACACGCCCGGCCATGACGACGTGGAAACGCCTGGGCGCAACACGTCGACCTCCATATGCAATAGCCCTGCCCCGAACGACGATGGCGAGGCTGTACGGTTTTATCGCCTCGCAGCCCTGGCGTCGCGGAAGGATACCAGGCGGCTTTGCGCTTCGTCCCACAGCACCAGCCGGACACAGCGCAGGCTTTCGGGCAGCGTGATGCGGCCGATCTCGCGCAGCTCGGGATGATCGCGCAGCACGACCGGCAGCCGGTAGTAGGGAATCCGGCTCGACAGATGATGGACGTGGTGGATGCCGATATTGGCGGTGAGCCAGTGCAGCCAGGCCGGCAGATCGTAATGCGAGCTGCCGTAAAGCGCGGCCTGCTGCTGCGTCCAGCGCCCGTCCCGCTCCCAGACGGTGTGCTCGAACTGATGCTGGACATAGAACAGCCAGACGCCGGCCATGGCGGCGAGCAGCATGATCGGCAGATGCACGACCAGGAAGGCCTGGATGCCGATCAGCCACATCAGTCCGGCGACGACCAGGGCGATGCCGAGATTGGTGGCCATCGTGCTGATCCAGGGCGACCAGCCGGCGCGCATGAAGCCGAACGGCAGGCGGTGCTGCAGGAAGAACAAATAAGCGGGCCCGGCCACGAACATCACCAGGGGGTGGCGGTAAAGCCGGTAGCGCAGCCGCGCGAAGGCCGACAGCGCCTGATATTCGCGCACCGTCAACGTATCGATATCGCCGATGCCGCGGCGGTCGAGATTGCCGCTGGTGGCGTGGTGGATCGCATGGGCGCGCCGCCACCAGTCGTACGGCGTCAAGGTCAGCACGCCCAGCACGCGGCCGACCCAGTCGTTCGCCTGGCGCCCAGCGAAGAACGTGCCATGGCCGCAATCATGCTGGATCATGAACAGACGCACCAGAAAGCCGCCGGCCGGAATCGCGATCAGCAACGACGCCCAGGCATGGCCGAGCGAGAACGCGAACCAGGCTGCCGTCCACAACGCCACCAGCGGCACCGCCGTGATCACCAGTTCGACGATGCTGCGCATGCGGCTGGGCGTGCGGTAGTTGCTGAGAATCTGCATCCAGTACCGGGCATCGGCCGTCGCGCGGCCTTGGTCATGGCCAGTACGTGGGGGTGCGGAGTCCTTGGGCTGCACAGCCGCCATCGCGACTGGCTGATCGAATTGCAATGTCGTCTCCACCTTGTGTTCTTGGCGATCGCGCATGTCGCGACCGCGCGCCAATTGCCCCCTGAGCACCGCCGAACCGGCTGCAGGAGTTCGAAACCATGCGCCTTCGCTGGTCTAACCGTGGTCGAAGCCAAATGGTTCATCATGCGCCCTGGCGATGAACCGGTCTGGAAGAGGAGTCTGGGACGTCTACGCCCGTCAGGAGCGAGTAAGAGAGCGCACAGGGCGGATCTGTGTAAGGTAACCCGCCAGCCTCCTCATTGCTAGGAGATGGCGGATTACGTTCCGTTAATCCCCCCCTGAATTGCTGCGTCAATGAGGCGTTGCTGTGCCTCCTCCGGGTCTTTCCGGGGCGCGCGCCAGGAACGATAGCGCGTTCGGGCTCGATCGCTGCCCCGGCCGGTCCGGACGGAAGGCAGCCAGATCCCCTGGGGCTTGCCATGACCACCGAATCGTGCACCGCGCGCCTTCATCCCGGCCCGGGCGGGGTCTCCTGCACGAACGCCCCGTCGCGTCGTGCGTCGGAGAACATGCTCCAGATCGCGATGAACATCGCCGCCATCGCCGGGCCGATGATGAAGCCGTTGAGGCCGAACGCCTCGATCCCGCCCAGGGTCGAGATCAGCACGACATAATCAGGCATCTTGGTGTCCTGGCCGACGAGGATGGGACGCAGCAGATTGTCGACGAGGCCAATGACCAGCGCGCCATAGGCGATCAGGATCACACCATGCCAGATCGCTCCGGTGGCCAGCAGATAGAGCGCGACCGGAAACCACACCAGCCCTGCTCCGACCGCCGGAAGCAGTGAGAGGAACGCCA
Organism: Bradyrhizobium denitrificans; assembly: GCF_013179005.1. NCBI lineage: Bacteria > Pseudomonadati > Pseudomonadota > Alphaproteobacteria > Hyphomicrobiales > Nitrobacteraceae > Bradyrhizobium > Bradyrhizobium denitrificans. The sequence continues at coordinate 114,733 of NZ_JABFDP010000010.1, read as the reverse complement.
TCACGACGGCCCATAGCAGCGGCGCGGTGATGCCGAGGAACCAGAAGATCAGACCGCCCAGCGCGCCCTGCGCCAGCGCCACGACCAGATTGCCCTTCACGGTCGCGCGGATGACGACCGTGAACTTGTGCAGCAGTGCATTGCGTTGCTCGGTCCGCAGCGGAATGGCGGTCGCGATGCGCTCCGACAATGCGTCCTGGTCGCGAAGCAGGAAGAACAGCAGATACAGCATGAGGAACAGGTTGACGAAGAACTCGAAGGTTCCCTGGCCGATGTTGAGGGCCTGACCTGCGATCATCTGGCTGCCGCGCAGCAGCACGGCGGACAGCCTGTCCTTCAGCCCGGCCAGGCTGCCGAGACCGAACCTGTTGAGCAGGTCGACCACCCAGGTGGGCAGCGCCTCCATCATCTTCTGAAAGTACTGCCCGATATCCAGCTGGCCGGACTGCGCCTGTGCGTAGACACCGGTCGCCTGCTGCGCCAGCGCCGCCCCGATCAGCGACAGCGGAATGATCACGATCAGGACGACGAGCAGCACCACCACGGCGGCAGCGAGGCCATCTCGGCCGTGCATCGATCGCGCCAGTCGGCGGTGAAGCGGAGCGAAGACGACTGCGCCGACGAGGCCCCACAGCACGGCTCCGTAGAACGGCAGCAGGATCCAGCCGAGCGTCAGGGTGATCGCGACGAGCAGGACCAGAAGAACTCGATCTTCGAAGCTGCGCATTTCCACTTTCCAGTCTGGCCGCGACATCTGGACGCGCGGCTTGGTCTTCCGGGCGTCGCGAGCCGCGTATCGCCGAATTCAGCAGCGGTCAACGCGGCAACGCGCCATTCGGGCTCCCATCAGGTCGCGATCGAGACCGCAAATTGCATCACATCACCCGCCACTTTCGCAGCCCATACCACGTTCGGCACCGGCCGACCGAACCGACCGCAACGCCTCCGATGACGCCTGCCGGTTCGCAGCGCGCAGAGGCCGACCGCCAGATCGCACGCGATCTCCCCGGGCCATTCGTGACGTTGGTCCAGGCTCAGCCACGGCTGCGGCCTGTCCTGGCACGGAACCTTCTGCAGGCCCTGCCCCGTTGCCAAGCGCACGGCAAGCCGCAATAGTCCGCGCTTTCCGAGCCGGCGCGACCGGCCCGCCGACCTGGAGGCATGATGATGACGACGACACCGACCGCAAAATCATCCGACAAGGATGTCTGGCGCGTCGGCGTGCTGTTCTCGCGCAGTGGCCTGATGGAGGTCACCGAGTCCGAGCACTTCTTCGGTACGGCGCTCGCGATCCAGGAAATCAACAAGGCCGGTGGCGTGCTCGGCCGCGAGATCGAGGTCATCGCCTATGATCCGGGCTCGCAGCCCGAGACCTTCCGCAAGCTCGCCGACCGCCTGCTGACCGAGGACGGCGCCTCCGTGATCTTCGGCTGCTCGACCTCGGCCGAGCGCAAGGCGGTGCTGCCGGCGATCGAGCGCCGCAACGGCCTGCTCTGGTACCCTTCGCTCTACGAAGGCTTCGAATACTCGCCGAACGTGATCTACACCGGACCGGCGCCGAACCAGAACGCGTTCCAACTCGCCGAATACATCGTGCGCAAGCATGGTCCACGGGTCTACCTGATCGGCTCGGACTACATCTATCCGCGCGAGTCCAACCGCATCATGCGCGACCTCGTCGAGTCCTATGCGGGCCGCGTCGTCGGCGAGCAATATGTGACGATGGAGGCGGGAGACGCCGAGCTGACGCGCGGGCTCGATGCCATCAGGGAGGCCGCGCCCGACGTCGTGTTCTCGACCATCGTCGGCCGCACTGCGCAGCGCTTCTATCGCATGTATGCGGCCGCGGGCTTCGACCCGAAGCGGCTGCCGATCGCGAGCCTGACCATGGCCGAAGGCGAGGTTCGCGCCATCGGCGCCGAATACTGCGTCGGCCACCTCACCGCAGCGAGCTATTTCGGCACGCTCGCGCGCGACAGCAACGACCGCTTCAAGACGGCGTTCGCGGCGGCCTTCGGCATGGAGACGCCGGTCAGCATGTGGAGCGCCTCGGCCTATGCGCAGATCAAGCTGTTCGCGCGGGCGCTGGAACAGGCCGGCAGCCTCGATACGCAGAAGCTGGTCGAGGCCGCGCTCGGCCTCAGCCTCGAGGCGCCGGAAGGACCGATCCGGATCGATCCCGACAACAACCATGTCTGGGTGACGCCGCGCATCGGGCGCGTCCGCGCCGACGGCCAGTTCGACATCGTCTGGGAGAGCAAGAGCCCGATCAAGCCGGATCCCTACCTCTCGGTGTCGCCGATCGGCGGCCGCTGGCTGAGCGAAGAGGCGCTGTCCGCATGAGGCCGGATGACCGCATGAAGCCTGGTGTGCGCCGCCTCATTGAGGATCTGCGCGGCGCGCGCGTGCTGGTGATCCATCCGCGCGATGCCGAGGGCGACGCCCTGATCGACCAGCTGAAGCGCATCGGCTGCAACGTCCGCGGCGTCTGGCCTCCGCCGGCCGCGATCCCGCACGACATCGACACCGTGTTTCAGTTGATCGAGACCTCGGAGGAGATGATCTTTCCCGAAGGTACCAGCGATCATCCGCTCACCTTCATCGCCATCGTCGACTACGAGAACCCGACGATCCTCAAGCGCCTGCTCGACAGCAACGCCCATGGCGTCGTCAACAAGCCGATCCGCTCGTTCGGCATCCTATCCTCGCTCGTGCTCGCGCGCTCGCTGCGCGGCTATACGCGCCGGCTCGAGGGCAAGGTGCAGAAGCTCGAGGAGACGTTGAAGGCGCGGCGCGACGTCGACAAAGCGGTGAAAATCCTGATGGGGCTGAAGCAGGTGGGCGAGGTCGAGGCCTATGAGCTGATCCGCGCGCAGGCGACGCAGAAGCGTGTGGCGATGGCCGACATCGCGATCTCGATCATCAATGCACAGGAGACGCTCGGCGGATTGGGGGTGCTTGATGCGCCAGTTTCGCGCTGAGCGCGCCGTTCCGCGCTCACGGGTTGGGCAGCGGCGGCCTGAATTTTTTGCAAGCGACGGCGTTGACTTCGTTTCGCGCATGGGAATTACTTGAGGCCGTCGCGGAAATCGGATGTCCGCCAATGGCCGGTCGGCCATTTCACATCAGGCTATGCAGCCCTCGCATTGCGCCGCAAGGCGCAGTCGGGGGCTTTTTGTTTGGCGCGCGCGAACCTCGCGAACGCAACGGAGACTCGTGCCTTGACGACGGATGATGACAGCAAAGTGCGGATCGCCTGCATCCAGATGCAGCCGATGGTCGGCGAGTTGGCGACCAACCTCGCCCACAGCCTCGATCTGATCAAACAGGCGGTCGCGATGGGAGCAAAGCTCGTGGTGCTGCCCGAGCTCACCTCCTCCGGCTACGTGTTCAAGTCACGCGAGGAGGCGTTCGCGGCGTCCGAGACCATCCCCGGCGGGCCGGCCGTGACCGCCTGGAGCGAGATCGCGGCCAAGCACGGCCTGCATCTCGTCGCCGGCATCTGTGAGCGCGACGGCACGAAGCTCTACAACAGCGCCGTGCTGATCGGGCCGAAGGGCTATATCGGCAGCTTCCGCAAGGTGCACCTCTGGAACGAGGAGAACCTGTATTTCGAGCCAGGCAATCTCGGCTTCCCGGTCTACCACACCGAGATCGGCCGCATCGGCATGGCGATCTGCTACGATGGCTGGTTCCCGGAGAGCTACCGGCTCAACGCGCTGCAGGGCGCCGACATCGTCTGCGTGCCGACCAATTGGGTTCCGATCCCCGGCCAGGCCGAGGGCCGCGAGGCGATGGCCAATATCCTGGCGATGGCGGCCGCGCATTCCAACTCGATCTTCATCGCCTGCGCCGACCGCGTCGGCGTCGAGCGCGGCCAGCCCTTCGAAGGGCAGAGCCTGATCGTCAGCTACACCGGCTGGCCGGTCGCCGGCCCTGCGAGCCGCGACAAGGAGGAAATCGTGATTGCCGACGTGGCGCTCGGCGAGGCTCGCCGGGCCCGCAACTGGAACGCCTTCAATCAGGTTCTGCGTGATCGCCGCTCCGACGTCTATGACGAGATGCTCGGCAGCGACGTCAAGCGCGGCTGGTACTGACTGCTTCAGCCCTTTCCATTTCGACCATTCATGGAGGACAACCGATGACATCGCGTTTGCTGACGACCTCGCTGGCGCTCGCCCTAGCAGCGACCACGCTCTCCCCTGCTCTGGCCGCCGATCCGATCAAGATCGGCGTCCCCGTCGGCCTGTCCGGCGCCAACTCCGTCGTCGCGCCGTCGGTCGTGCAGTCCGCCGAGCTCGCGGTGGAGGAGATCAACGCCAAGGGCGGCGTGCTCGGCCGCAAGCTCGAGCTCGAGGTTGCCGATGATGCGTCCGGCGCCGCCGGCGCCCAGAAGGCGTTCGACGCGCTGATCTTCCAGAAGAAGGTCAACGTGCTGATCTCGATGGAGACCAGCGCGGCGCGCAACGCCGGCCTGCCGATCGTCGCCCGCGGCAAGACGCCCTACATCTACACCTCGTTCTACGAAGGCAAGTCCTGCAGCCCCTATCTCTACGTCAATGCCTGGGTGCCGGACCAGCAGGTGCCGCCGATCGTCGACTACTTCAACAAGGAGAAGAAGGCGAAGAGCTACTTCCTGATTGGTTCCGACTACGCCTTCGGCCGCGGTATGCTTGGCTTCACCAAGACGTACATCGAGAAGACCGGCGGAAAGGTGGTCGGTGAAGAGTATCTGCCGATGGACGGCTCCGACTGGACCTCGATCATCTCCAAGCTCAAGGCCTCCGGCGCGGATGCGCTGATCACCTCGACCGCGGGCGGCGCGCCGAATGTGACGCTGACCAAGCAGTTGCGCGCCGCCGGCGTGACCCTGCCTTACGGCAATCTCGCCGTCGACGAGGGCACCGCCAAGGGCATGGGCGCGGATGCCGCCGGCATCTACCTGTCGGCGTCCTACGTGACCGGCATCGACACGCCAGCCAACAAGACCTTCCTGGCGTCGATGGCCAAGAAGTTCGGCGCCGAGCTGAAGACGCCGAACGATCTGTCTGTTCCGCAGTACGAAGCGGTCTACGCCTACAAGGCTGCCGTCGAGAAGGCTGGCAGCACCGACCAGGACAAGGTTTTGAAGGCGCTGGCCGAGGTCTCGGTCGAGGGTCCGCGCGGCACCATCAAGATGGACAAGCAGCGCCATGCGCCGCTGACCATGTATCTCGGCCAGGTCCAGGCCGACGGCAGCGTGAAGGTCATCCAGAGCTTCAAGAACGTCGATCCTGGCGCGCAGTGCCCGGGCAAGTCCTGATCGTCTATGATCCCGGCGAGGCGGAGCATCTCCGCCTCGTCCCTCTCGACTGGGAATGACCATGCTGACCGTCGCCCTCGATGCCGTCACGACGGCTGCCATGCTCTTCATCATCGCCGCCGGCCTGCTGATCGTGTTCGGCGTCATGAAGATCATCAATTTTGCCCACGCCGCCTTCCTCACCGTGGGCGCCTATGCCGCGCTGGTCGGCGCGCAGCTGAGCCTGCCATGGTTCCTGATCCTGCCGCTGGCCTTCGTTGCCGGCGCGATCTGCGGCGGCGCCACTGAAATCGTGATCGTTCGCCGTCTCTACAAACGCCCGCTCGATGCGATCCTCGCCACCTGGGGTCTCGGCATCGTGCTGGGACAGCTGATCACGCTGATGTTCGGCCGCGAGGTGCAGTTCGTGCAGGCGCCGATCTCTGGCACCGTGCATCTGTTCGGCGTCGATTATTCCGCCTACCGGCTGGTGATGATCGTCGCGGCCGTGATGGTCGGCCTGCTGTTCACCGGCCTGCTCAACGGCACGCGGCTCGGCCTGTCGACCAAGGCGGTCATCATGAACGAGATGCTGGCGCAGGGGCTCGGCGTCGACTCCTCGCGGGTGCGGCTCATCACCTTCGCGCTCGGCAGCGGCCTCGCGGCGCTCTCCGGCGCACTGATCACGCCGCTGTCCAGTGTCGATCCGAACATGGGCGTGCCCTGGCTGATCGGCGCGTTCATGCTGGTGATGGTGTCCGGCGGGTCGCTGCTGGCGCTGGCCGGCTCCTGCGCCGTGCTCGGGACCTTGCAGGTTCTGGTCTCGACCTTCGTCAATCCGATCCTTGGCGGGCTGACCATCGCGATCTGCGCCGCGATCGTGCTGCGGATCCGGCCGGAGGGTTTTGCCCGTGCCTGATACGCGCCCCCTCGCCTCTCCCGAGACGCCCGCGACGAGCCGTGCGCTGCCGCGCCTGATCGTCCCGGCGGTGCTCGTGGCCATCGCGGCCGGCGTGATCATCATCGCGCCGCTGCTGCTCGATACCTACCTCGTGAACATCCTGGTGCGCGCCTGCTTCGTCGCGATCGCCGCGATCACCGTCGATATCATGTGGGGCTATTGCGGCACGCTGACCTTCGGCCAGTCCGCCTTCTTCGGCATCGGCGCCTATGCGCTCGCGATCATGTTCACCGAATATGGCTTCGGCCCCTGGCAGATCTGCGCCGCGATCGCCGCCGCGGTCGCGGTGGCGGCCGCTGTGGCCGCCTTCACCGGCTGGTTGTCATTCTATCCCGGCTCGACGCCGCTCTACGCCTCGGTGATCTCGCTGGTGGTGCCGATCGTGCTGGTGCAGATCCTGTACTCCGGCGGCACCTTCACCGGCTCGTCCAGCGGCCTTGTCGGCTTCGAGAGCTTCGATCTGGAGATCGAGACCTGGCTGCGCCTCGCCGGCCTCGGACTGCTCGCGACCGCGGTGCTCGCGCTCGGGCTGATGCGCAGCGACACCGGGCGGCTGCTGTCGGCGCTGCGCGACAATGACGCGCGCTGCAGCTATCTCGGCATCGATACATCGCGGCTGCGCATCATCGTGCTGGTGCTGTCCGCGATCGTCTCTGCGCTCGCCGGCTTCTTCTATGCCGGCTTCGGCGCGGTCGCCGCGCCCGAAAACGCCAGCTTCACCTTCGGCACCAACCTCGTGATCATGGTCGCGCTCGGCGGCCGCGGCACCGTGATCGGCCCGGTCATCGGCGCGCTGTGCATCGAGGTCGCCAGCGCCTATCTCGCCAACAGCCTGCCCTATGTATGGGAGCTGATCGTCGGGCTCGCGCTGATCATCGTCATCCTCGCCTTCCCCGACGGCCTGCTCGGCGCCGTGATGCGCCTGATCACACGCGGTTCGGGGAGCGCCGCCGCGACGAGGCTTTGTCCGGCGCCTGCCGCCACGACCGTCAGCCATCCGGATGCCGTTGCGATCGAGGTGCGTGGGCTCGGCAAGCATTTCGGCAGCCTCTCGGTGCTGGACGGGGTCGCGTTCACCGCGCATCGCGGCGAACTGCTGAGCCTGGTCGGCCCCAACGGCGCCGGCAAGACCACCCTGATCCGCTGCCTGTCGGACGGACGCGAACGCTCCACCGGCGAGGTCGCGATCGCCGGGCACGATATTGCGCGGCTGCCGCCGGACCGCGTCGTGCGCTTCGGCTTGGGGCGCAAGTTCCAGACCGCCTCGGTATTCGAGACCCTGACCGTCGCCGAATGCCTGCGCGTCGCACGGACGCATGCCGATCCGCCGTCGCTGACCGCCCGCTCGGCGACACTCGCGCTGCCGCCCGCGGCGATGTCGGTGGTCGAACGATCCGGCCTCAGCGAGCGGCTCGACGAAGAGGCGCGCAATCTCAGCCACGGCCTCAAGCAGGCGCTCGAGCTTGCGATGGTGCTGTCGCTCGAGCCCGACGTGCTGCTGCTCGACGAGCCCACCGCCGGCCTCACCCGCGCCGAGCGTCAGGGGTTCGCCGAGATTCTCACCGCGCTGGCGCGCCGTGATCGCCTCTGCATCCTGCTGGTCGAGCACGATCTGGATTTCGTCCGCGAGATCTCCTCGCGCATCATCGTGCTGCACCAGGGCCGGCTCGCGCTCGACGGCTCGGTCGACGAGGTCGTCAACAGCGATCTGGTGCGCGAGATCTACACCGGCCAGCACGTGCCGCATGCGGAGGAGCGGGCATGACCGCGATCCTTGAGGTCAACGCGCTGGCCAGCGGCTATGGTTCGTCGGAGGTCATCAGCAATGTCGGCCTGACGCTGGCGAAGGCCGAGACGCTCGCGATCGTCGGCAAGAACGGCATGGGCAAGACCTCGCTGCTCAAGGCGATCATGGGCTTTCTGCCGGCGTGGCGCGGCAGCGTCACCCTCGCGGGCAAGGACGTGACGCGGGTGGCGCCGCATCTGAAGCGCAAGATGGGGCTGGTCTACGTGCCGCAGGAGCACGCGCTGTTCCAGGACCTGTCGGTGCGCGACAATCTCAGGCTCGGCCTGTTGTCGGACAAGGACATCGAGGCCCTGTTCGAGCAGGTCGGCAGCTGGTTTCCGGTGTTGACGAAGCGGCTGAACCAGCGCGCCGGGACCTTGTCGGGCGGCGAGCAGAAGATGCTGATCGTCGCCCGCGCGCTGATGGCCAAGCCCGACGTGCTGCTGCTTGACGAGGTCACGGAAGGACTTCAGCCTTCTGTGGTCGACCGCCTGTCGGAGGTGCTGGTCCGCGTCCGCCGCGAGATCGGCACCTCGATGATCGTGGTCGAGCAGCATCTGCCGTTCGCACTGTCGATCAGCGACCGCTATCTCGTGTTCAAGCGCGGCGAGATCGTCGATGCCGCCGTGGTCGATGCCGGCGCGGCCGCGCGCATCGACGCGCACATGCGGATCTAGCGAACCCGCCGCCGCGAGAACAGCGAGATCAGTACGGGCAGCGTGATCAGGATGACGACTGGCGCCAGCATCATGCCGGTGACGACGACGATCGCGAGCGGCTTCTGCACCTGCGAGCCGATGCCGGTCGAAAGCGCCGCCGGCAACAGGCCGATGCCGGCGACCACGCAGGTCATCAGCACCGGCCGCAGCTGCAACTCGCCGGTGCGGATCACCGCCTCGATCCGGTCGACGCCCTCGTCGATCAGCTGGTTGAACTGCGACAGGATGATGATGCCGTCCATCACCGCGATGCCGAACAACGCGATGAAGCCGATCGCCGCCGAGACGCTGAACGGAATCCCCGACAGCACGAGGCCGACGACGCCGCCGAAGATCGCCATCGGGATCACGCTCATCGCCAGCAGCGTGTCGGCCATCGAGCCGAAATTGAACCACAAGAGCACGCCGATCAGCGCCAGGCTGATCGGCACCACGATCGACAGCCGCTTGATCGCGTCCTGCAGGTTGCCGAACTCGCCGACCCATTCGACGCGCGAGCCGGCCGGCAGCTGCACCTGCTCGGCGACCTTCTGCTGCGCCTCCTGGATGGCGCTGCCGAGATCGCGCTCACGCACCGAGAACTTGATCGGCAGATAGCGCTCCTGCTGCTCGCGATAGATATAGGCCGCGCCCGAGACCAGCTTGATGGTGGCGACCTCGCTCAGCGGGATCTGGGTGACGCCGTTCGGCCCCTGGGCGCCGATGCGCAGATTCTCGATCGCCTCGGCGCTCTTGCGATATTCCGGCGCGAGGCGGACGATGATCGGGAAATGCCGGTCGCTTCCCGGCTCGTAGAGATCGCCCGCGGTGTCGCCGCCGATCGCCACCTTGATGGTGGCGTTGATGTCGCCCGGCGCCAGCCCGTAGCGCGCCGCCTTGGCACGATCGATGTCGATCTGGACGGTCGGCTGCCCCAGCGAGGTGAACACCGCAAGGTCGGTCACGCCCTGCACCGTGGACAGGACCTGCTTGATCTTGTTGGCGGTGTCGGTCAGCGCCTGCAGGTCGTTGCCGTACAGCTTGATCGAGTTCTCGCCTTTCACGCCGGACACAGCCTCGGAGACGTTGTCCTGCAGATATTGCGAGAAGTTGAACTCGACGCCGGGGAAGCGGTCATCGAGCTGCTTCAACAGCTCGGCCGTCAGCTGGTCCTTGTCCTTGGTGCTGGGCCAGTCCTTGACCGGCTTCAGCGGGGCGAAGAACTCCGCGTTGAAGAAGCCCGCGGCATCGGTGCCGTCGTCAGGACGGCCATGCTGCGAGACCACGGCCTCGACCTCGGGCCGCGCGCGGATCATCTTGCGCATCTCGTTGACGTAGGCGTTGCCCTCCTGCAGCGAGATCGTCGGCGGCAGGGTGGCGCGGATCCAGAGATTGCCCTCTTCCAGCTTGGGCAGGAATTCGAGACCCAGCAACCGGCCGACCACCACGGTGAGCAGCACGAGGCCGATCGCACCCGTGATCACCAGATTGCGGTTGCCGACGGCCCAGCGCAGCACCGGCGCATAGATCGCGTGCAGCAGCCGCATCAAGCGCGTCTCGGTCTCCTCGACATGCGCCGGCAGGATGATGGCGCTCAGCGCCGGGGTCACCGTGAAGGTCGCGAGCAGGCCGCCGGCCAGCGCATAGGCATAGGTACGCGCCATCGGCCCGAAGATGTTGCCCTCGACGCCGCTCAAGGTGAACAGCGGCAGGAAGGCGGCGATGATGATGGCGGCGGCGAAGAAGATCGAGCGCGACACATCGGCCGCGGCCGACAGGATCGCGTGGCTCTTCATGCCCATCATCGTTTCCGGCGAGATGTGGCTTTCCTCGGCGGCGGACAGCGGCGTCGTCTGCGACAGCCGGCGGAAGATCGCCTCGACCATGATCACGGTGGCATCGACGATCAGGCCGAAATCGATCGCGCCGACCGACAGCAGGTTTGCGGATTCGCCGCGCAGCACCAGGATGATGACGGCGAAGAACAGCGCGAACGGAATCGTGGCGCCGACGATCAGCGCGCTTCGGAGATTGCCGAGGAACACCCACTGCAGCAGCACGATCAGGCCGATGCCCACCACCATGTTGTGCAGCACGGTGTGCGTCGTGGTGTCGATCAGGTCCTTGCGGTCATAGATGCGCTCGATGCGCACGCCCGGCGGCAGGATCGTGGAGTTGTTGATCTGATCGACCAGCTGCTCGACGCGGGCGATGGTCGGCGAGCTCTGCTCGCCGCGCCGCATCAGCACGATGCCCTGGACGATATCGTCATTGTTGTTGAGGCCGGCGATGCCGAGCCGCGGCTTCTCCGCCACCGTGACATTGGCAACGTCCTTCACCAGCACCGGATTGCCGCCGCTCTGCGACACCATGGTGTTGGCGAGGTCGTCCATCGAGCGGATCAGGCCGACGCCGCGCACCACCGCCGACTGCGTGCCGATCTCGACCGTGTTGCCGCCGACATTGATGTTGGAGTTGCCGACCGCCTGCAACAGCTGCGGCAGGGTCAGGCCGTTGGCAACCAGCTTGTTGAAGTCGACCTGGATCTCATAGGTCTTGGTCTTGCCGCCCCAGCCGGTGACGTCGATGACGCCCGGCACGGCGCGGAAGCGCCGCTGCAGCACCCAGTCCTGCAGGGTCTTGAGGTCGAGCACGCTGTAGCCGGGCGGGCCGCGCAGCCGATAGCGATAGATCTCACCGACGGCGCTCAATGGCGAGATCTGCGGCGTGACATTGCCCGGCAGCGGCGACAGCTGCGACAGCCGGTTCAGGACCTGCTGCAGCGCCTCGTCATAGGTGTAGTCGAAGGAGAACTGCAGCTTGACGTCGGAAAGGCCGTACAGCGAGATCGTTCGGATCGTGCGCAGGTTCTTGATGCCGGCGACCTGGGTCTCGATCGGGATCGTGATGTAACGTTCGATCTCCTCGGCCGACAGTCCCGGGCTCTGCGTCACGATGTCGACCATCGGCGGGGTCGGATCGGGATAGGCCTCGATGTTGAGCTGGCGGAACGCGATCAGGCCGCCGATCAGCACGGCGACAAACATTCCGACCATGAGGAAGCGCCGCTGGACGGCGATGGCGACGAGGCGATCCATTCAGGTCGGCACTTTCAGCAAGGCAGGCAGAACCACATCTCAGCTGCCGGAGGCAGCGCGATCGATGAACAGGCTGCCTTTGGTGACGATCTGCTCGCCCGCGCTCAGATTGTCCTCCACGGCCACCTGGTCGCCGTTGACGAGGCCGGTCTTGATCTTGCGGAGCTCGATCGATTTGTCGGGACGGGCGACCCAGACCCGAACCTGGTTGCCTTCATAGATCAGCGCCTGCCGCGGCACGGCCACGGCGGGCTTTTCGCCCGGAGAATAGATCGTGACGTTGGCAAACATCTCCGGCTTGAGCAGACCGTCCTTGTTGTCGATGGTCGCGCGCACCAACAGCCGGCGCGTCGCCGGGTCGATCGACGTGGCGACATAATTGATGCTGGCCTTCAAAGGACGGCCTGGCAGCGCCAGCACGTTGACGAGGATTTCCTCGCCGACATCGACCAGCGCGGCGTCGCTCTCCCGAACGAAGGCCGTGAGCCAGACGGTCGACAGATCGCCGATCACGAACACGGGATCGCTGGCGCCGGCATTGACGTACTGGCCCGGCCCGACCTTGCGCTGCACGACCGTGCCGCCGATCGGCGCGTAGATCGTGATCTCGCGATCGATGGTGCCCTTGTTCTGGAAATCGGCGATCGCGGCATCGGTGAAGCCGAGGATACGCAGCTTGTTGCGGGCCGCCTCCAGCGCCGTTTGTGACGAACGCATGTCGTTCTGGGCCTGAACGGAGGTTGCCTCCGCCTGCTGAAAGTCCTTCAGCGGGATCGCCCGCCCCTCGAACAAATCCTTCGCGCGCTTGTACTGGATATCAGCGAGATCCAGCGCCGACTTGGCCTTGTTCATCGAGGTGATCGCGGTGATGAAATCGTTCTGCGCCTGGACAGTATCGGCGGCCTCGATGACGAACAGCGGCTGGCCCTGGCGGACGGTCTCGCCCGGGCGCGCCAGCAACTTGGTCACGCGGCCGGCATAGGGTGAGAAAACCGGTGTCGAACGGTCCTCGTCGACGGCGACCTTGCCCTCGGTGATGTGCTCGGCGCGGAAGATCTTGTCACAGACCGGCTCGATGGTCAGCGTCGCCCATTCCGCTGCCGAGGGCGTGAAAGTGGTGCTATTGCGGCGCGACTGGCTGGACAGCTCGATATTGTCCTTGGCGGACGGCATCGAACGGAATTGGGCGTAGACATAGCCACCCGCGCCGGCCACGGCCAGCGTCGCCAAACCGATGATCAGCCGTTTTGTACTCAGCAATTGCGGGGACTGGTTCATGTTCGACGCCATAGCCCATCCACCTTACGTCCACCTTACGATGGCGCCCGGGTATCGGCCGTTGATTGCTGCGCTATTAGTGCGGAACTGACACTTTAAACAACCTAAAAATCGCCCAACTCGCCTCTGTTTTGCTTTAAAAATTTGAAAGTTCAACGACAGCCGTTCAGCCTGCATTCAGCTGGTTTTGGCCCGTTGCAATTTCGTTGCAACGCACCATCCCCATATCGGGGGAACCAGAAATAGCGCTGGCGGTGAGACGCAACATCAGGACAACCTCGGCAGGTACGACGCTACTCTGACGTTTGCACGACGGGATCCCCGGGCATCTGAAGGGCTCGGGCCCGCGCCGCGGCCAGTGGCGCGCGACGCGATGCCGTGACGCGATGGAATGTGACATCTCAATGAAAATCGCGCGAGCGTGGCAAAATCCGGACGTTGCGGGGATGGCTGACGCGCTGCGAGGGATTGTCGGGATGATCGCGGCGGTCGTCGTTGAGCGGCTCTGCCGGCATCGGGCCTTGCGGGATGGCGCTGCTGCCGAGGCGATCATCCGCCAGCAATGCGAGATCGGCGCTGCGGTCGACGAGACGCTCGGCGACGAGATGCACCACCTTCTCCGGACTGCTCTGGATGCGGCCCTCGACCAGCACCAGGCGCGCGCCCATCACCTCCTTGCGGAAGGTCTCCATCACCTTCGGCCACACCACGATGTTGGCGATCCCGGTCTCGTCCTCCAGGGTCATGAACACGACGCCCTTGGCGCTGCCCGGCCGCTGCCGCACCAGCACCACGCCGGCGCAGCGGATATGGCGGCGATCATTGGCGTCGTTGACATCGCGGCAGGCCAGCACGCCCTCAGCCGTGAAGCGCCGGCGCAGGAACTCCATCGGATGCCCCTTCAAGGACAAGCGGATGGTCTGATAGTCCGCGACCACCTGCTCCGGCAGCGGCATTTCCGGCAGCGGCTTGGCGCCTTCGTCCGGCTGCTCGCGGGCGATCGCGGCCTCGAACAAGGGCAGCGGCACGTCGTCGGGTAGCCGGCGCACGGCCCAGAGCGCGGCGCGGCGATCGAGCCCGAGCGAGCGGAACGCATCGGCATCGGCCAGCAGCAAGAGCGCGCGCTTGGGCAGCGCGGTGTCGCGGGCGAAGTCCTCCAGCGAGGTGAAGGGGCCGCGGGCGCGCGCCTTGACGATGCGGTCGGCCCAGTCATCGTCGCGGTCATCGTTCTGGAGTGAAGCGACAGCATCGCCCCCTCGACCTTCATCAAGGGCTTGTGAGTCAGGAACGACTGCCTCCACGCTGTCATTCCGGGGCGCCCGGAGGGCGATCCCGGAATCCATACTCCCGATCGTGGTTATGGATTCCGGGCTCGCCCTCCGGGCGCCCCGGAATGACACCGAGGAGATAGCTGGCAAAGAACGTGGAGAAACAGCCGCCGCCTGCGCTTTTCGCACCACCTCCGACAGCTTCCTGATCCGCTCCTCGTCGCGGTCGATCCAGCGGAAGCCGTCGATCTGGCGGAAGCCGAGGCGGACGGCGCAGTATTTGCCGTCGGTCTCTTCCAGCGTGTTGTCGGCGAAGCTGTGGGAGACGTCGATGTTGCGGATCTCGACGCCGTTCTTGCGGGCGTCGCCGACGATCTGCGCCGGCGCGTAGAACCCCATCGGCTGCGAGTTCAGAAGCGCGCAGCAGAAGGCATCCGGGTGGAAGCATTTCAGCCAGGACGAGACATAGACCAATTGTGCAAAACTCGCGGCATGGCTTTCCGGAAAGCCGTAGGAGCCAAAGCCCTTGATCTGGTCGAAGCAGCTCTTGGCGAAGGCCGGATCGTAGCCGCGCGCGATCATGCTCGAGACCATCTTCTCCTCATAGGAACCGATGGTGCCGACATTGCGGAACGTCGCCATCGCGCGGCGCAGGCCGTTGGCCTCCTCGGGTGAAAACTTGGCGGCCTCGATCGCGATCCGCATCGCCTGCTCCTGGAACAGCGGCACGCCGAGCGTCTTGTGCAGCACTTTGTAGAGTTCGTCCGCCGGACCATGATCCGGTGACGGCGACGGATAGGTCACCTTTTCCAGCCTGTTCCGGCGGCGCAGATAAGGATGCACCATGTCGCCCTGGATCGGCCCGGGCCTGACGATCGCGACCTCGATGACGAGATCGTAGAAGGTGCGCGGCTTGAGGCGCGGCAGCATGTTCATCTGCGCCCGGCTCTCGACCTGGAACACGCCGAGCGAATCGCCTCGCTGCAGCATCTGATAGACTTCGTTATCATCCTCCGATTTGATATCCGCGAGCACGTACCGCCTGCCCTTGTGATCGGCGATCAGGTCGAAGCATTTGCGGATGCAGGTCAGCATGCCCAGCGCCAGCACGTCGACCTTCATCATGCTGAGCGCGTCGACGTCGTCCTTGTCCCATTCGATGAAGGTGCGGTCGTCCATCGCGGCATTGCCGATCGGCACGTAACTGTCCAGCCGGTCCTGGGTCAGCACATAGCCGCCGACATGCTGCGAGAGATGGCGCGGAAAATTGATCAGCTCGGCCGCGAGTTCGACCGCGCGTCGGATCATCGGATTGGCGGGATCGAGCCCGGCTTGACGCACCTGCATGTCGGAGAGCCCGTCACCCCAGCTGCCCCACACGGTGTCGGCGAGCACGGCGGTGACGTCCTCGGTCAGCCCCAGCGCCTTGCCGACATCGCGAATGGCGCTGCGCGGGCGATAATGGATGACGGTGGCGATGATCGCGGCGCGGTGGCGGCCATAGCGGCGGTAGACATATTGCATCACCTCCTCGCGCCGCGAATGCTCGAAATCGACGTCGATATCCGGCGGCTCCAGCCGCTCCTTGGAGATGAAGCGCTCGAACAAGAGGTCGATCTTGGTCGGATCGACCGAGGTGATGCCGAGCACGTAGCATACCGCCGAATTCGCTGCCGAGCCACGACCCTGGCACAGAATGCCTTGGCTCCGCGCGTAGCGGACAATGTCGTGGACGGTGAGGAAATAATGCGCGTAGTTGAGCTCGGCGATCAGCGCCAGCTCCTTGTTGAGGACCGCGCGCAGCCTGTCGTCGAGGTCATCGCCGAAATAGGTTTTCGCGCCGGCCCAGGTCAGGTCCTCCAGATGCCCCTGCGCGGTCTTGCCGGGCGGCACCGGCTCGTCGGGATATTGGTATTTGAGCTGGTCAAGCGAAAAGACGATGCGGTCGGTGAAGCGGATGGTCTCAGTGATCGCATCGGGGTAATCGCGGAACAGCCGCGCCATCTCGTGTCCCGGCTTGAGATGGCGCTCGGCATTGGCCTGGAGACGGCGGCCGATGCTCTCGATCGTGGCCTTCTCGCGGATGCAGGTCAGCACATCCTGCAGCATCCGCTGCTGGGGATGGTGATAGAGCACGTCGTTGGTCGCGATCAGCGGCACCTTGCTTGAAGCCGCCAGACGCGCGAGCCGCGCCAGCCGGCGGCGGTCATCCCCGCGATACAGCAGGCTCGCCGCGAGCCAGACGCCGTCGGCGCGGCTGTCTTTCAGCCGTGCCAGGATGTTGCCGAGGGCGTCCTCGTCAAAGCGATGCGGCGGCATCAGCACCAGGAGCTGGCCCGCGATGAAGTCGAACAGATCCGCGAAGCTCAGGCGGCAATCGCCCTTGGCGACCCTGTCGAGATCACTACCGCGCTTGCCGCGGGTGAGCAATTGGCACAACCGGCCGTACGCCGCGCGGTCGCGCGGATAGACCAGGATATCCGGGGTGCCGCAGCTGAACACCAGCCGCGCGCCATAGATCAGCTTCGGCTTGTAACTCAGCCGGTCGTTACTCAACTCGCTATAGGCGCGCACGATGCCGGCCAGCGTGTTGTGATCGGCGATGCCGATGGCGGTGAGACCATATTCGGCGGCCTGGTGCACATAGTCCTGCGGATGCGAGCCGCCATGCAGGAACGAGAAATTGGTGGTGACGCCGATCTCGGCATAGGGGATCGGAGTCATGGCGGGGCCACAGAGATTGGGACGACGCGTTGCCTTTGCGATGCGGAAGAAAAGCGCTCACAAAGCGGCTTGCGCAGCTGCCCACCCTCCCCTGGAGGGGGAGGGTCGACGCGCGCAAAGCGCGCGGCGGGGTGGGGTGAGCCCAGCAAACGGTCGCTCTTGACTCCGCTCTTCTCAGCTATGCGTGATCTCGCTCGCATAAAGTTGAGCACCGCAGCCGCGGATGCTCTGTCACCCCACCCCGGCGCGCATGCGCGCATGCGCGCCGACCCTCCCCCTGCAGGGGAGGGTGAACAGCGAGGTCGGCGCGGGATGGAGGCGATCTCGCCTACCCTCATGCGAACAGCCCGTGCATATACCAGACGGGCTGCACCGGCAGGCCCTCCTGCGGCTCGAACTCGCGGTCATACAAACCATCGCGATAGAGCCAGAAGCGCAGGCCGTGCTCGTCCTCGACGCGGAAATAGTCGCGCGTCAGCCCCTGCCCCTCCGGCCGCCACCATTCCATCGCGATGCGCTCCGGGCCTTCGGCGCGCACGACCGCATGGGCGGCACGGCGCCAGACGAAGCGCGCGGGCGGACCATCCGGGACACCGGCGATCACCTGGATGGCCTCGGGGCGCGCGAACAGCCGCAGCGGTCGCAGCGGCGGCTCGCCGTCGCTACGCTCCGGCCAATCGGCCGTGCTGGTGGCCGCCAGATTGTGCTGCGCCGGCAGCGGCAGCGCCGCGCGCTCGGGGATGTGGGTGTCGACTGGCAGATGCACGATGACGCGCTTGCCGCCGATGCGCGCGGCGATGCGGTCGATCAGCGCCGACAGCTCGTCATTGTCGTGGACATGGGCGTCGAGATCGCGCTGCTGCTGCACCACGATCTCGCTGCGGCTGGCCGACAGCCGGATCATGTCGAAGCCGAAGCCGGGATCGAGCGGATCGCTCAAGGCATCCAGGCGCTCGCGAAACAGCCGGTCGACGACGGCAGCTTCGGTCACCGGCTGGCCGGTGTCGACCGCGATGATGCGCACCAATCCGTCGGTGCGGAAGAAGCAGGCCTCCAGCCGCCGCGCGCCCTTGCCCTGCTGCGCCATCGCCGCCACCAGCATCGCGGCAAGGCTGGAGAGACTGGCCGCGATCACGGTGTCGGTCGCGACCGGCTCGGCAAAACGCTTCTCGACGATGTAGTCCGGCGGCACCTTGCGCGGGCTGATCGGCGCATCGGCCTCGCCAAGCGCTTGCGCGAGCACGCGGGTGAAGGCGGCGCCGAACCGCGCGGTGATCTCGTTGCGGCCGCGCGAAGCAACATCGCCGATGGTCTTGAGGCCGGCACGGCGCAGGCCGAGCGTAACAGCCTCGCTGCCGCCGAGTGCGACCACCGGCAGCGGCGCCACCGCGGCCGCCTCCTCGCCGTTAGGCACGATGCGGCCATGGACCTGCCGGTTCAGGGTGCGCGCGCACACCGCATTGGAGGCGATCGCCGCCGACACTGTGAGGCCATGCGCGGTCAGCGCGTCACAGACCGACTGCATAAGCTTGGCCTCGCCACCGAACAGATGCACGCAGCCGGTGATGTCGAGCGACAGCCCATGCGGCGGGTCGAGCGCCACCAGCGGCGTGAAGCGGTCGCACCAATCGGCGATGCCTTCGAGCATCTTGGCGTCAGCCGCGAGATCAGCCTCGTGCACGACGAGGTCGGGACAGACCGCGCGGGCATTCGCCAGCGGCTGGCCGAGGCTGACGCCGTGACGCGCCGCGGCCTCGTCGAGCGCATGGATGAGCAGTGCATTGGCGTCCTTGATGACGACGACCTGAGGCTTGCTCTCAGGCGGAGCGCCGGTGAAGGTCAGCTGTCTTTTGATCCGATCGATGGGCAGGCGCGGCAGCCACAGGCTGAGGATCCGTCGCCGGTTCGCTGAAACGGCACGCATCGGGGGTCCACTCCATGATCCAGCGTCCGGTCTGGCCGTGACGGTTGCGAATGAGCTCGGCATCGAGGCGGGGCGCGCCCCACGCCATCCACGGTGCAGCTGAGAGCGACGGCGCGCTGCGCACCACCCAGCGCGTCTCCGCGGTCGAGGGCTCAGGCGCGGCGGCGATGCGCAAGAGCAGCGCTGTCACGCCGGACTCCTGCGCCATCAAGGTCAGCTTGCGGCTGGCGACGAGATCGAGCTTTGGCGTCTCGCCCCACACCTCCAGCATCACGCTGCCGAGCGCATCGCAGGCGAGCGCGTCGGCAGCGGTGCGCAGAGCATGGTCGAGATCGGGCGCGCGCACGATCACGAGGCGGCGCGGATCGAGCCCGAGTTCGGCGAGCCCGCTCATCGACAGCGCGCCGGCCTCGCGCTCGGCGAAATCCTGCCGGATCCAGATCAACGGCCGACGTGCCGCGACGCGCGCCGCGAGCCCGCACAAAAAGCCGGTCGCAGCCACCGCCTGGCGACCGCTCTCGGCGAACACCTCGTGCAGCGCGCCCGTGGCGAGGCCGCCTTGCAGCACCGCATCGGCCTCGTCATGGCCGAGCGCGACCCGGCGCAGATCATGCGCACCATCGGCCGCTTCGAGGCGGGCAATGCGGCCGCGCAACCGCGCGAGCGTCTCCATGCGTGCGCCGGTCATCCGTCGCCGCTCCTTTCAATCCATCGTGCGGGCGCTGCCGTTCTTTCAGTGTCAGGCAGTGAACCCGCGACGACCCTCTTTGTTCATGATACGTTCTAATATAAAGCTAACGCCTTCGAGAGAGTCAATCGGGATTGACCCGGGTCTGATTCAACGAATGGAATCAAAGGGATTCAAAAGCATGGAGCTGCTGCGCAAACTTGAGATCCTGGCCGATGCCGCCAAGTATGACGCGTCCTGCGCCTCCAGCGGTACCGAGATGCGGGATTCCCGCGACGGCAAGGGGCTCGGCTCGACATCGCCCGGCATGGGCATCTGCCACTCCTATGCGCCGGACGGACGCTGCATCTCGCTGCTCAAGATCCTGCTGACCAACGCCTGCAACTTCGACTGCCTGTATTGCGTCAACCGCGCCTCCTCCAACGTGGCCCGCGCGCGCTTCACGGTCGACGAGGTGGTGAAGCTCACCATCGACTTCTATCGCCGCAACTACATCGAGGGACTGTTCCTGTCGTCGGGCATCATCCGCAGTCCCGACTACACGATGGAGCAGGTTGTCAGCGTCGCGCGCAAGCTGCGCGAGGAGTACCGTTTCCGCGGTTACATCCATCTGAAGACGATTCCGGAAGCGGACGAGGCGTTGATCGCGGAGGCCGGCAAATATGCCGATCGGCTCAGCATCAACATCGAGACGCCGCTGGAGGCGAGCCTCACGAAGCTGGCGCCGGAGAAGGACCAGCGCGCGATCCGCCGCACCATGGGCCATCTCCGGCTCAAGCTCGACGAGACGGCGGAGGCGAAGAAGACGGCGCGCCGCGCCAGGCCGCCGCGCTTCGCGCCGGCCGGCCAGAGCACACAGATGATCATCGGCGCCGACCAGGCCAATGACCGCATTATCCTGTCGACCTCGTCCAATCTGTACGGCGCCTACAAGCTCAAGCGCGTCTATTACTCCGCCTTCAGCCCGATCCCCGATGCCAGCCGCGCGCTGCCGCTGCAGGCGCCGCCCCTGGTGCGCGAGCACCGGCTGTACCAGGCCGACTGGCTGATGCGGTTCTACGGCTTCGAGGCCGATGAGATCGTCGAGGAGAACGAGGGCATGCTGCCGCTCGACATCGATCCCAAGCTCGCCTGGGCGCTGCGCCACCGCGACCGCTTCCCGCTCGACATCAACACCGCCAGCCGGGAGGAGCTGCTGCGGGTCCCCGGTTTCGGCACCCGCACCGTGCAGCGCATCCTCGCCACCCGCCGCACCACCACGATCCGCTTCGCGGATCTGGCCCGGCTCAACGTCATCCGGAACAAGGCACTGCCGTTCATCGTTCTCTCCGACCACCGGCCACAGCCGTCTCTGCTCGACGGCGCCGGCTTGGCGGCACGGCTACGCCCCAAACCGCAGCAGTTGGGATTTGGATTCTAACCAGGTCGTCATTGCGGGGGGCGACGCCCCGAAGCAATCCAGGGGCGGCACGACGACTCTGGATTGCTTCCGCCGTGGCCCCTCGGGCTATGGCGGACAGGCCGCCTCGCCCGCAATGACGTGAGGAGACAAATGCACGTCGTAACCCTCGACAGCGACACCGATTTCGACGGCTGGCGGACGGCGGCGCGGGCGCTGGCGATGAACGACGTCAGGCCCGCCGACGTCTCCTGGCGTGTCAAAGGCGCCGCGCCCGACCTGTTCGACGATCAGGCCGATACGCAGCTCCCCGAGGTGCCCAAGGGCGCATTCTCGGTGCCGGCGAGCTTCATGGAGCTGGCCGAAAGCGCGATCCTGCACCACGATCCCAACCGCTTCACCCTGCTCTATCGGCTGTTGTGGCGTCTCAGGACCAACCACGATCTGATGGAGATCGCGACTGATCCTGACGTGGCGCAGGCCAATGCGCTGGCGCGGGCGGTGCGGCGCGACGTCCACAAGATGCACGCCTTCGTCCGCTTCCGCGAAGTCGGCCGCGAGCGCGAGGCGCGCTACGTCGCCTGGTTCGAGCCGGAGCACCACATCGTCGAACGCGCCGCGCCGTTCTTCGCCCGCCGCTTCGCCGACATGCCCTGGTCGATCCTGACGCCGGAAATGTGCGCCCACTGGGACGGCAGCCGCGTCTCCTTCACACCCGGTGTGAGCAAGGCCGAAGCGCCGTCGGAAGACCGGCTCGAAGAGGTGTGGCTGCGCTATTACGCCAGCATTTTCAATCCGGCACGGCTGAAAGTGAAGGCGATGGAAAAGGAGATGCCGAAGAAATACTGGCAGAACCTGCCCGAGGCCAAGCTGATCCAGCCGCTGATCGCGGCCGCCGGCAGGCGCATGTCGGCAATGATCGCCGAGCCCGGCACCGCGCCGCACAAGCCGCAGAAACGGATTGAGGAGCCAGCAATGACGTGCAAACCCACGGCACCCGCTGCTGAGATCTCACCTGATGTCGCCGCGGCCGATCTTGAGACCTTGCGTGAAGAAGCCGCTGCCTGCCGCGCCTGCCCGCTGTGGAAGGATGCCACGCAGACCGTGTTCGGCGAAGGCCCTGACCATGCGCCGCTGATGCTGGTCGGCGAGCAGCCCGGCGACAAGGAGGACCTCGCCGGCCATCCCTTCGTCGGCCCGGCCGGCCAGATGCTCGACCGGGCGCTGCAGGAGGCCGGCATCGACCGCAGCAAGGTCTACGTCACCAATGCGGTGAAGCACTTCAAGTTCGTCCCCCGCGGCAAGATCCGGCTGCACCAGAAGCCTGCGACGCCGGAGATCAAGGCCTGCCGGCAATGGTACGAGCGTGAGCTCGCTACGGTCCGCCCGGCCCTGGTGGTGGCGCTGGGCGCGACCGCGGCGCAATCGGTGTTCGGCAAGATCACGCCAGTCACCAAGAACCGCGGCCACGTCGTCGACCTGCCCGAGGGTCCCAACATGATCGCAACCAAGGCGATGGTCACGGTGCATCCGTCCTACCTGCTCCGGCTTCCTGATGCCGACGCCAAGGCGCGGGAGTATGAGCTCTTCGTCAAGGATCTGAAGATCGCCGCGGCCGCGCTCAAGCGCGCGCATGCGGCCTGACGCTGCGGCCGAAACGAAGATGGCCGGGTCGAGCCCGGCCATCACGACGAGACAGCAGATGCGCGGGGCGGCTCACGCCGCCAGCGTGTTCTCCACCACCTTGATGAAGAACGAGGTGCCGTAGACGATAGCCTCGTCGTTGAAATTATAGGCCGGGTGATGCAGGCCGGCCGAGTCGCCATTGCCGACGAAGATGAAGGCGCCGGGGCGGGCTTCGAGCATATAGGCGAAATCCTCACCGCCCATCATCGGCGGCATCTCGTGCACATTGGCGTCGCCTGCGACCTCCTTGGCGGCACGGATCGCGATCTCGGTCTGCTCGGCGTGGTTGACGACCACGGGATAACCGCGGGTGTAGCTCAGATCGATCTTGGCCCCGGTCATCTGCGCGACGCCGATCACGACCTCGCGAACGCGCTTCTCCATCAGTTCGCGCACCTTGGGCGTCAGCGTGCGCACCGTGCCGCGCAGCACCGCGCTTTGCGGGATCACGTTGCGGGCATTGCCGGCGTGGAACTCGCAGATCGAGAGCACGGCGGCTTCCAGCGGGTCGACGTTGCGCGCCACGATCTGCTGCAGCGCCGTGACCAGCTGGGCGCCGACCATCAGCGAGTCGATGCAATTATGCGGCTTGGCGGCGTGACCGCCATGCCCCTCGATGGTGATGTCGACCGAGTCGGTCGAGGCCATCAGCGGCCCCTGGCGGATCGCGAAGGCCCCGACCGGCAGGCCCGGACCGTTGTGCATGCCGTAGACTTGGTCGATCTTGAAGCGCTCAATCAGCCCGTCCTTGATCATCGCGTCGGCACCGCCGCCGCCCTCCTCGGCCGGCTGGAAGATCACGGCGACCTCGCCGGCGAAGTTGCGGGTCTCGGCGAGATAGCGCGCGGCCCCGAGCAGCATCGCGGTATGGCCGTCATGGCCGCAGGCATGCATCAGGCCCGGGGTCTTGGAGGCATAAGGCAGCCCGGTCGCCTCCTCGATCGGCAGCGCGTCCATGTCGGCGCGCAGGCCGAGCACCTTGACCTCGCCATTGCCCGGCTTGCGGCCCTTGATGACACCAACCACGCCGGTCTTGCCGAGACCCGTCACGACCTCATCGCAGCCGAATTCGCGCAGCCGGTCGGCGACGAAGGCCGCGGTCCGGTGCACCTCGTAGAGCAGCTCCGGGTGCGAATGGATATCCCGCCGCCAGGCCTGGATATCGGGCTGCAGATCGGCGACGCGGTTGACGATGGGCATGGGTGACTCTCGTAGCTCAGGAAAGGATATTTGAGCCGTTCTAGCATGCAAAAGTCGCACCGCCCAAGATCTCGCCGGGGTCTGGGCTGCGCCTGTCTCATGGCTCGGTCAACCAGCCATGAACGTGACGCTTGTCCCTCCCCGTCTCCGCTGACTAAAAGCCTCCCCAATGATGGGAAGGGAATGCCGCATGCCGAGACAGCTCGAGGGCGATTATGACTACATCGTGGTGGGCGCCGGCACCGCCGGCTGCATCCTCGCCAACCGGCTGTCGGCTGATCCGACCAAGCGCGTCCTGATCCTGGAGGCCGGCGGCAAGGACAATTGGATCTGGTTCCATATTCCGGTCGGCTACCTCTTCGCCATCGGCAATCCGCGCTCCGACTGGATGTTTCGCACCGAGGCCGAGCCGGGCCTCAACGGCCGCTCGCTGGCCTATCCCCGCGGCAAGGTGATCGGCGGCAGCTCGGCCATCAACGCCATGATCTCGATGCGCGGCCAGGCTGCCGATTACGACCATTGGCGGCAGCTCGGCCTCGCCGGCTGGTCCTATTCCGATGTCCTGCCGGTGTTCCGGCGGCTCGAGGACCATTTCCTGGGCGAGAGCGAGCACCATGGCGTGGGCGGCGGCTGGCGGATCGAGGCGCCGCGGCTGTCCTGGGCGGTGCTTGATGCGGTCGGCGATGCCGCCGAGCAGATGGGCATCCGCCGCATCCCCGATTTCAATACCGGCGACAATGAAGGCATCAGCTATTTCCACGTCAACCAGAAGCGCGGCCGGCGCTGGTCGTCCGCGCGGGGCTTCCTCAAGCCGGCGCTGCATCGGCAGAACCTCCGGCTCGAGACCAACGTCCTCGTCGATCGCCTGATCGTCGAGAACGGCCGCGCCGCAGGCGTGCGCTTCCAGCAGAATGGCGAGACCATCGAAGCCCGCGCCAAGGGCGAGGTGATCCTCAGCGCCGGCGCGATCGGCTCGGTGCAGGTGCTGCAGCGCTCCGGCATCGGCCCGGCGGACTGGCTGTCCGGGCTCGGCATCGACACTGTCCTCGACAAGCCCGGCGTGGGGCGCAATCTGCAGGACCATCTGCAGCAGCGCGCGATCTACAAGGTCACGGGCGTGAAGACGCTGAACGAGACCTATTACTCGCTGGTCCGGCGCGGCCTGATGGGACTGGACTACGCGTTCCGCCGCCGCGGACCGCTGACCATGGCGCCGTCCCAACTCGGCATCTTCACGCGCTCGGACGCGACGCGCGACCGCGCCAACATCCAGTTCCACGTGCAGCCGCTGTCGCTCGACAAGTTCGGCGATCCGCTGCACCGTTTCCCGGCCATCACCGTCAGCGCCTGCAACCTGCGGCCGACCTCGCGCGGCACGGTGCGCATTCGCTCCGCCAAGCTGGACGAGGCGCCCTCGATCGCGCCGAACTATCTGGCGACGGAGGACGACCGCCAGGTCGCGGCCGACGCCATCCGCGTCACGCGCCGGCTGATGAAGCAGAGCGCGCTCGCAGCCTACAGGCCCGAGGAATATCTGCCCGGTCCGGCCGTCGGCGACGACGATGCGGCGCTGGCCAAGGCGGCCGGCGACATCGGCACCACGATCTTCCATCCCGTCGGCACGGCGAAGATGGGTATCGCGGACGATCCAATGGCGGTCGTCGACGAACGGCTGCGCTTCCACGGCATCGCGCGCCTGCGCATCGCCGACGCCTCGATCATGCCGACCATCACCTCAGGCAACACCAACACGCCGACCGCAATGATCGCCGAGAAGGCGGCCGCGATGATCCTGGAAGATGCGCGGTGAGGACGTCGGGCGGGGAAACGCGCTGATCGCGACCCGTGCCGCTCGCCTGTCACGAGCGGCACGACGCGATCTCGCACACGATACGCTTACGCTACGGGCTGCGCGCTTGACGCCGCGCGAACTGCTGCGGACGCTATCGCGCGAAACTAACATTTCGCTGACAGGCCGACGACGGCAGGCACGCGCAGGACAATGGGGATAAGACCCGGCGGGTCATGCTGCCGTCGTCAAACTATGCTCACGCATCGGACACGGCATTCAGATGACCCGCGCGACCAGCGGAAGGCGCCGCAACAGCGCCGCCGCAAGCCAGCTCACCGAGAGCGTCCCGACCAGGACGATGGCGAACTTCACCGCCGCGGGCCAGGCCGGAACGTAGACCAGATATTGCAGCCACAACAGCGGCAGGAAGTGCAGCAGATAGATGCCGTAGGCCGACGGCTGCATGCGATCCATCAGCGCCAGCGGCACACTCCTCCAGCGCAGGAACAAGGTCGGTACTGCGAACGCCATCGAAGCGCAGAAGCTAGCCACCGCCATGCCGTAGGCCGCGCGCCACCACAGCGGCGGCGAGTCGAAATCGGCGATCCAATTGTGATGCGCGTAGGCGAGAAACAGGATCAGACCATAGCAGCCATAGGACAGTCCGAACCACACCGGCCAACGCTGCACCAGCGCCCCCTGCGCGGCGAACGGCCCGGTCGTTAGTCCGGCCGCCCCCATCGCCACACCGGCCATGAAGAAGACGGGATAAAGCAACGACCGGCTCGCCTGCAGCGGCAGCGGAAAATGCCCGGGCATGAACCATACGCCGTCGCCGAACCAGAGATGCGGCGGCAGATAGGCGGCGTTCGCGACCAGGAGGAAGACGGCAAATCCTAACAGGGGCCGGCGCAGCAACGCTGCGGGCCATCGGCCCAGGCGACCGATCAGTTGCGGCGCCATGGCCCATGACAGCGCCGCGGCGGCATCGAACGCCAGCAGCACGCCGAGAAACCAGGCCGAGCCCGATGGCCACGGACCTTCGCTGATCATCCGCCACCACACCGTGGTGAAATGGTCCTCCGCCACATAGTAGCGGTAGTAGGCGATCGGCATGATCACGAAGATCGACACGATATAGGGCACGCCGAGGCGCAGCGCGCGACGGCCGACATAATCGGACGGTCCCCGCCTCGCCAGGCTCGCCGGCACGAACAGGCCGGAGATGAAGAACATGCAGGACATGAAATAGCTGTCGTTGAACAGCGCGATGAGATCGAAGCCGAGCCAGTGCATGCGGTCGCCGCCCTGGCCGAAATAGGTGTAATTGATCGCGGAGTGATACAGCACGACCGACAGCGTGATGAAGGTCCTGGCGCGGTCGAGCGCGACGATCCGGCCGGCGACCGTCTCGGCCTGTTGCAGGTTCGGGGTCACGCGGTCATGCATCGGAATGGCGTCCAGTGGATCAGCCGCGGCCATGCGGCACCAGACATCACTATATTTCGCACGGCGCCCGGCCGATATCCTGCTTGCGTATGCGAGCCGTGCGCCGATGCTGGCATGATCACGAACGCGTCATCGCAGGATCGGCCGCGCAAGGCCGGGAATAAACCGTCCGCTTCTTCGCTCTCCCTACCCGTAAGCCCAATGAGGACAACGGGAGAGCATGATGAGCTTCGATGATCATGACGCGCGCGGCGCCAGCCGCCGCAAGGTGCTGGAATGCATGACATGGGCCGGCACGGGCGTGCTCTGGACGCTGTCAGGCGGCGTGCCACGCTCGCTCGGCCTCGTCGACGCGGCCCGGGCCGCCGAGCAGCAGGCGTCCGGCCTGACCTTCCTGCAGATCAGCGACAGCCATGTCGGCTTCGACAAGCCGGCCAATCCCAACGCGATCGGCACGCTGGAAGAGGCCGTCAATCGGATCAAGGCGATGCCGGTGAAGCCTGCCTTCATGATCCACACCGGCGACATCTCGCATCTGTCGAAGGCGGCCGAGTTCGATGATGCCGACCGCATCATCTCGCAAAGCAGGCTCGACGTCCATTACGTGCCCGGCGAGCACGACTTCCTCGACGAGGAGGTCAAGCTTTATAAAGAGCGCTATGGCAAGGGCACACGCGGCGCCGGCTGGTATTCGTTCGACGCCAGCGGCGTGCACTTCATCGGCCTCGTCAACGTGGTTGATCTCAAGGCCGGCGGCCTCGGCAATCTCGGCGCGGATCAGCTGGAATGGCTGGCGCAGGACCTCAAGGGCCGCTCCCGTTCGACGCCGATCGTGGTGTTCGCGCATATCCCGCTATGGACGGTGTACCCGCAATGGGGATGGGGAACCGAGGATGGCGGCCGCGCGCTGGAAACCTTGAAAGAGTTCGGCTCGGTGACGGTGCTGAACGGCCACATCCACCAGGTGATGCAGAAGGTCGAGGGCAACGTCACTTTCCACACCGCGCGATCGACCGCATTCCCGCAGCCGGCGCCGGGCACAGCGCCCTCGCCGGGTCCGATGAAGGTCGAGGATGCGAAGCTGCGCAGCCTGCTCGGCATCGCCAGTATCGACTTCAAGCCCGGCGCTGAGCGCCTGGCGATCATCGACACGCCGCTGGCGGGCTGAGGATCGATCGCGATGACAGGATTCGTGTCGTTCGACCGCAGCATCGGCTGGGCGCTCGCTGCTGCCCTGCTCGGCTTCGCGGCAACCCCGCTGCGCGCCGAGACCATCAAGGTCACGATCGACAATTTCACCTTCACCCCGGCCGAGGTGACGGTGAAGGCCGGCGATACCGTGACCTGGACCAACCACGACGACATTCCGCATACGGTGGTGTCGGCCGGCAAATACCGATCGAAGACGCTCGACACCGATGACAGCTTTTCGTTCACCTTCGCGGCGAGCGGCGACTACAAATATTTCTGCTCGCTGCATCCGCACATGACGGGGCTGGTGAAGGTTGAGTAGCGCCGCAAACCAGGGCATGAGCATCACATCACGGTCGAGCCGGCAGCGCTGCGCGGGCCCGGCCGTGATGCCGCGAAGCGACCCGGAGAGGAAGCCGGTGACCACACCGCATGATGATCCCGAAAGGGCGCGGCGCTTCCGCGAGGCGGCGCTGCCGCATCTCGACGACGTCTATACGCTGGCGCGCTATCTGCTCCGTCATCAGGCCGACGCCGAGGATGCCGTGCAGGAATGCTATTTGCGCGCCTACAAGCATTTCGACACTTATCGCGGCCCGGCGATCAAGCCATGGCTGTTCGCGATCCTGCGCAATGTCTGCCACGCCGAATTCGCACGTCGCGCCGGCGCGCCGGTCAAGGCGCTCGACGATGCGGCGGAGACCACGGAGCAGGCACCGCTTTGGCAGGACAGCGTCGAGACGCCGGAAGGCGCCATGCTGCGCCAGCGCGATGCCTCGTCGATCCAGCGCCTGATCGATACGCTCACCGAGCCGTTTCGCGAGACCTTGGTCCTGCGCGAGATCAACAACCTGTCCTATCGCGAGATCGCGGAGGCCGCCGGCGTGCCTGTGGGCACGGTCATGTCGCGTCTCGCCCGGGCGCGCGCGATGCTGCGCGCCGCCTGGCTGGCGCAGGAGGAGCCCTAAGCCATGACCTGCGACGATGCCGAAATCCTGATCCACGCGCTAGCCGATGGCGAGCTCGATGCCGGCCATGCCCGGGAGGTCGAGGCCCATATTGCCGCCTGCCCGCGCTGCGCTGCCGAGCTAACTGCGATCAGGCAGATGAAGCAGGCGCTGGCCGGCGCTGACCTGATCACGAAGGCGCCCGCCGCCTTGCGCCAGCGCATCGAAGCTGCGCTGCCTGCCGCTGCTGCGGCGTCGATCACGCCGCTCGCCGCGGTGCCGAGCCGGCGCACGCTGCTGAAGGGTTTTGCGATGGGCTCGGCCGTGTCGGCGTTGGCCGCCACCGGTCTCGTCGCGATCGTGTTGCGCAACGACGACCAGCAGCGGATCGAGGCCGAGATCGTCTCGGCGCATCTGCGCTCGCTGCAGGCGGGTCACCTGACCGATGTGATCTCGACCGATCAACACACCGTCAAGCCCTGGTTCAACGGCAAGCTCGACGTCGCGCCGCCGGTGATCGACCTCACCGCACAGGGCTTCACTTTGATCGGCGGCCGGCTCGATTACGTCGACGCGCGCCCGATCGGCGCCGTCGTCTATCGCCGGCGCCAGCACGTCATCAATCTGTTCGTGGCGCAGACATCGTCCACTGCACGCCGCGCGTCACGGCTGGACACGATCCAAGGCTTCAACATCCGCAGCTGGCGCGACCGCGGCCTGAGCTATTGGGCGGTCAGCGACATCAATCCGGACGAGCTCAATGAGTTCGGCGAACGCTTCGAGCGCACGATGGGGGGGAGCGGCTGAGACGAGCTTCAGTCGTTGCGAACGAAACGACGTGAGCCCACCAATGGCGAGAGAGAAACTGATATGGTGGGCACGGCGCTTCGCGCTTTTGCCCCCCTGCGAAGCCGCATTCCTCGGATGCCATGCCCGCGCAGGCGCGCATCCAATACGCCGCGGCCCATCGAGATGATCACAACCGTCCCAATGTACTGGATCGCCCGGTCGAGCCGGGCGATGACAGCTCGGCGTGTGGCGCCGACGTTGATCGCAGGGTCGGTCGGCTCACGCCGATTTGCGGATCGCGTTGTCGACCAGGGTCTTGCCGAGCGACCAGATCGCGCCGGGGACCTTGTGGCTCTGGGCGATCACGTCGTCGAAGGCCCGTTCGATCCAGCTGCAGTCCTCTTCGGTGATCGTCAGCGACGGCAGCAGCTTGATGGTGTGCAGGCCGTGGCCGGCGACCTGGGTCAGGATCTTGTGATCCTTGAACAGCGGCACCGTGATCAGCTGGCAGAAAAGGCCCTTATTGGCGCTCTCCAGCACATTCCACGAGGCCTTCAGGCGCAGCGATTTCGGCGGGCCGAACTCGACGCCGATCATCAAGCCCTTGCCGCGCACTTCCTTCAACAGCTCATAGCCCGGCACCATGCGCGTCAGCGCCAGGCGCAGCTCGGCACCGCGCTTGGCGGCAGCCTCGATCAGCTTCTCGGCCTTGATCACCTCGAGCGTCGCGATCCCGGCCGCCATTGCGAGGTCGTTCTTGGCGAAGGTCGAGCCGTGCACGACAGCCCGATCCATGCGGTTGAAGATCTTGTCGAAAATGTGCTTGCGCGTCAGCAGCGCGCCGACCGGCACGTGGCCGCCCGACAGCGCCTTCGACAGCAGCACCATGTCGGGCTCGACGTTCCAATGTTCCACCGCAAGGAACCGCCCCGTGCGGCCCATGCCGGTCTGGATCTCGTCGGCGATGAAGATCGTGCCGTATTTCTTGCAGAGCGCAGCCGCACCGGGCAGGAACTCGTCGGAGGGCATGTTGACGCCCTTGCCCTGGATCGGCTCGACGATGAAGGCCGCGATCTCGCGCGACGACAGCGCCTGCTCCAGAGCAGCCAGATCGTTGAACGGCACGGCCGTGCAACCCGGCAGCAGCGGTTCGAAGCCGGTCCGGAAGTTGGAATCGTCGGTCAGCGACAGCGCGCCATAGGTCAGGCCGTGATAGGAATGCCCGCAATAGACGATGCCGGGCCGGCCGGTCGCGCCACGCGCGAATTTGATCGCCGCCTCGACGGTCTCGGCGCCGGAATTGGCGAAGAACACCTTGTCCAGATATGGGACATATTCGAGCAGCCGCTCGGCCAGAACGCCGGCAAGTGTCGAAACATCGAGCTGGACGAGGTTCGGGAGATCGCTGTCGAGCACACTCTTCAGCGCGTCACGCAGGGTCGGATGGTTGCGGCCGATTGCAAAGACACCAAAACCGCTCAGAAGGTCGAGGTAGCGGGCGCCGTCACGATCGTAGAGATATTGGCCTTGTCCCTTTTGGAACCCGACATCGTATCCGATCGTCTTGAGAACGCGAACCAGCTGCTCGTTCAGATGCCGAGAGTGCATCGTGCTGCGCTGCGCTTGGCGCTCCACAAACATCTCGGAAACGTCTAGATTTGGTTTTAGCATCAGCTACATACTTCGGTTGAGAGACGTTTCGTCAACTGAAAACGCGCAATGCGGCGTTTTGCCCTCATTCGCATCATCAAAGCAAGCACGGGTTTCTGCCAATGTTGCATCGCTCCAAAAACCTCATGCGGACAATGATAACATATTCGGGCGTTTTGTTCGCATCAGGAATTTCGTCCGCGCTCGCAGCCGATCCGACCGGCGACTGGCGAGTGTCTGACGGTGTCGCAAACATCCGAGTCGCACAATGCAATGGCAGCATGTGGGGCGTCGTGGCCTGGGAGAAGACCCCGGGGGGGCGTGACAGCAACAATCCCGATCCGGCCAAGCAGAGCCGTCCGACACTCGGCATGCCGATCCTGATCGACATGAAGAAGAAGGCCGGAGCTGACCAATGGGAAGGCCAAGTCTACAACGCCAAGGACGGTCAGCTCTATAGCTCCACGATCACACCCAGCGACCCAGATCATCTGGAGATCAAAGGATGCGTGCTCGGCTTCCTGTGTGGGGGCGAGACGTGGACGCGGGTCGGTCCGCCGATCCCGTCGAGCCCCGTGAACAGCATGGCCAAAGGTACACAGAAACCCATCGCGCCCGCTCCAGCTGCGGCCCCGGCTCCGAAGACGACCACGGGCGTGGTGGCAGCGGCCGGTAAACCGGCAGCAAAGCCCGCCGACCAGGTCGGCGACATCTGCCTGCTGCCGGAGATCGCACGGGTCCGCTGAAGCACGGCGGACGTCCAAAACAAAAGCGGCCGAGATGCTCGGCCGCTTTTTTCGTCATCAAAATCCGCAGTGCGCGCCTATTCCTTGACCTCGCGCGGCTTGCCCATCAGGGCCGGCTGGAACAGCAACACCGCGGCCAGCGTGGTGACCAGCGACAGCGCCAGCAACTTGCCCATGCTGGATGTCCCGGGGTGGCTCGACAGCCACAGGCTGCCGAAGGCGGTCGCTGTCGTCAGCGCGCTGAAGAAGATCGCGCGTGTCAGGCTGGTCTGCAGCAGGTTCGTTCTGCCGGAACGCCAGGCCACGACATAATAGATCTTGAAGGCCACGCCGATGCCGAGCAGCAGCGGCAGTGCGACGATGTTGGCGAAGTTCAGCGGCAGCTTGATCAGAACGCAGATTTCGAGCGTCACCGCACCGGCCACCAGCAACGGCACCAACGTCATGAGCACGTCCGAGAAGCGGCGCAGCGTCACCCACAACAACAGGCTGATCACGACCAGCGAGTAGATGCCGGCGTGAATGAACGCCTTCACGATCGTGTCACCGGACTTCAGGATCGAGACCGGTCCTCCGATCGCATTCGGCTCCGCGGCCAGCACCGCATTGGCGAACCGCCTGAGATTATCGTTGTCGTTCGGGTCACCCTTGGGCTGGGCCTCGACGCGAATCAGGCCGTCCTTGCTCTTCCACTGCGATACGAGCTCCGGCGGCAGGTTCGCAAGCGTCACCGGCTGCGCCTGCAAGGTCGCGTTGAGTTGCTCCAGCGTGATCCGCAGCGGCTCAACGAACACGGCCTGCGCCTTGTTGCGAAGGCTCTCGCTGGCGCCGGCGAGCTTGGCGAGCGCGTCGGCCAACCGCCGAGATGCCACCGCGCCGGGCCCCTGCCCGTCACCGGCCGTGCGGCGCAGATTGTTGACGGTCGAATTCAGCGCGTCG
Organism: Bradyrhizobium denitrificans; assembly: GCF_013179005.1. Lineage (NCBI taxonomy): Bacteria > Pseudomonadati > Pseudomonadota > Alphaproteobacteria > Hyphomicrobiales > Nitrobacteraceae > Bradyrhizobium > Bradyrhizobium denitrificans. The sequence continues at coordinate 81,239 of NZ_JABFDP010000010.1, read as the reverse complement.
ATGTTCTCTTTGTCGGTCGGCGCTGCATCGACCTGATCCGGATTGAGTGCAGGCCCGAGCACCTTCGCGCCCTGCGCGATCATCGCCAGCTTGGCCGGCTGATCTTCCGGCACGAAGCTGTCGAGCGACATCACGCGCGCCACTTCAGGCAGCTTCGCGAGCTTGGCCTCGATCGCCTTGGCCTCGGCTTCCGAGCGCGTCAGCACGTCGATGGCATTGGCGCCGGTGTTCGGGTCCTTGCGGAGGTCCAGATAGGTCGCAATCGATTCAGCGTGCGGATTGCGCAGGTTCATCGGGTTGAAGTCGAACTTCATGTAATAAAGCAGCGGCAGGCCGGCGATGACGAGGCCAAGCGTGCCGACGATGATCGGCACCCGGTGCGTTTCGAGGAAGTGATCGACCGGGGCCAGGAAGGCATAGCCGACCGGCTCCTTCTCACCGGGCGGATTGAGGATCTTCAGCAGCGCCGGCAGAACCGTGATCGACGACAGGAAGGCGATCATCATGCCGGCCCCGGCGATGGCGCCGAGCTCGGAAATGCCCTTGTAGTCGGTCGGCAGGAAGCAGAGAAATCCGGCAGCGGTCGCCATCGCCGCGAGCGACAGCGGCACCGCGGAGCGCCGCGCCGCCTCGGCCAGCGCCTCCGGCAGATCGTCGTTCTTGAAGCGCTCGGAGCGGTAGCGGACGCTGAACTGGATGCCGAAATCGACGCCGAGGCCGATGAACAGCACGGCAAAGGCGACCGACAGCAGGTTCAGCGAGCCGACCATCATCAGGCCCACCGCCGTGGTGATGGCAAGGCCCATGAACAGATTGATGAACACGGCCGAGATGATCTTGGCCGAATGCAGCGCCAGCCACAGGATGACCAGCACCACCACGACGGTGCCGATGCCGTTGACGACGGCGCCCTCCTGCACCGTGGCGTATTCCTCGTTGGCGATCGGGACCGGCCCGGTCAGCCTGACACGGGCGTGGAACCGGTTGGGGAAATCGAGCTCGGCCGCCGCCTGGCGGATCGCATCGGTCGCCGCCTTGCCGGGCTCGAGCGCCTGATAGTCGAGGATCGGCTTGAACTGGATGAAGGCCCGCTTGTCGCCCTCGGTGAGCGGCTTGTCCGAGATCAGCTGGCGCCAGGAGAAGGTGGCATCGCCCTTGTCGAGCAGGGTCTCCACCGTTTGCGAGATGTAGTCGAACGGACGCGCGGTGCTGTCGAGCTTGACCTGGCCACGCGTGACGCCGGCAAGACCCGTCTCCAGCGCACCGGTCAGACCGCGGATCGACGGGTCACCGGCCATGATCTCGATCAGCGGCGCCGCGGCAGCGAACTGCCCGGTCAACTGCTTCACCTCGTCCGTCGGCAGGAACAGCAGCCCGTTACGGGCGAAGAACTCGCCGCCGCCGAGCAGATCCACGGAGGAGAAGTTCTTGGTGTCGCCCTTGAGCTTCTTGGCGAGCGCATCCGCCGCCACGCCGGTCAGTTCCGGCGTCGCCGCCTCGACCACGCCGAGGATCATCCGGTCGCGATCGAACGCCTGCTCATATTGCTGATCGCGCTTGCGCCAATCGAGCTCCGGGGAAATCAACTTGTTGATGTCAGTGTTGATGGCGAAATGACCGGCGGTGTAGACGCCCGCCGCCACCGACAAAAGCAGGCCCGCAATCAATGTCGGCCACGCAAACCGCGTGCAGGCCTTGACGATGGAGACGACAATCGTTGTCAGCACTTCTTGACTTTCTAATGTTTTACGGGCTGGGCGGAAACGTCCGCTTCATGGCGGAGTTCCCTGGCCAGGACCAGCCGCGGACCATGTCCGAAGCGGCCCCGACACGGCCTTGGCCCAAACCCGTGACGAGTCGGATGGTCCCTGGACGGCGGCTCAGATCGAGCGATGCACGGAACCGTCGGGGCGGCTGATATAGCGGCTGTTCTCGGCGGTAAAGTGACGAACGAGTGAGATCCTAAGTAGCTCAGGTAACAGGGATAATCTGCAATTACTAAAATACCACCACCGATTCGCGGCTCGTGTGCGTTCAATCACATGCGAGCGAGTTGCAAACCGGCTTTCCTCCGTGCTCGATTTTTGACACAAAGCCCTGCGCTTCCATGCGGCGCAGCGCGCAAATGAGGCATCCGCTTGGTGCGGATATTGCAGCTCATCACGCGCACGGAGGTGCGGGTCGAAAGTGAGGTAACGTGACTGACCGACGTCCACTGCAGATCTATCTCGCGCAGCCGCGCGGTTTTTGTGCGGGAGTCGTGCGCGCCATCGAGATCGTCGAGCGCGCGCTGGAGAAGTACGGCCGGCCCGTTTATGTGCGTCACGAGATCGTGCACAACAAATATGTCGTCGAGAGCCTCAAGGCCAAGGGCGCGATCTTCGTCGAGGACCTCTCGGAGGTCCCGCCGCGCGCGGTGACAGTGTTCAGCGCGCATGGCGTGGCACGCAGCGTCGAGGAGGAGGCGGCCGCCCGGGGCCTGCCGGTCCTCAATGCCACCTGCCCCCTTGTGACCAAGGTGCATAACCAGGGCAAACGCTATATGTCCAAGGGCCGTACCCTGGTACTCATCGGCCACGCCGGACATCCGGAGGTCGAGGGCACCATGGGCCAGGTTCCCGGCCCCGTTCATCTGGTCCAAAACGTCGCCGATGTGGCCGCTTTGCCCCTGCCCAGCGACACGCCCGTGGCCTATATCACCCAGACCACCCTGAGCGTAGACGACACCAAGGACATCATTTCGGCCCTTCAAGCCCGCTTTACAGACCTTCAAGGTCCCGATATCCGGGATATCTGCTATGCGACACAGAACCGGCAATCTGCGGTATGGGACTTAAGCAAGCTGGTGGACGTTATCCTGGTGGTGGGCGCCGCCAATAGCTCCAACTCGAACAGATTGCGCGAAATCGGCACCGAGGCCGGGGTCGCAAGCTATCTGGTCGCGGATGGCAGCGAGCTCAATCCGGAGTGGCTGAAGGGCGCCCGGGCCGTCGGCATCACCGCTGGCGCCTCGGCTCCCGAAGTGCTCGTCGACGACGTCATCGAAGCCTTGCGGCGCATCGGACCGGTTGAGGTCGCGGTGGTCCCGGGGCGGGAAGAAAACATCGAATTTCGCCTGCCGGCCGAATTGGTCGCGGGCTGATCGCTCCTCGTTTGGTCCAGAAAGAAGAGACGTAATGGCAATCCCCTTCCACAAGGAACTGCGTATCGGGGCCTATCTGATGAAGCAGAAGCTTCTCGGCCGCAAACGCTATCCGCTCGTGCTCATGCTGGAGCCGCTGTTTCGCTGCAACCTGGCATGTGCAGGCTGCGGCAAGATCGACTATCCCGACGCGATTCTCAACCGCCGCATGACGGCGCAGGAGTGCTGGGACGCGGCCGACGAATGCGGTGCGCCGATGGTGGCGATCCCCGGTGGCGAGCCGCTGATCCACAAGGAGATCGGTGAGATCGTGCGCGGTCTGGTGGCGCGCAAGAAATTCGTCTCGCTCTGCACCAATGCGCTGCTGCTCGAGAAGAAGCTCGATCTGTTCGAGCCCTCGCCCTATCTGTTCTTCTCGGTGCATCTCGACGGCCTGCGCGAGCATCACGACAAGGCCGTGTCGCAGAAGGGCGTGTTCGATCGCGCCGTGTCGGCGATCAAGGCCGCCAAGGCGCGCGGCTTCACCGTGAACGTCAACGCCACCATCTTCGACAATCATCCGGCCGAGGAGATCGCCAAGTTCCTCGACTTCACCACTGAGCTCGGCGTCGGCGTCACCATGTCGCCGGGCTATGCCTATGAGCGCGCGCCGGACCAGGAGCACTTCCTGAACCGCACCAAGACCAAGCAGCTGTTCCGCGACGTGTTCGCGCTCGGCAAGGGCAAGAAGTGGAATTTCATGCATTCCGGCCTGTTCCTCGACTTCCTGGCCGGCAACCAGGAGTTCGAGTGCACGCCCTGGGGCATGCCCGCGCGCAACATCTTCGGCTGGCAGAAGCCCTGCTACCTGCTGGGCGAAGGCTATACCAAGACCTTCAAGGAGCTGATGGAGACCACCGATTGGGACTCCTACGGCACCGGCAAGTATGAGAAGTGCGCCGACTGCATGGCGCATTGCGGCTACGAGGCCACCGCAGCCGACGCAGCGCTGACGAATCCACTGAAGGCGATGTGGGTGTCGCTGCGCGGCATCAAGACCGAAGGCCCGATGGCGCCGGAGATCGACCTCTCCAAGCAGCGCCCGGCGCAGTACGTGTTCTCGTCCGAGGTGCAGAAGCGCCTCTCCGAGATCCGCCGCGACGAGGCGATCGAGGCGCAGCAGAAGGCCTCGACCGCGGCCTGAGACGACATCAACGGACAGCAAAGAAGGCCGCCGAGCAATCGGCGGCCTTTGTTTTTGGACTGAGAACGAGTGAGCTGCCTGCGAAGCCGCGGGCGAGCGTCACAGGGAGTAGCAGCCGGGCTCTCATCCTTCCCGGCCGGTGCGCTCCCCCGCCCGGCTTGCAGGGTCAGGGGTGGCGAGAATTGTCCTGAGACAGCGGATTCGCTGATGCAGCCAACGGCCAAGATCGTCGACGCGCACAACGTTCGCGGCGACAGCTGATTCAACGGCGCAAGATCGGGACCGCTCACGCCTCGGCGGCGGCCAGCGTCTCGGTTTCGAGGAAATGCTCCGCGGCGAGCAGGCCGCTCAGCAGCAGGTCACGGGCGCCGCGCAGCGAGCGCAAAGCGCGATTGAACTCGATGCCAGTGGAGACCAGGCCGCCCAGCACGGTCGGATTGCGGGCCACGCCGCGCAGGATCATCGGCAGGTCGATGGCGCCGTTCGGCTTGATGGCGTCCTTGGCCAGCGACGGCAGCGTACGATGCGCGGGATCGGAGATCACCCGCAGGGCCGCGAACGGCAGTCCATACTCAGCGGCGTAAGCGGCTGCGATGTGGCTCTCCATGTCGACAGCGGCCGCGCCGGTCTTCATCCGCAGAGCGGCCTTGCGGGCCTGCGCCACCACCACCTCCTCGGCCCCGGCGAGCACGCCGCGCACCACGCGGCGCTTCTTCAGCGCGGCGCGCGCGATGTGCTCCTCACGAAGCGACATGCCCGACAGCCAGCGCGCATCCCCGGCGGTCACCTCGGTCGCGACGACGATATCACCGGCCTTGAGACTGGGATCGAGGCCGCCGGCCACGCCGAAGCTGACGACACCGCGAATAGAGGTCGGGTCGAACACCGTGAGCAGCGAGCGCAATTGCTTTGGATCGCTCGAACTGCAGATAACCATCATGCCGGGCCCGGCAGCAATCCGGGCCTCCTGCACCAGACCGGTCACAACCAGAACCGGTCGCGGATCAATGGGGCGATCCGCGGACGTTTCGTCCCCCATCCCCAACTTCACAATCCGACCCCTGCCACCTGTATCGGACGTCGCGAAAGCCGACGTCTCCGTCTCTTGTTCCAATGCCTCGAGCGCGGCGGCGCCAGAGCGGAAAGACCTTAACAAACCGAGGATTACGCAGAAAAAATCCGCGAGGAAACCCTGTTTGCGCCGCACTGCACCCGCAAGCGATGCATTTTCTGCCCGGTGTTGCCATTTGGTGCCGCTGACGCCGTCCCAGAGTGGAACATCGCCCGGCCGGCCTCACCGGTCATGGAACTCCAAGCAAAAACCACGCCACGAAAATGTGATAATCCCGTCCCGGCCTCACCTCAGGCCAGACGGCCGCAGCGGCGCTTCTGTCGTCCGTCAGGCTTTGCCGAGCAACAGATCCGCAGCGCGATCGCCGGACCGCACCGATCCCTCGATCGTCGCCGGCAGGCCGGTATCGGTCCAGTCCCCGGCCAGAGCGAGGTTGGCAAAACTGGTTTTGACGCCCGGCCGCAGCGCGTTCTGTTCCGGCGTGGCTTCGAAGGTCGCGCGGCGCTCGCGAACGATCTGCCAGGGCGGCAGCTCGGCGGAGATGCCAGCGGCCTTGCAGACGTCGGCCCAGATCGCAGCGGCGAGCTGCTCGCGCGGCATGTCGACCAGCCTGTCGCCATTGCTGATCGTGACCGACAGCCGCTCCGGAAAGGCAAACAGCCATTCGACCAGTCCGCCGACCACGCCGAGCAGCGCCGGCGCGCCCTTCGGCGGGGTGATGCGGAAATGGGCATTGACGATGGCACGAAACTTCGTCGGGCCTGTCAGGCCCGGCAGCAGCGCCATCGCGGGCCGCGGCGGCACCGCCAGCACGACAACGTCATCCGGCCCGAGCGCGACGGTCTCGTCACCGCCGAAGCGCAACCCGGTGACGCGTCCAGCGGCCTGATCGAGGCTGCGCAGCTCCCGCCCGATCCGGACGCTGCCGCCCTTGCCTTCCAGGAATTTGACGGCGGGGTCGATCAGCACGCCGGAGAGACCGTCGCGCGCGATCAGCGGACGGCAGGCCTGGCCGCCGGCCAACAGCGTCTCGCGCACGATCGCCCCGGCCAGGCCAGCCGAGCCCTCGGGCGGATCGCAGTTCAAGGCCGCCAGCAGCAGCGGCTGCACCAGCCGGTCATACAACGTGCCCTTGCAGGGTATCGTATCGCCGATGGTCTTGGCGGTGCCGGCCCAGATCAGCGGCGACAGCGCCAGATAGTCCCCGAGCGTGGTATCGGGGACGCGGCGGCTTTCGTCGAACACCCAGAGCGGCAGCCGGCCGCTGCCGAGATCGAGCAGCCAGCGCTGGCCGGTCCGGATATCGACGAAGGCGAATTGCGCCTCCTTCGGCCCGACCAGCCCTGCCTCCGAGCCGATCACCCGGGCATAGGCCAGCACGTGGTGGTTGGCCGAGAGCAGCAGATGATTACCATTATCGATCACGAGATCGGTGGCGGCATCGTAATAAGAGCGGCACCGGCCGCCGAGCTGCTGGGTCGCCTCGTGGACATGGACGGTGTAGCTGGCATTGGCGAGCCGTACGCCGGCGGAGAGGCCGGAGATTCCGGCGCCGATAATGTGAGCGATCTTGTTCATCAGATGAAAGCGTAACGGAGGATGATGCCGATCTTCGTGAGCTTGCTCACGCGCACCGGCTCACGCGGCGGGGCAAAACCGCGTTCGAGCAACAGGTCGAACACGGCGCGGTAATATTTCGCCATGATCCGCGGCGCCCGCACGGTGCGCCGGCGATTGCGCCGCATGATCTCGTCGGCCTTTTCGAAATGCGTTTTCGCCCGTATGGCAACCGAGTTGCACACCTTGGGCAGCGCGCGCTCGTGCACGACTTTCGCTGGATCGTCGCCGGTGATGCCGGCGAACAGCAGCGCCTCGCGCGGCAGATAGAGCCGGCCGATGCCGGCGTCCTCGTCGATATCGCGCAGGATATTGGTGAGCTGCAGCGCGCGGCCGAGATGATGAGCCAGCAGGATGCCGTCCTCTTCGGGCATGCCGAAGATGCGCACCGACAGCCGGCCGACGGCGCTGGCCACCCGGTCGCAATACAGATCGAGCGTGGCGAGATCGGGCGCGCGGATCTCCTGCGGCACGTCCATCTCCATGCCGTCGATGATGGCGAGGAAGTCTTCCCGCTTCAGCCCGAACGTCTTCACCGAACTGACGTAGTCGCGCAGCCGCGGCGGCGGGTTGCCCTGATACAGCGCGTCGATATCGTCGCGCCATTTCTGCAGCGCGGCCAGCCGTTCGGAACGCGGGCCATCGGAGTCGGCGATGTCGTCGACCTCGCGGCAGAAGCTGTAGACCTGGAACATCGCATCGCGCTGGGCCGGCGGCAGGATGCGCATGGCGGCATAAAACGAGCTGCCGGACGCGGCGGTGCCGTGATCGATGCTGTCTGCAGTCGCCTCCAGAGTCATGCGCCGGCCGCCGATTTGCTGACCGGATGACGTCCCGCGAGGCGACGCCCGATCTCGCCTGCGACCGCCGCGGCGGTGAGACCGAGCATCCCCATCGGCGACAGATGCACCCGCTCGCTGAGCGGATCGCGCACTTTGAGCATTGCGACAATACGATCGGCGAAAGCCTGGATCACGGCAATCTCCAGTCCGAAGCGGAAGTCCTTGACGCCGCTGTTGAGGTCCCTGCCCTCCTCGAGCAACGCCGCATTGCGCACAGCGAGCTTCTGCAGGCAGGTCAGCAGCGGCGGCGCCGCCTTGGGCGCGCCGAGCATCTCGACCGTGGCACCGGCCTCGGCCAGCGCATCGCGCGGCAGGTACACGCGGTTGAGCGCCTTGTAGTCCTTGGCGCAATCCTGCAGGTGGTTGTTGATCTGCAGTCCGGCGCAGATCGCGTCAGATGCCGGCCAGGTCGCGGTGGACTCGCCATGCACGTCGAGCATGAAACGTCCGACCGGCATCGCCGAATAGCGGCAGTAATGGATGACCTCGTCCCAGTTCTCGTAGCGCAGCTTGGTGACGTCCATGCGGAAGGCGACCAGCAGGTCAAGAGCATGGCGCGGGGCCATGCCGCGCGCGGCGAGCGCCCGGCGCAGGCCGACAGCGACATCCTGCGTCTCGCCGGTCCCGGTGAGTTCGGCCTCGAGCAGATCCAGCAGCCGCAGCTTCTCGTCGCCCGGCAAGCTCGGATGGTCGGCGATGTCGTCGGCGGTGCGCACGAAATTGTAGAAGGCGAGGATCAGCGCCCGATGCTCGGGGCGGATGATCCAGGACGCGACCGGAAAGTTCTCGTCCCGGTGTGTCTTGCCGGATCGCAAATCGCTCGCGGTGGTCATGGACGAAACAGCTATCAGGTTTGAAGGGCGCTACGACAAACGATGCCCGCCGCTTCGCTCATGCGAACGGATCGCTGGCCTCCATATAGGCGAAGATCCGGCCAAAACCAATGCAATCCATCTCGGGGAAGCAACACGGCCGGGCCGCCGTCCACCTCGAATCGGCGGGACGGCAGCCGTTAACCATTGCATGGACCGGAGCACAGTCAGCCCCGGTCGACACGCCTCACTGGTTGTGGTTCTTCAGCACCTGATCGCAAGCCGGGCTGATCTTGGGGCGGTTCTCCTTCAGGCACGCCAGGATCGTGAAATCGCCCTGGTCGATCACGGCCCGGCAGAACTTCTGAACGTCACGGGTGCAAGCCGCCTGCTCCTCTGCGGTCCCCCGCGCGCCTTGCGCGAACGCGGCGGTGGTAGCGGACAGCGAGAGCAGAGAAAGTGCCAGGAAAATCTTACGCATCGTGTTCCTTCGTTTGACAGCAGAGGAGACCTCCCGGATCGCCGATGCTGCCCGGGAAAACACCTGTTTGGTTTGCAAGGACCGCCAGCCCCCCAGCGCCAAAGAAACGCTGCCAATTGCGGCCAAATTTACGCCCTAGGATCTCTGGGCAGGTCGAGCCCAGGGCCAAGCTTTGACATAAACAAGGCTTTGATACTAGGGCATTATTTTCGGAACACGTTTTTCGCATTTGGCTGTTGCAAGCATGCCGCGCGGACCGTTAGATGCGCGCCAATCGGGGTGCGAGGGACGACAGCCATTTGCACGAGCGGCGCGACCGATCGCACGATCACCGCGCGGCATCATGGCACCTGACCGCACCTCACGCCCGGTCAGCTGTCATTTGAACCTCACTTTTGGCGGGGACACTAAAGTGTTCGAAGCGGTGAAACGCGGCCGCACAACGGCGTCATTCTGGATGGGAAACTCACTATGAAACTGTTCGGCTCACCTCTCTCAGGCCGTGTCATCAAGGCAGCCGGACTCGGCGCGGCGCTGATCCTGTCGGCATCGGCAGTTCAGGCGCAGTCGGGTCCGTTCGCCGGCTTCGACGGCTCGTGGTCGGGCAACGGCACGGTCGCGCTGTCGGACGGAACCACCGAGCGCATCCGCTGCAAGGCCAGTTACAAGGTGGCCGGCGCCAATCTGAAGCAGAGCCTGCAATGCGCCAGCGACAGCTACAAGTTCCTGCTGTCCAGCGACGTCACCAGCCAGGGCGACCGCATCTCCGGCAATTGGAGCGAGGCGAGCCGCAATGTGAACGGCGAATTGCAGGGCACTGCGGGCAATGGCCAGATCGACGTCTTCGTCCAGGCCGCAGGCTTCGCCGCCAGCATCACGCTGAGGACCAACGGCAACAAGCAGGTGGTTCAGATCTCGTCCAAGGGCGAGATCCGCGGCGTCAACATCACGATGTCGAAGACCTGACCCACACGATCAGCACCGGAATAGGCAAGCGGCCCTGACGATGTCAGGGCCGCTTTTGTTTCTTACTGCGTCCAAGATGAACATAGGCGTTTAAGCCCCACTGTCGCCGCCCGGCTTGCCGCCTTCGCTAAAGCTGCGGCGCGCCCTTGAGCTCGTGGCCGCGTCGAAGCCGAAGACGGGACCGGGCGCCCCATTATTCCGGGGCGATTGTGATTGAACGGATAGGCCGCGGCGTACTGGATCGCCCGGTCAAGCCGGGCGATGACAATTGTGTGTTGGGCTTAGACCAAGTCCCGCCCCTCACACCGGCTTGCGCTTCAGTTTCTGGGCCAGGTTGATCAGGAACATTGCGGTCGGACGCAGGATGAAGAGATCGGCGAACAGCGCCGCCACCATCGAGAAGGCGCTGAGCCAGCCGAACAGCCGCAACGAGGGCAGATCCGAGAACACGGTGACGACGAGGCCGCAGGCCAGCACCACCGTGGTGAGGATCAGCGCCGGTCCGACCAGTACGGTGGCGCGCTCGACTGCCACCGCCGCGCTCACGCCGGGCGCGCTTTCCATGCGCAGCCGGTTGAGGAAGTGGATGGTGGCCGACAGGCCGAGCCCGAATGACACGGTGAGCGCGACGACGCTGGCAAATTGCAGCCCCTCCCCCATCGCCCAGAGCAGCGTGCCGGACATCACGACCGGGAAGATGCCGGGCAGGATGCAGGCGAGCATCACGACCCAGGAGCGGAAGGCCAGGCCGATGAACATCGCCACCAGGGCAAACTCGATGGTCAGCCCATGGTTGAGCTTCTGGATCATGGCGGCGGAATTGCGCGCCGCGATGGCGGCCAGGCCGGTCACTGCAACCTCATAGCCAGGGTGCTTCTTCCTGACCGTATCGAGCTCGCGGTCGAGCTTGTCGACCACCGGCAACAGCTGGCTGGAATCGAGATCGGGCACGCGGCCGGCCACGACGACGGCGTCCTGCTCCTTGTCGATGAAGCGGCGCACCAGATGCTCGGGGATCAGGCTGACATATTCCTGCAGGGTTGCCGTGTCCGATGAGCCGGCCTTCTCGGCGAGCCAGCGCCGGAGCGTCTCGACCGACCACACATTGCCGACGCCGGCGGTCTTCTCGACCGTGGCATGGACGTCGGCGATCGTCTGTAAGGTCTCAGGCGAATAGAGCGATGCGCCCTTGGGAAACTGGATCAGCACATTGACCGGATTGGCGCCGGTGAGCTTGGCATCGAGCCGATTGCTGGCCGCCACGGCCTGGCGCTTGTCCGGCACCTGGTCCGCGAGCCGATAGCGCGGCTCAAGGCTCGCATAGATCACCGCGAGCGAGCCGACGAACACCACCGCAATCAGGCTGAACAGGCCGGGCCGGCCGACCATGCGCACCGCGATCCAGTAGCAGAAATTGCGCAGCGCCTGGACGCCGGCATCGGCGCCCTGGAATTTGACCGCGAAGGTCTTTTCGTTGCGCACCAGCAACACGCCGAACACCGGCACCAGCGACAGCACCGCGAGCAGCGCGATGATGGTGGCGGCTAGCCCCGCCTCGCCGAACTTGCGGATCAGGTCGCTGTCGGAGAACTGCAGAGCGATGAAGGAAATGCCGGCGGTGGCGTGGGTCAGCACGCAGGCCGGCCCGACGACCAGCACCGCGTTCTTGAACGCCGTCACCTTGTCCTGGCCGGCGATCAGCCGGTCCCGCGCGGCAAAGGTGAGCTGCATCGAATCGGAGAAGCTGATGACCATGATGAGCGGCGTCATCACGTTCAGGAACATGTTGAGGTTGAAATTGGCCCAGCCCAGCGCGCCCAGGGCGAGCAGGATCGCGATCAGCGGCGGGAAGGCCGCCGCGATCATGAAGGAGACCTTGCGGAAGAAGATGATGGCAATGATGCAGCCGGCGAGAATGCCGAGCACATTGTAGGTCAAGCCGTCACGCTCGACCGCATTGCGGATCTCGAGCTGCATGACCGGGACACCGGAGAGCTGCACGTTCAGCCCGGTATCGGCCAAGTCGTCCGTCATCAGCTTTCTGATGTCGCCGACCACCTTGCCGAGGTCGTTCGATGCGACCACCTTGGGCTCGAGGGACAGCACGATCAGCGCCAGCGTGCCATCCTCCGACAACAGCTTGCCGCGGATGATCTCGTTGGATTTCACCGTCTCGATGAACTTGTCATAGGCCTCGCCCTCCGGCAGATCGGAGGGAAACAACGCCGCGGGAAGCTTGCCCGGTGCCGGGGCCTGGCGGGCGGAGAACAGCGACACCAGGCCGCGCGTCCCCTCCACCAATTGCAGATCGGTCACGAACTCGCGGAGCTTCTCCAGGTTGGGCCGGGCGAGCAGCGACTTGCCCTCAACCACGACGAGGACGTCGAACTCCTCGGCCGGGAACTTCTTGGTGACCTCCTCATATTGGTGGAATTCCTTGCTGTCGGAGCGGAACAGCTGGCTCAGCGAATCGTCGATCTGGATGCGCTTGATGCCGAAGACGGCCGCCACAATCAGCAACAGCAGAACGACGCAGGAGAGGATCGGCACCTTGACGGCGAACAGACCGAGGCGTTCGAGCCCGAACGCGATACTGTCGGCCGGCCGCTGCTCGACCTTCTCGACATGGACTTCGTTGTCGTGCCTGACTTCCAGCATTCGGTGTCCAGTGGTTGAAGCGCGGCCCAATTCGGCAGGCTCGAGCGCATAGGGCAGAATTAAGGCCGCTCAGCGAGCCAGACATGACCGATTTGTGGCCTGCAGCTGCAGCTAATCCTTGAAAATGCGTGAAAATTCGTCGGGCCAGGGTCTAGCAGGGTTCACTCCCCGGCCGCAACCATGCGAGCCCACACAAGACCGGGAGCCAGCATCGAATCGGATCACGCCACGATTCTGGCGGCCTTGAAAAGGCCGGGTCAGCGGGTCGAGTGCCCTGAATAGCTGATGCGCTCAACAATCTGGGCGGACGCCCGATCTGCAGCCACCGCGCCGCCCGGCGGCGCGGCTCCGAAGGCCCTTACGCGGCGGGGATGGCGGCCTCGCGCAGTCGGATCGAATAGTTCGAGGCGTTCTGATGGCCGCGGGAGGCCGCGCGGGCGAACATGATCAGGTGATGCGCGATCATCGCCACCGCGATGAAGTTCTCGATCTCGCCGCGCCTGAGCTGGGTCCAGGCAAAGCGCCAGAACGGCCGCTTGTAGTCGCCGAGCACACCGACCTTCCAGAAGATCTTGGCCATCATCACCAGCCCGCGCCGGATGTTCGGCCAGCTCTTCATCTCCGCGCTGACCGGCACCTTGATGCGGTTGGCATAAGTGGTGTCGCATTGATGCTGATAGCGCGCATAGAGCCGCTCCGGCTCATAGGCCACATCCATGCAGCGCCGCCACGCCGACACCACCTCGTCATAGGGCATCAGGAACTTGACGTTGGAATCGAGGCTGTCGTCATGGACCAGCCTGCCTTCGCGCTCCAGGCGATCCCACAGCGGCGTCTTCGGCAGCGCCTGCAGCAGATTGATCGTGAGCAGCGGAATCCGGCTCTCCTCGACGAATTGCAGCAGCGCATCGGCGGTCTGCGGCGTGTCCGTGTCCAGTCCCATGATGATGCCGGAGACCACCTCCATGCCATAGCTGTTGATGGTCCTGATCCCCTCGAGAATCGGCACCATCATGTTGTGGTCCTTCTGCATCGCCGTCAGCGCATCGGGATCGGGCGTCTCGATGCCGCAGAAGATGGTGATGAAATAGGCCTCCCGCATCTTCTCCAGGATCTCGGGCCGCTTCGCGATATTGAGCGTCGCCTCGCAGGCCAGCCGCATGACATAGCCGGTGCGCTTCTGCCATTCGATCAGATGCGGCAACAGCTCCATCGCCGCCTTGCGGTTGCCGATGAAATTGTCGTCGACGAAATACACCGAGCCGGTGACGCCGCATTCCCGGAGCTTGTCGAGCTCGGCGATGATCTGCTGCGGCGTCTTGATGCGCGGATTACGCCCATACAGCCCGGGAATGTCGCAGAATTCGCACTGATAGGGACAGCCGCTGGAATATTGGATGCTGCCGAGGAAGTACTTCTTCACCTCCGCGAGCTCATAGGCCGGCACCGGGAATTCCGTCATCGCCACGCGCTCCTTGGTGCGCAGCACGACCTGTTGCTCAGGCCGTGACGGGTCCCGCGCGAGGCGTTCAATCAGCTCGTCGGTGGCATCGCCGAGCTCGCCGACATGCAGATAGTCAAAGCTCGGATAATAGTCGGGACAGGCACTGACCGAGGGTCCGCCGAGGGCAACCGGCAGATCGAAGGCGTGGGCACGCTGGCAGATGTCGTTCATCTGCTGACGCTGGATGTGCATGCCGCTGACGAACACGGCCTCGGCCCAGGCGAAATCCTCCGCCTGCGCAGCGCGGATGTTCTCGTCGATGAAACGGACCTGCCATGAACTCGGCAAATAGGCTGCGATCAGCAGCAGCCCCTGGGGCGGCATGAAGGCCTGGATGCCGTCCGTGAGCGGATAGGCATGTTCGAACGTTCCGAACGAGGAGGTGTAGCGCGGAAACACACAGAGGATACGGCGTACGGTCTGGACCCCTTCGAATCTCATGATCGCCCTCGCAGTCACGGCTCCATGATACCATAGAGCGATGGACGCGATTGCGCCACCACTTCCAGAAAAGTTGAGTCGCGTCCGCGCGCGCACCCAGTGCGACACAAGCCAAGCCGCCGGACGAAGATCGACAACGATGTCGATGATCAAAGGTTCCGACTCACTGCAGGCCCGCGCTGACTGACATCAAGGTCGACAGCTGACCTGCGGTCGCTCAGGACATGCGCGATTCGTCCCTCGGATCGCAAATGCTGCCGGCGACGAGTTGCGATGCATTTGCAATGAGGGCGCGTGGAATGAGGAGGGACGGAGTGAGGCGACGCCGGCGGGCCCGAGGGGTATCCGTAATCACGCGGAGACCGCGGTGCTGCAGCAGGTTCCGAGGACGCCCCTATTATTTTGAGATCGTGGATCAATTCCGTGGTGGTTGCATCATACTGGCGATGCCCCACTTAACGCTTTCTCCATGAAGGTTTTGCATAACTATTAACAAATAATCGCTTCTGCGTTGCAGCCCAACCCTGCGGTAATCCACCTCATGACTCCACGTTCGACGTCAACGAAGACGGCCACGCGCCATTCCATCGCAGTGAAGCTCTACGCGATCTTTGCGCTGTTCGCCCTGTTGACGGCCGCGATCACCTGGCTGTCCGACTACAATTCGCGGCGCGGCGCCGAGCTGACCAAGGCAATCGAGACGGCCAATCTCGCGGCGCTCAACGTCCAGCTGGTCAACGGCCTCATCTACGCCGTCGTGATGGAGTCGCGCGGCGTCTACATGTCGACCGACCCCGCGGTGGTGAAGCGCTACGGCGACGGGTTGCTCAAGTTCAATGCCGAGATCCTCAAGGTCGTCGACAAGTGGCAGGCGATCGTGCAGGCCGACGACGCGCAACAATTTGCGACCTTCAAGAAGCGCATCGAGCAGTTCGTCGATTTTCGCAAGGAGCTGGTGCGGCGCGCCATCGAGATCAGTCCTGCCGCGGGGCGCGAATGGGGCGACAATGACGCCAACCGATCGGTTCGCTCGGCGCTCAACAAGGATCTCGACGAGCTGTCGAAAGTCTATCTGGAACGCGGCCGCAGGATCAGCGAGGACACCGAGACCAATCGCCGGCTGTCGCTGGTCCTGACAGGCCTGGGCGGGGTGATGCTGCTGCTCGTCGCCGCCGGCGTCGTGATCATCGCCCGGTCAGTCGCCCGGCCGCTGTCGCAGATCACCGATACCATTCGTCAAGTCGCGACCGGTGCCGAGAATGTCGAGGTGCCGCATGCCTCCAGGGCCGACGAAATCGGCGAGCTCGCGCGCGCCATCGGCGTTTTCCAACAGGCGATGGCTCACAACCGCGACCTCAACAACCAAGTTTCGCAGGATTCAGAGATTCGCGAGGCCCGCGCGCGCCATATCGAAGCGGCCGTCGAAGACTTTCGCACGGCGATCAGCGGCGTGATGCGGACCGTCACCGAGAACGCCGCCGCGATGCGCAGCACTGCCGAGACGATCACGCGGCTGACGGCGGACGCCAACGAGCGCGCCACCACCGCGGCCGGCGCCACAACGCAAGCCTCGACCAACGTCTCCGCCGTCGCGAGCGCGGCCGAGGAGCTTTCCGCGTCCGTCGAAGAGATTGGCCGCCAGATCCGGCAGTCCGCCGGCGCCGTGGAGCAGACCGGCCAGCGCACCGAGAAGTCGATCACCGAGATCGAGGGCCTGGCCGCCGCCACCCAGCGCATCGACGGCGTGCTGACGCTGATCCAGACCATCGCCGAACAGACCAATCTGCTGGCGCTCAACGCGACCATCGAGGCGGCGCGAGCGGGCGACGCAGGACGGGGCTTTGCCGTGGTCGCGCATGAGGTCAAGGCGTTGGCGGGGCAGACCGCCAAGGCCACGGAGGAGATCAGCGAGAATGTGGCACTGATCCAGTCTTCGACCAAGACCGCGGTCGACGCGGTCCGGGAGATCGGCGATGCCGTGCGCGGCATCAACGAGATCACCTCCAACATCTCCAATGCCATCCAGCAGCAGGATCAGGCGACGCGCGAGATCTCGGTCAATGCGCAATCGACCGCGCATGGCAATCAGACGCTGGTCATGAACATCGGCTCGCTGCGTGATGCGATCGGGGAAACCTCGACTGCCGCGGCTTCCGTGCTATCAGCCTCCGGCGATCTCAACTCGACCGCACAGACGCTCGCCCAGGAGGTCGAGAGGTTCTTCCAGAACCTCCGCTCCGGCCCGTCCACAGTCCCGACGCTGCGGCGGGCGTCCTGACCGGCCTCCCTGCGACCTGGTCGGTCACGGCACACACCGACCACAAGCTCCGACAAACGTCCGCCGGGGATTTTCCTGATCCCCGGTGATCCGCGCCGGTTTGGGTTCCGTTACCCTGCTTTCGGAGAGCCCCCGTGCGCAACACAGCCAAGAAGCTTCCCTTCGCCTGCGACCCGGTCCGCGTTACCCAGGACGATGTCGAAGACGCCATTCGCACCATCCTGACATGGATCGGTGAAGACCCTTCGCGCGAGGGTCTCTCCGAGACGCCGGCGCGTGTCGCCCGCGCCTATAAGAGCTACTTCGCCGGTTATGACCAGAACCCTGAAGAGTATCTGCGCAAGACCTTCGAAGAAACGGCCGGCTATGACGAGATGGTGCTGCTGCGGAACATCCCGTTCCAGAGCCATTGCGAGCATCACATGGCGCCGATCATCGGCCGCGCCTGGGTCGGCTACGTTCCCCGCAGCCGGGTCGTCGGCATCTCCAAGCTCGCCCGCGTCGTCGAGGCCTATGCCAGCCGGCTGCAGATCCAGGAGCGTATGACCGCCGAGATCGCCAACATCATCGATGAGGTCCTGCAGCCGCAGGGCGTGGCCGTCGTGATCAAGGCAGCCCATCACTGCATCAGCTCGCGCGGCGTGAAGAAGCACGGGGTCGACCTCACCACCAGCCGCATGCTGGGCTGTTTTCGCAACGATCCGATGAGCCGGCAGGAGTTCCTGGCCATGGTCAATGCGGACCTGAAGGATTGAGGTTCCGGAACCTTCCAGGAGCCGAAGTGATCCAACCCGACACCGCCCACGTTATCCTGCATTGGGCATGTGTGTCGGGGATCATGAGCGCACGACTGAGAGCTGCTGGATTCGCACGTTCGAACGTGGCATCGTCGCGCCGCAGGGTCGTGCGCGCAGGTGCCCCGATCCGGATCAACGCGAGCAGTGGGCCGAAGGTAACCGTGGATTGGGCGGAATTGATCGGACGCGTCGCCGAACGCGGCGACCGTGAGGCGTTCAAGGCCCTGTTCGAGCACTTTGCGCCGCGCATCAAAGGCTTCCTCATCAAGTCCGGCTGCAATGCCGACGAGGCCGAGGAGATTGCCCAATCCACCATGGTCGCGGTTTGGACCAAGGCCGGGCAGTTCGATCCGTCGACCGCAGGCGCTGCCGCCTGGATCTTCACGATTGCGCGCAATCAGCGGATCGATGTGGCCCGCAAGGCCATCCGCGAGGGCCGGCTGAGCAAGGAAATCGTGCTCGACGACGAGGCTGATCCGACGCTCGCCGCCGACCAGATCCTGTCGCGTGTCGAAGATGCCACACGCGTCGAGGCGGCGATCGAAAGATTGTCGGTGGAGCAATCCACCGTGATCCGGCTGTCGTTCATCGAGGAACGACCGCATTCGGAAATCGCGGCCGTGCTTGGACTGCCGCTCGGAACTGTAAAATCACGAATCAGACTGGCGATGAACCGCCTGAGAGACCTGTTGGACGACGCGACATGACGATCAGCCATCACCCGCCGGAAGACCTGCTGGCCGACTATGCCACTGGTGCGCTCGACGAGGCCGAGCAGCTGGTGGTCGGCGTCCATGTCGCCGACTGCCCACGCTGCCGGCGCTTCGTGCGTGCGATCGAGCGGCTGGCCGGCGCCTCGATCGAGGCGGCCGAGCCGGTCGCGGTGGCCGCCGATGCATTCGACGCCGTGATGGCCCGGATCGACCGCCGCCCGCAAGCCGCGCCGCGTGTCAGCGAGGCCGCCGAGCACGATCCCGAGCTCGCCGACCTGCCCGAGATGGTCAAGCGCTGCAAGATCGGCAAGCGGCGGCGCGTGGCGCCCGGCATCAGCATGCGTCCGATCATGCTCTCCGGCACCGGCAAGTCGCGCGCCTTCCTGCTCCGTTCGGAACCCGGCGCGCGCATGCTGGAGCATACCCATTCGGGCAGTGAGCTGACCTGCGTCCTGAAGGGCAGCTTCAGCCATCTCGGCGGCTACTACGGTCCCGGTGACTTCGACTATGGCGACGACGAGGTCGACCATCGTCCGGTGGTCGGCGATGAAGGCCCTTGCCTGTGCCTCGTCGCCATGACCGGCGACCTTCGCATGCACGGCCTGCTCGGCCGACTGATCAGCCCGTTCGTTCGTCTCTGATCCGCCGCTCGCGCTTGCGAGCGGAACGAACCGTCCTCCGCCTCTAAAATCCGTCAAAGCAATCCAGAGCCTCAATGGCCTGGATCGCGTGGTCGATCAGCTGTTCGCAGCCAAGCCCGCACGCGCGGCGAGTGATCCGCATCCGGTCCCCACCCGTTTCCGCATAGGAAGCGCAAGGAGGACAATGATGCAATCAGCGGGCGCGCAAAAGAGCTACGTCGCGCATCTGAGCAGTCTGCTGGCCCGTGCCGGACGCGGTGACGCGCAAGCCTTCGCTGAGCTCCACACCGCGACCGTCGTGAAGATGCGCAAGACCGTGCGCGCGGTGGTCCCGTCGGCGGCGGATGTCGACGACATCCTGCAGGACGGCTATCTGAAGATCTGGCGGCACGCGGCGAGCTTCGATCCGGCCCGCGCCTCACCCATCACCTGGATGTGCACGATCATGCGCAACACCGCGATCGACGCCCTGCGGGCGACGGGTCTGCCGACCTCGGAGCTGGACGAGGCCTTGGCGATCCCGGATCCGGCGGCCACGGCTCCGGATGACGAGTTCGATTATGCGCTGGCGGAACCGATCGCGCGCGAGGCGCTTGAACGTCTGCCTGAGGAACGCCGCCAACTGCTCGCGCTCGCTTATCTCGAGGGCGAAAGCCGGACGCGGCTGTCGCAACGGTTTGGTGTGCCGGTCGGCACCATCAAGACCTGGCTGCATCGCAGCCTGATCATGCTGCGCAAGGACTGCCTCGGGCACGCCCATGACGTGACGGCCGCAGCCGCCTGACGGGATACGATGACCAAGACAGCTGCCGTGAGACATCTCGTCGTCGTGCTGGGCGACCAGCTCGACGCCGATTCGGCTGCGTTCGACGGCTTCGACCCGGCACAGGACGTCGTGCTGCAGATGGAGGTCGCCGAGGAGGCGACCTATGTCCCGCAGCACAAGATGCGAATCGCCTATTTCTTCGCGGCGATGCGGCACTTCCGCGCCGAGCTTGAGGCCCGCGGCCGCACGGTCCACTATATGCGGCTGGACGATCCGGCCAATACCGGCGCGTTCGACAGCGAGATCGCCCGCCACCAGGCGGCGCTGCAGCCACAGGCGACGATCGTGCTGGAGCCCGGCGAGTTTCGGGTGCGCGAGAAGCTCCGCCAGCTGCCGCAACGCGTCGAGCTGCGCGCCGACCGCCACTTCCTGTGCACGGCGGACGAGTTCGACGCATTCACCGAGCGGCATCCCCGGCCGATCATGGAGACGTTCTACCGCGCGATGCGGCGCAAGACCGGCCTGTTGCTCGACGAGGGCGGCCGCCCCGTCGGCGGCAGCTGGAATTTCGATGCCGAGAACCGCAAGGGATTCGGCAAGAGCCGCCCGCCGATTCCGCTGGCCAGATCCTACGCGCCCGACGCCATCACGCGCGACGTGCTCAAGCTCGTCGCGGCGCGTTTTTCGAACAGCCCGGGCAGGCTCGACCGCTTCGACCTGCCGGTCTCGCGGGTGGACGCGCTGACAGAGCTGTCGGATTTCGTCGCCTGGCGCCTCTCCCTGTTCGGCACCTATCAGGACGCGATGCTGTCCGACGAGCCGTTCCTGTATCACTCGCGGCTGTCGGGGGCGCTGAACCTGCACATGCTCGATCCGCGCGAGGTGGTCGAGGCCGCGCTCGCCAACCGCAACGCGCCGCTGAATGCCCTGGAAGGCTTCGTCCGCCAGATCATCGGCTGGCGCGAATTCGTGCGCGGCGTCTATTGGCAGCGCATGCCTGATTATGCCGAGGAGAACGCGCTCGACGCCGATCTGCCGATGCCCCGCTTCTAT
The DNA here is from genome assembly GCF_013179005.1 of Bradyrhizobium denitrificans. Classification (NCBI taxonomy): domain Bacteria; kingdom Pseudomonadati; phylum Pseudomonadota; class Alphaproteobacteria; order Hyphomicrobiales; family Nitrobacteraceae; genus Bradyrhizobium; species Bradyrhizobium denitrificans. Next base: position 60,273 of record NZ_JABFDP010000010.1, on the reverse strand, counting down.
TGGACCGGCGAGACCGACATGCGCTGCCTGGCTCAGGCGATCGGCCACACCATCGATCACGCCTATGCGCATCACATCGAGCGGCTGATGGTGCTCGGCCTGTTCGCGATGCTGCTCGGCGTCCGGCCCTACGACGTGCATCTGTGGCACATGTCGATGTTCCACGACGCCGTCGACTGGGTGTCGCTGCCCAACACGCTCGGCATGAGCCAGCATGGCGACGGCGGCGTGGTCGGTACCAAGCCCTATGCCGCGTCCGGCCACTATATCGATCGCATGAGCGATCATTGCCGCAACTGCCGCTACGATCCCAAACAGGCGACCGGCGACCGCGCCTGCCCGTTCACGACGCTGTATTGGAGCTTCCTCGCCAAGCACCGCCGCCGCTTCGCCAATAACGGCCGCATGCGCAACCAATACGTCAATCTCGACCGCCGCAGCGCAACGGAGATCCGCGCCATCCGCGCCCACGCCGATACGATCACCGCCGCGCTGGTGTAGCCCCACGCCCCGGCCGGCTTGCTGGCCGGGCGGCGATCGGTCATATGTCGGACGGTCCCACCCGCCCTTCCGAGATCCATGACCGGATACCTCCCGCAATGACCACGGCCATCGTCGCCGTCTTCGCCCTCGCCTATGCGGTCGTGGCGCTGGAGCATCCATTGCGGATCAACAAGGCGGCCACCGCCTTGGTCGGCGCCGGGCTGATGTGGACGGTCTACGCGCTATCGGGCCATGCCGCGGCGCAAGTCGCAGGCGAGCTCAACGAATCCGTGGCCGCGACGGCGCAGATCATCTTTTTCCTGATCGGCGCGATGACGATCGTCGAGGTGATCGATGCCCATAACGGCTTCGAGGTCGTGACCTCGCTGATCCGGACCAGGAGCCAGGTCGCGCTGGTCTGGCTGGTCGGCTTCGTCACCTTCTTCCTCAGCGCCATGCTCGACAATCTCACGACCGCGATCGTGATGGTGTCGCTGATGAAGAAGCTGTCCGGCCGCGACGAGGATCGCCTGGTGTTCGCCGCGATCATCGTCATCGCCGCCAATGCCGGCGGTGCCTGGTCGGCGATCGGCGACGTCACCACGACCATGCTGTGGATCGGCGGTCAGATCACGCCGCTTGCGATCATGAAATCGGTGTTCATCCCGTCGCTCCTGAACCTGCTGGTCCCGCTCGCCGCCGTGAGCCTGGGTTTGCGCGGCAAGCAACTCGCGGCGCCGGCGGCCGCAGGACTCGCCTCGATCAGTCCGATCCTGCCATTCGAGCGCAACCTGATGTTCATGCTCGGCCTCGGTGCTTTGGTGCTGGTGCCGGCATTCAAGGCCGTCACCGGCCTGCCGCCGTTCATGGGCATCCTGTTCGGACTGGGCCTGCTCTGGATGGTCGGCGAGATCATCCATCGCGAGAAGGGCTCCGAGCAGAAGCAGCGGCTGACGCTGGTGCATGCGCTAACGCGGATCGACATGCCCTCGATCGTGTTCTTCATCGGCATCCTGCTCGCGGTCGCAGCCCTCGAGCACACCCACATCCTGCAGGCGCTCGCGCAATGGCTCGACCGCACCGTCGGCCGGCTCGACCTGATCGTGATCGTGCTTGGCCTTGCCAGCGCCGTCATCGACAACGTGCCGCTGGTCGCGGCCTCGATGGGCATGTACGCCCTCGATCAGCACCCGCCGGACAGCTTCCTGTGGGAGTTCGTCGCCTATTGCGCCGGCACCGGCGGCTCGATCCTGATCATCGGCTCGGCGGCCGGCGTCGCGGCGATGGGATTGGAGAGCATCCATTTCTTCTGGTACGTGCGCCGCATCAGCGCCATCGCCCTGCTCGGCTATTTTGCCGGCGCTGCCGCCTATATCCTGCAATACCATCTGACGCATTGAGCAGACCGATGACGCCGTGGCGCATCCTTGCAGCTGTCGCGACCGCATTGCTGATCGGCGCCGGGACCGGTCACACCGAGACCACAACGAGCCGCAGCGGTTATGCGCTGGGGAGTACCAGCTGCGGCGACGGCGCTGTCGGCTTTCCGCGGCTGCAGATCGACATGAAGCCCGGCTTCTGCGCCGGCCTCGTCGCCAGCCGCGAGGACGGGCTGAAATTTCCCCGCGGCATCGTGCAGATCCCCGGCCAGCCGCTGTTCGTGATTGCCGATATGGGCGGCTGGGGCCATGACGACGGGCGGCTGCTGATCCTCGATCCCGCGGCTCCTGCCGGCCGCCGCATCCGGGAGGCGATCACACGGCTGTCCTACCCGTTCGGGGTCGCCGCAGGTCCCGACGGCAAGATCTACGCCGCGACCGACACCGCGATCTTCCGCTTCGATCCGCTCGCCGCCAATCCGGCGGCGACCATCGAAACCATCATTCGTGACCTGCCCGGACGCCGCCTCACGCTGCCGGACGGGACCCGCATCGACGAGAGCGCCCATCCTTTGAAGGCCTTCGCCTTCGACCGCAACGGCCGGCTGTTCGTCAATATCGGTGCACACAGCGACAATTGCCTGTCACCCGCTCCGATCCTGCGCCCCTGCGCGGCGGGCGAAGGCGCGTCGTCTCTGGCGTCCATCTGGCTGTTCACACCGCCCGCGGGCGGCGTCTTTCCGGCGCTGAAGCCCGGCGACCCCAGCCCGCCGCACGAGGTGTTTGCGCGCGGGCTGCGCAACTCGTTGGCGCTGGCGCTGCATCCGCGCTTCCCGGAGCCCGGCACCGCCTTCCTGCAGGGCGAGAATGCGCGCGACCTGCAGGACATCTTCACGCCCAACGAGGAGATCAACGCCATCGAGCAAGGCCGTCATTATGGCTGGCCCTATTGCTACGATCTGACCACGGCGAGCCCGGAGTTCAAGCGCGTGCTGCAGGCGGGCAGCTACAAGGACTTCTGCACCTCGGCGGCGCGCTACAAGCCCCCCTTGTCACTGCTGCCGCCCCACGGCGCACCGCTCGGCATGCTCTATTACAACGCCGACCGATTCGCGGAGCTGAAAGGCAGGCTGCTGGTCGGCCTGCACGGCTATCGGCCGACCGGCAGCCGCCTGCTCGCCTATGAGGTCGACGAGCACGGCTTCCCCAGGCTGAGCACGTCGCCGGTGCGCTATCATGTAAGCTGCGCCGCCGAGCCGACGCGCGCCTTCCAGACCGCGACGGGAGAGGTGCCGGCCGCAGCCTATGACGAGCTCATTGCCGGCTGGCATCGCGTCAACGGCATCCGGCCGCAGGGCGCGCCGGTGGGCATGACCGTGTCGGATGACGGCGCCATCTGGCTGGTCGAGGACAAGAACCAGACCGTGATCCGCATCGATCGCGCGAGCGGAACAGCGCCAGATCCACTGCCCTGCGACACGCGAAGCGATGCGCTGATCGCGCGGCTTGCCGCCTATGTCGAGAACGATGCCGCGAACCGCGCGCGCCTCACGACCTTGCGCAAGACCCTCATCGAGCAACATTGCCTCGGATGCCATTCGGATTTCGGCCTCAAGGCCGGACAATCCGATCAGGACAAGGACCGCGCGGTGCTGCGCTTCATGCTGGCCCAGGACGGCTGGATCTATCCCGGCGATCCAGAAGAGGGCCGGCTGCGGCAACGCTTGCGGGGATTGGGAGCCGAACGGCAGATGCCGCCGGGCGGCAACCTGATCAAGACGGAACCAGGCTACGCAAGGCTGCTCGATATCGCCGACGCGTTCGTGGCGCGCATGGTTCCAGGCAGCCGCATGCGCGTCAAAGCCGGCGGCCCGCCGCATCGCAAGTTCTACGCAGCCGACGGCCGCGAATGCGGTGATATTCCGTTCGGCAAGGTTGTGGTGGTGACGGAGCGGTTTGCCGTCAATAAGCCCGGCTTCAGTCGTTTCTTCCGGCCGGCCGATCCGCATCTGAACGGCACCTGCACGGACGAGAATGGCTATTACATCCCACAGCAGTTTCTGGTGCCGCTCTGATGTCACCGCCATGAGGGGTGGGCTGGGCAAGGCTGTCGCCGAGAGCGGCGCGCGCGGACCGGCCGCCGCCACCGGTGCCCGCGATGCCGGACGCGGCGATCTCAGCCAGGCCTCGTCTTCCCCCCGACGCATCGCGCATGTGGCGACATTGGTCATGCTCGCCCTCGTCGCCGTCCCTGCCCTCGCCGCGCCAAAGCTGTTCGAAAGTGCGCAGCTCACCCCTGCGGGCGAATACACGTTCGGCATCGAGGGACCGGCCGTCGACCGCGACGGCAATCTGTTCGTCGTCAATCTCGGCAAGACCGGCACGATCGGCCGGCTGGCGCCCGAAGCGACGGCCTCGGAGCCGTTCACCGCGCTGCCGGAGGGCAGCATCGGCAATGCGATCCGGATCGACGCGGTCGGCACGATGTTCATCGCCGACTACAAGAAGCACAACATCTTCGCCATCGCCCCCGGCAGGACGGAGCCCCGCATCGTTTTCCACGCCGACGAGATGAGCCAGCCCAATGACATCACCTTGGCGCGCGACGGCACGATCTATGCGAGCGACCCGAGCTGGAAGGCGCGCAGCGGCCGCATCTGGCGGATCGCGAAGGGCCCGGACGGCGCGATGCAGGGCGCGGCGATGACGGCGCCACGCGCCATGGGCACCACCAACGGCATCGATCTCAGCCCCGACGGCCGCACGCTCTATGTTGGCGAATCCAACAGCGGCGAGATCTGGTCCTACGCGATCGACGGCGACGCGCTGACGCGGCCGAAGCTGATCAAAACCTTCGAAGCCAACACCATCGACGGCCTGCGCACCGACACCAGCGGCCGTCTGCTCGTCGCCCGCATTCTCAAGGGCAGCATCGCCGTTCTGACGCCGGACGGCCGCATTGTTCGCGAGATCACGCTCAAGGCCAAGGAGCCGACCAACCTCGCCTTCGGCGGCAGCGACGGCAAGACCGTGTTCGTCACCCAACGGCAAGGCGGCTTCATCGAATCGTTCCGCACCGACATGGAAGGCCGAGAGCATTGCCTGCAGATGGGGCGATGTTGAACTCTGCTCGGCGATGTCCGCGCGACAAGTCATAGCTGACGCATCTGTCTCATGCCCAAACTGCCCGTCGTGCCAGTTCGTCGCACATTTGCCGCTTGCGCTGTCGGGCAAATCGGGTGGATGTTTCCGCGCATCCCGGGCTCGTGAGAGGGGCGGATCGCGATCGTCACGAACGTGGAGCCTGGGGAGCGGTGGGCACATCGTGCTGCAGCGTGATCAATCGCGCCGACGAACAGCATGATGCGCAAGGTGAAGTCGTGATGTCCTGATACCCCGATGCTGGTATCAACCTGGCGCCATACGATCGCGCCGGGGATGGCGGCCAGAAAGCCCGGCGCGCCAGGGAGACCACGTATAAGCCGTAACGCCATCGCGCAGGGAATGCCGGGTCGATCCGGCGGCACCTGTGGTACCTGCCGCCTGCATTTTTTCACGCAGGCGGGCCATGGGTGAGGCCATCGCCCGGCATTCCCTGCACCCTCTCGCGATCGGAGGGTCGAACTCATCAGCACAGCTCGGACATGTCGTGTCGCGAGAACGAACTCACACGTCCATCATCATGCCTAGCCACTCACCGTCATGTCCGGCGCAAGCGGGGCCATCCAAGACGCCGCGGCCTGTCGATCGACCACCGCTGTCGGTGATGACTGGATGGTCCGCCGCGCGGACGATGAGCGGCGGACGGCTACCGGCCGTACACGACCGGCGCGCGGCGCACGATCAGCGGCGGCGGCAGATCGCGTTGCCAGACGCGGCCGTCGTCGAACTGAATGCGCATGCCGTCAGGCGAATACACCGCGCCCTCGTCGCGCGCGTCGATCCAGAGCCGGCTGTCCGGTGCCGACCAGTCCGGCCACGCGCGGTAGGACTCGCCGGTCTCGGTGGTGAGATTCACCGCATCGCCGTTCTGGGTCACGAAGGCCGGCGCACCGATCAAGCCGTCGCGGCACATCTGGATGCAGCGATAGGTGCCGGTGAGGTTCGCACTCGGCTGGGCCGAGGCGGCGCCGGCCACACAGGCGCCAAGCAGGCCGATGACGATTGCAACACGCTTCATGTCGATCACTCCCTTGCTCGAATGGGACAGCAAGCCCCCAGTCGGGCCCCTCGGGCGGATCAAGCGCGGTGCGACGAAAATGTTCCGGCTGTTCCCGACACGGGAACCGCCCTACTCGACCAGCACAACGTCGACGGCAACGCCGAGCTTCTGCTTGGGCGACCCGACGATGATGCCGTCGACCGGCGAGACATCGGAGAAGTCGCGGCCCATGCCGAGCATGATGTGATCATTGCCGACCAGGAGATCATTGGTCGGATCGAATCCCACCCAGCCGAGCGCTTCGCCGCACCACACGGACACCCAGGCATGCGTCGCGTCGGCGCCCTGCAGCCGCGGCTCGCCTTCCGGCGGGATGGTGCGCAGATAGCCGCTGACATAGGCCGCCGGCAATCCGAGACCCCGCAGGCCCGCGATCATGACATGGGCGAAGTCCTGACAGACGCCGTGGCGGTTGTCGAATACCTCGCGCAACGGGGTCGAAATCACGGTGGCCTTGGGATCGTAGCGGAACTCCTTGTGGATGCGCCGCATGAGGTCCGCGGCTCCGACGACGATGCCTGTGCCCGCTGGAAAGCTGCCGGCGGCATAGTCGGCCACCGGAGCGAGCACCGGCACCAGCGCGCTGGCGAAGACATAGCCGATCGGCGACGACGGCCCGAGGCTGGTGGCCTCGAAGGCGGCATCGCGCACGCGCTCCCAGGCCGAGCTCGGCGCATCGCGCTCCGGCGGTGTGCGCGACAGCTTGACCCGCGAGCGCGCATCGATGCGCAGATGGCGGTGCTGGGTGTCGATGACGATGCTCTCGGTCAAGGTGCCGAAGAAGTCGCGCCGTGCCGTCCGCTCCGAGGGCCGCGGCCGGATGTCGACGCTGTGGGAGATCAGCTCCTGGCCGCCGCCACTGAGCGGCTCCAGCCGCAGCGAGCAGCGCGCAAAGCTGACGTTGCTCTCATATTCATAGGTGGTGACATGCCGGATGTCGTAGATCACGCGAGGCCCGTCAGCTTTTCCGGCCGGGTCGCGTTCGGACCGTGCGGGAAGTAATGCTGGCCGATCGCCTCCGCCAGGTTGAGCAGATCCTGCTCCAGCGCAAACAGGCCGCGGCCGTCGAGATGGGCCGCCTCGGCGGTGGTGAGCCGGGCCTGCAGCGACACCGCAAGCCGCTGCGGCCGCTCGATCAGCCCATTCTCCTTCAGCGCCGGCAGGCTCGCGATGTGCTCGTTCAGCACCTCGATCTGAAATGCGACCGAGCGCGGATTATAGGGATCGAGCACGACGAGATCGCGGATCGGCGCCAGCGACGGGCCGATCAAATAGCGCGAGCGATAGGTGATCTGGCAGTCGACCAAGGTGAGCAGGACATCGAGATCCTCGGGCGTCGCCTCGTCATAGCCGAATTGCCGCGCGAAACGCACGGTGTTGATGGCGCGCTCGGCGCGGCGGCCCATATCGAGGAAGCGCCAGCCCGCGGCGCGGTTCATGTTCTCCTGGGCGAGGCCGGCGAAGGTCGCGAGCTTCTCGAGCGTGAGTTCGGCGAGGCTGACGATGGCATCTTCGTCCTCGGCGTCCTGCGCCAACCTGCCTGGCATCTCGGTGATCACCTGCCAGGCATCCGGCGACAGACGCTCGCGCAACGACGTCGCCGTGCGCTGCGCCGATCTCAGCAGGGACAGCGCCGAGCCGAACTGCGCCTCCGCCTGCAGCGCCTCCGCGGAGACCTGCGATCCGCGCGCGCGCGACGTCTGCTCGATCGCGCCCCAGGCCAGCAGCAGGCGCTGAATGCGCTCGGCGGTGTTGAGCTGGGCGGGCGAACCCTTGCCGGGATCACGATGCTGAGCCGCGAGCACCCGGATCAGCCGCAAAGTCGCTTCGGCGCGTTCCAGATAGCGGCCGAGCCAGAACAGATTGTCGGCGGCGCGGCTCGGCAGCACGCCGGCGATGCGGCGGATCCGGACATTGTCCGAGCCCGGCAGCAGGCTGCGCGCTGCCACGGCCTTGTCCGCGAGAACCCAGACATCCGCCGCCCGCACGCCGTCGCCCATCGACACCGCACGGGCGTCCGGCTCGTCGGCGATGCGGCAGAACCCGCCGGGCATCACCGTCCATCCTTCCGAGGTGGCCGCCGCGAACACGCGCAGCACGAAGGGCCGCGGCTTCAGCCGTCCGTCCTGCCACACCGGCGTGGTCGACAGCCGCACCACCTCCTGGCCGACATATTCCATCCCGCGCTGGGCAATGGCGTTGCGCAGCCGCTCACGTTCGGCCGCGGGCAGTTCGCTGGCGAGCACCGGGCCGGCATTGGCAAAGCCAGGCACCGCGCGGCCATAGGCGCCTTCGATCGCAAACTCGTCCAGCCGCGACAGCACCTCGTCGCGCGCCGACTTCTGGCCACACCACCAGGTCGCGATGTGCGGGATCTTCAGATCCTCGCCCAGCACACGTCGCGAGAGGCTCGGCAGGAAGCCGAGCAATGCGCGGGCCTCGAGCACGCCGGAGCCGGGCATGTTCGCGACCACGACGCCGCCTTTGCGCACGACGTCCATCAGGCCGGCGACGCCGAGCCGCGAGGCGGCATCGAGCTCCAGCGGATCGATCGAGTTGGAGTCCAGCCTGCGCAGCAGCACGTCGACACGCTTGAGGCCGGCGACGGTGCGGATATGGACGCGGTCGCCGCTCACGGCGAGATCGTCGCCCTCCACCAGCAGGAAGCCGAGATAACGCGCGAGCGTGGCGTGCTCGAAATAGGTCTCGCTGAAGGTGCCCGGCGTCAGCAGGCCGATGCGCGGCTCGTCGCGATCGGCGCTGGCTCGCAGCGCGTCGCGAAACGCCTCGAAGAACGGCGCCAGCCGCTCGACATTCATCGACTTGTAGATCGAGGAGAAGGCGCGCGACAGCACCAGCCGGTTCTCCAACGCATAGCCCATCCCGGATGGCGCCTGCGTGCGATCACTCAGCACCCACCAGCGTCCGTCAGGGCCGCGCCCGATATCGGCGGCATAGATGCTGAGGAAGCGGCCCCCCGGCGGCTTGATGCCGCAGACCGGACGCAGATATTCGCTGGAGCCGGCGACGGCCGCGGCGGGCAGCGCGCCGCTCGCGATCAGGCGCCCTTCGCCATAGATGTCCTGCAGCACACGTTCGAGCAGTTCGGCGCGCTGGACGATGCCTTGCGAGAGCTGCGCCCACTCGGCCTCGTCGATCAGCAGCGGCAGGTGGCTCAGCGGCCAGGATCGTTCGGCGTTGTCGCTCGGCGAGCGGTAGGTGACGCCGGCCTCGCGCAAATGGCGGTCGGCCGAGGCGAAGCGACGGTCGATATCCGTCGGCGCGAGCGCTGCGAAAGTGTCGGCAAAGCGGTTCCAGACCGGGCGGGGCTGACCGTCGGCACCGATGAACTCATCCGGAATTCCGGGCAGCCTTGCATAGTCGCTCGCCCATTGCGTGGCCCGGCGCAGGACCCGGCGGGCGGTCCCGGGCTGACCGGCGGGTCGCGCTCCCTGGTCCTTGCCGCTCGGGCCGTCCATTTCCTGATCCTCCGCACAAAATCCGTTCCATCAATGCAGGAGCGGCCTGCGCAAGTCGAGCGTCATCGGGAATTCATTTGTGCGTTCTTCCGGCGGCAACGCGATTCGTCCGGGGGTGTGGCCGTGATCCTGGAAGCGCGCGAGCCGGCGTGCCTCGGCCTCGTAGGAGTTGATCGGCTTGGTGTCATAGTTGCGGCCGCCAGGATGGGCGACGTGGTAGACACAGCCGCCGAGCGACCGGCCATTCCAGGTGTCGATCAGGTCGAAGGTGAGCGGCGCGTGCACCGGGATGGTCGGATGCAAGCCGGAGGCCGGCTGCCAGGCCTTGAAGCGAACCGCTGCAACCGCCTCGGCCGAACGCCCCGTCGAGGTCATCGGCATTCTCCTACCATTGCAGGTGATGAGATGCCGGCCTTCGATGAAGCCCTCGGCCCTCACTTGCAATCGTTCGACAGAGGAGTCGACGTAGCGCACCGTGCCGCCCGCCATGCCCTCCTCGCCCAGCACATGCCAGGGCTCCAGCGCCTGCCGCAGTTCCAAGGTCACGCCGCCATGCTGCACGCGACCGAAGGTCGGAAAACGGAACTCGAGCTGCGCCTGATACCATTCGGGCGAGAAATCGTAACCGCAGGACCTGAGCTCATCCAGCACATCAATAAAGTCGTCCCAGATGAAGTGAGGCAACATGAAACGGTCGTGGAGCGCGGTGCCCCACCGCACGAAATTGCCCTGCTGCGGCTCGCGCCACAATTTGGCGATCAGCGCCCGGATCAACAGCTGCTGCGCCAGCGACATGCGCGGATCGGGCGGCATTTCCAGCGCGCGGAACTCGACCAGTCCGAGACGTCCCGTCGGCCCTTCCGGCGAATAGAGCTTGTCGATGCAGATCTCGCTGCGATGGGTGTTGCCGGTGATGTCGACCAGCAGATGCCTGAACAGGCGGTCGACCAGCCAAAGCGGTACGCTCTGGCCCGCGGGCGGCACATTGGCGAGCGCGATCTCCAGCTCATAAAGGCTGTCGTGCCGGGCCTCGTCGATGCGTGGCGCCTGGCTGGTCGGGCCGATGAACATGCCGGAGAACAAATAAGACAGCGACGGATGCCGCTGCCAATAGAGCACCAGACTCTTCAGCAGATCGGGGCGGCGCAAGAAGGGCGAGTCCGGCGGCGAGTTGCCGCCGACCACGACATGATTGCCGCCGCCGGTGCCGGTGTGACGGCCATCGATCAGGAAGCGGTTGGCGCCGAGCCGCACCTTGGCGGCGTCCTCATAGAGGCCGAAGGTGATGTCGACCGCCTGCCGCCAGTTCTGCGCCGGCTGGATATTCACCTCGATCACCCCAGGATCGGGCGTCACCTTGATCACATCGATCCGCGGATCGAACGGCGGCGCATAGCCTTCCACATGAACCTTGATCTGCATCGCCTCAGCCGTCGCTTCGACCGTGGCGATCAATTCGAGGTAATCCTCGATTGTCTCCACCGGCGGCATGAACACGCAGAGAATGCCGTCGCGGATTTCCACCGACATCGCGGTGCGGACGCCGAGCCCACTCCAATACTGATATTGGACGTCCTGCTGCTGCGTCGGCCGATTGAGCTTCGGCAGCGGCGGCACCTGCGGCACGACGACCGGGCGCCCCTGCGTGTAGACCGGCAGTGGCCCTCGCGGCTCCATCGGGTCCTGCTCGTGAATATAAGGGAAATCCTCCGGCGGGATGTAGAGCAGCGAATTGATCGGCAGCCGCAGGCCGAGCGGCGAGTCGCCGGGAATCAGGAACAACCGCTTGCGCCGCAGACCCCAGCGTTCGCTGTACCAGCGCCTGGGCTGCGCGTTCCAGCGCTGGATCGGGAGCACGAAGCCGCGCGGAATATGAAGTCCCTCGTCGAACACCCGGGCCATGCGCGCGCGCTCCTCGGGATCGGCGAGCTTGGAATCGAGCGCGTCGACATTCTCGGGCAATGCGGCTTCCTTCTGCAGCCAATGCGCGGGATCCTCGAACGCCGGCAACACGTAGTCCGCCTCGAGCCCGAGCGCCTCCGCCGTCGTATCAAGAAAGCGCTGCGCATCCGCGATCGTCGCCACGCGCGGGCCATCGACATGGGCAATCAGGTCCGGATTGCGCCAGATCGGCTGGCCGTCCTTGCGCCAATAAAGTCCGAACGCCCAGCGCGGCAGGCTTTCGCCCGGATACCACTTGCCCTGGCCGTAATGCAGCAGACCGCCGGGCGCGAAGCGGGAGCGCAGACGCCGGATCAGGCTGTCGGCCAGTCCGCGCTTGGTCGGTCCGACGGCGGCGGTATTCCACTCAGCCGACTCCATGTCGTCGATCGACACGAAAGTTGGCTCGCCGCCCATCGTCAGTCGCACGTCATGGGCGGCCAGATCGGCATCGACGGCCTCACCGAGCTGGTCGAGCTTGGTCCAGGCCTCGTCCGAGAACGGTCGAGTGATGCGTGGCGCTTCGCGAATACGCCTGACGTTCATTTCGAAGTTGAAGTCGACCTCGGCAATGCCGGCACTGCCGCTGATCGGCGCTGCCGAACGGTAGTGCGGCGTAGCAGCGACGGGGATATGTCCCTCGCCCGCGAGCATCCCCGAGGTGACATCGAAGCCGATCCATCCGGCGCCCGGCAGATAGACTTCGGCCCAAGCGTGCAGGTCAGTGAAATCGTTCTCAACTTCGCGCGGCCCTTCGATCGGATCGATATCAGGACGCAGCTGGATCAAATATCCAGAAACAAACCGAGCTGCGAGGCCAAGATGCCGCAACGTCTGAATCAGCAACCATGCGGAGTCGCGGCACGACCCTGCTGCGGACGCCAAGGTTTCCTCCGGCGTTTGAACGCCCGGTTCCATCCTGATTATATAACGAATCCTACTTTGCAACTCAGCATTGAGAGCAACGAGGTAACTTACGGTATTGTCAGCCTCCCGCGGAATGGATTTCAAGTACTCGGTGAACAGCGGTCCCGGCTCGATCGTCTCCAGATAAGGTGCGAGCTCGGCCTTCAGACTCTCGGGATAGACAAAGGGAAAGCTGTCGGCGTAAGGCTCAACAAAGAAATCGAACGGGTTGATCACGGTCATCTGCGCCGTGAAATCGACCTCGATCTTGAGTTCGTTGACCTTCTCAGGGAAGACATAGCGCGCCAGCCAATTGCCCTGCGGGTCCTGTTGCCAGTTCACGAAATGGTTGGAGGGCGTGACCTTGAGCGAATAGCTCAGCACCGGCGTCCTGGTATGTGGTGCGGGGCGGAGACGTATCGTCTGGGGGCCCAACTCGACCGGACGATCATATTTGTAGTGGGTGACGTGATGTAATGCGACGTAGATCGACACGGGGGGTTCACAGCTCCAGCAACATTTTTGAGCAGAACATTGCCATGCTCAGGGATCAAGCACTAACAACGGGCAGAGCTGCCTATGAACTATCCTGGGCTTAAAGGACCGTATCGAGCCCGAAAGCAGGCCTATTCGCCCCAGTTTGGTCGTGCAACTGCCTAATCAGGTCGTTTTTCGCTGCTCGGGACCAGCTAGGCCGACCCGCTTTCATGAGAACGAGTCCGGAACAAGGTTCGCGATGCGCGTCTCTCCGCAGAGTTGTCCACAACCCAGCCCCGCGACTTCCTCACGGAAGATTGACCGGATCATTACAGTTCGGGTTAACCCCGACCGGTGAACTAACAAGAACTAATAGCGTTGCACTCGCCGCAATCGCTTGATAGCTCGACTACACATGCTATTTAGGACCCCCAATTATCAAAAGGAGAATCAATTGGCCAAGACAGCTAAGAAGGCAGCTACCAAGAAACTGGCGCGGAAACCCTATACCCCGGCCGACATCAAGCTGCTGAAGCAGCACTCGAAGTCCAAGACCCCGGTGGCCAAGATCGCCAAGATGATGAAGCGGACCGAAGGCTCGCTCCGGCAGAAGGCGCTGGCACTCGGCATCGGCCTCGGCCACCAGCGGTAAACGGTTCAGCGCCGCTGTCGCGCGCGACAGCGGCCACGCAACGACGGCGCTCATCAGTTGCAAATCAATCTCAGCAGCTGAAAAGTTCCAGTCCGAGCTACATCGTAGCGCCAAGAACCCAGGGCGCGAACTCGGCCCCGCCGAAATCGAAGCTCTCGCTCTTGGTCGGTTGCCCGGAGGCGGTCTTCAGCATCAACTCGAAGATGCGCTGGCCGCACTCCTGCACCGTCTCCTCGCCATCGAGAATGGTGCCGCAGTTGACGTCCATGTCGTCTTCCATCCGCTTGTACATCGGCGTGTTGGTGGCGAGCTTGATGGACGGCGCAGGCTTGCAGCCGAACACGCTGCCACGCCCGGTGGTAAAGCAGACGAGATTCGCACCACCCGCAACTTGTCCGGTGGCGGCCACGGGGTCATAGCCGGGCGTGTCCATGAAGACGAAACCCTTTTTGGTGACCGCCTCGGCGTAATGCAGCACATCCACAAGATTGGTGCTGCCGGCCTTGGCCATCGCGCCGAGTGATTTCTCGAGGATGGTCGTCAGGCCGCCGGCCTTGTTCCCCGGGCTGGGATTGGCGTTCATCTCGGCGCCCTCGCGCGCCGTATACTCCTCCCACCAGCGCATCAGCGACACCAGCTTCTCTCCGACCTCGCGACTGACCGCGCGCCGCGTCAGCAGGTGCTCGGCACCATAGGTCTCGGGCGTCTCGGACAGAATGACCGTGCCACCATGTCGCACCAGCAGATCACTGGCAGCACCCAGCGCCGGATTTGCCGAGATGCCGGAATAGCCGTCGGACCCGCCACATTGCAGCGCCACCGTCAGTTCGCTCGCCGGGACCGTCTCGCGCTTCACCCTGTTGGCATCAGCGAGCGACTCCTTGACGAAGGCGATGCCGGCCTCGACCGTCTTGCGGGTGCCGCCGACCTCCTGAATGTCCATCGCGCGCAGCCGCCCGGCGAGCTTCTGCTCCTCCATCAGTCCGCCGATCTGATTCGCCTCGCAACCGAGGCCCAGGACGATCACGGCTGAGAAGTTCGCGTGCCGCGCGTAGCCGCCGAGGGTGCGTCGTAGCAACTTCAGCGGCTCGTCCAGCGTCATGCCGCAGCCGGTCTTGTGCGTCAGCGCCACGACGCCGTCGACATTCGGATAGTCGGCGAGCGGGTTGTCTCCCGTAAATGGATTCCTCTTGAAGACATCAGCGACCAGGCCCGCGACATGCGCACTGCAATTCACGGACGTCAGAATGCCGATATAGTTGCGCGTCGCAACGCGACCATCGGGGCGACGAATGCCCTCAAAGGTTGCGGGAAGGTCGAAGTTCGGCGTCGGCTTGACCTCGACGCCATAAGCGTAGTCCTTGGCGAAATCGCCCATGCCGCAGTTCTGTGTGTGAACATGCTGCCCTGGCGCAATCGGCGCGGTCGCGAAGCCGATGATCTGGCCATAGCGGCGGACCGGCTCACCCAAGGCAATCGGACGCACTGCGACCTTATGGCCTGCCGGAATCCGGTCGACCGTCACCACCCCATCGGCCACCGTGAGCCCGGGCGGCAGGCTCGAACGGGCGATCAGCACGCTATCCTCGGGATGAAGACGGATGACGGGGGCGGGAGCCATGGCGTTTCTCTCGTTTCGAGACGTCGACCGGTAACAGATACGCGAACAGCGAGAGCGAATAGCGGATTGAATCAATCCCTATTCGCTACTCCCCATTCGCAATTCGCTCTCAGGCTTTGCCGCCCGACTCTTTCCGGGTCTGGGCGACCTGCTGGCGAGCATAGACCTGCATCAGCCCGACCTCATTCGACAAGGTCACGAGCTTGAAGCCCATGTTGATGGCGCGGACAGCGCCTTCGGCGCCGCTGCAATGGATGCCGGGGTTGAGGCCGCGCTTGCCGCATTCCTTCACGATCTTCTCATAGATCTTCAGGATCTCCGGCTCGTCACGGTCGAGCTTCGGCACAAGCCCATAGGAAAAGCCGAGATCGGACGGCCCGATATAGACACCGTCGATGCCTTCGACATCGAGAATGGCTTCCATGTTCTCGACCGCCGTCTTGGTCTCCATCATCGGCAACAGCACGATCTCGTCATTGGCCGTCTTCTGATACTCGCCGGCGCCGCCATACATGCCCGAGCGGATCGGGCCGTTCGAACGCACGCCCTTCGGCGGATATTTCGAGTAGGAGACGAGATTGCGCGCCTCCTGCGGCGTATTGACCATCGGGCAGATCACGCCATAGGCACCGCCGTCGAGCACCTTGCCGATGATCCCGGGCTCGTTCCAGGGCACCCGAACCATCGGCGTCACCGGGTGACCATGCATCGCCTGGAAGCATTGCACCATCGACAGATAATCCTGCACGCCGTGCTGCATATCCACGGTGACGCTGTCGAAGCCGCACTGCGCCACGACCTCCGCGGAGAATCCCGAGGGGATCGCGAGCCAGGCATTCACCACCGCCTTGCCTTCGGCCCAGAGCTGCTTGACCTTGTTATTCGCCACGACTGCGTTTCCTTCCCTTGTTGTTCAATCGAATTGTCTTTTTCGAACTTGCCCGTTCTCACGGAGGCGCGGCGCGAAGAGATCCAACCCTGTCGATTTTGCTTCGGGGTCGCTCCGCGCGCCCCGCGATCATGCCGATGTCACGATGTGGCTCGCTGAATGCTCGCTTCGCTGACACCCACTTCACGGGCCGTGCTCACTATCGCTGCCCAGGTGTCATCGGGCAAGGGCACGCCGTTGGCGGTCCGCTCCGCCCGCATCTTGCGCTCGGGATCACCGGGCACCAACACCTGATCGACGCCGGACACCGGTTTGGTAGCCCGGATGAAATCCGTGTAGCGGGCGATCTCGCCGTCGAAGAAGCTGGCAGGATCGATCACTTTGGGGTCGATGTAGATGGCGAGCATGCCGTTGGCAAAGCGCCGCCCCGCCGAGGTTGCGCCGGTCCCGGTCAAGGCACCTCCGAGCAACTCGCAGATGAAGGCCAGACCAGAGCCCTTGTGCTCACCGAAGGCGCGAATGGCACCTGTTCCCTTGGTATGATCCCGCGTTCCCTCCGGCTCGTATGGACCGTAAAGCACCGACGGATCCTCGCTGAGCGTACCGTCGGCGTCGATCAGGGCACCTTTGGGGAGTTTCTTGCCGCCACGGCTTGCCACCAGCACCTTGCCCTCGGCGACGATGGAGGTTGCAAAATCCAGAACAATGGGATCCTGCCCGTGGCGCGGGATACCCACACAATACGGCGCCGTCGAGAACCGTTTCTCGACCCCCCCGAAAGGCGCGACTAGCAAAGAGCCCGCAGCAGTGACGAAATGAATTGAAACCAATCCTTCGGCGGCGGCCATTTCCGCCCAATCGCCGACACGGCCGAGATGCCCCGAGTTACGCAGCGCGAGCGCCGCGAGTCCGCTCTTTTTGCACCGATCGATCCCAATCTTCACCGCCTGGGGCGTGACGGTCTGGCCGTAGCCGAACCTGCCGTCGACGACGACCATCGACGGCGTGTCGACAACGATCTCGGCCGACTGATTGGGCACGATAAAGCCCATCTTCTGCCAGCGGATATAGACCGGAACCCTGATCACACCATGACTGTCGTGGCCGGTCAGGTTCGCGGTGGTGAGGTAGGTGGCTATTCGGCGGGCCTCCTCGGACGAGGAGTGGGAATGTTCGAAAATGTCAGCAACGAAATCAATAAGGCGGGAAACCTTGATTATGACCATGACAACTCGCGGGTTCGATCAAAATGCGAAACCAGAGTTAGCATGGATTGCCATGTCTGCGACGCACGCCATCTCCGCTCGACTGCATCGCTTCTTATCAAACTGTTGAAGAGCCTGCCAAGCATGAGCATCGGGCAAGGATGAAATTAGCCGATCTCTGCACGATGTCATTCATCGGGGCGGTCATCCGGCTCGAGATCAGGTCCGACGCTCTGTTCGAGCTCATCGAGCATTTTGTGCAACGCGGCAAGCTTGCGCGCGCCGTAACGCTCCGAAATGGACGCGTAGACCGCCTCGGAGCTCGGCGCGACCAGCGCAATCAGCCTCAGGCCCTTCGCTGAGATGGAGAGGACGCCCCGCCGCAGATCGCGCGCATTCACCTCGCGCTGGATGAGACCGCGCGTCTCCAGATCGCGCAGAATGCGTGACAGGCTGGGGCCGAGCAGAAACGCAACCCGCGCCAGCTCGGTCACCTCGATGGCATCGACGGCCGCCAGCGCACGCAAAATACGCCATTGCTGCTCCGTCAACCCATGCTGCCGCAGGATTGGACGGAACTGACGCATGACCGCCTCGCGGGCGCGCAGCAGCGCCATCGGCAAGGATTGTGAGAAGTCACGCATCGGCACCTTGCGGCTCTCCTTCGCCGACCGCTTTTCGCCCTTGCTTCTGGTCTCGCCCATGCCTCTCCCCCGCCCGCACAAATATTTGCAGCGCAGCAAATATCGTTTCGGTTTGCTCGTCGAAACTTAACATGTTAATCATGTACTGACACGTTATTTCCGAGCAATCATCTCATGCCCCTGACGCACGACCAGATCCACAGCTGCGCCCTGCGCCTCGATCAGGCCGAGAAAAGCCGTAGCCAGATCCGACAGCTCTCACGGGAGTTTCCCGCCATCACGATCGCGGACGCCTATGAGATCCAGCGGGCCTGGATCGACATCAAGGTCACGGCGGGCCGGATCATCAAGGGCCATAAGATCGGCCTGACATCGAAGGCGATGCAGAGCGCGCTCAACATCGACGAGCCGGATTCGGGCGTACTGCTCGACGACATGTTCTTCGCCGATGGCGGCATCGTGCCGTCGGACCGGTTCATCGCGACGCGGATCGAGGCCGAGCTCGCATTCGTCATGAAGCACCGGCTTTCGGGACCGGACTGCACCTTGTTCGATGTGCTGAATGCGACCGATTACGTCGTGCCTGCGCTGGAGATCCTCGACACCCGAATCGAGCGCGTCGATCCCGAGACCAAAGCCACGCGCAAGATTTTTGACACGATCGCCGACAATGCCGCAAACGCCGGCATCGTGCTCGGCGGCCGGCCGCTGCGACCGCTCGACGCCGACCTGCGCTGGATCGGCGCGCTTTGTTATAAGAACGGACAGCTCGAAGAAACTGGTCTCGCGGCCGGCGTCCTCAACAATCCCGCGACGGCGGTGGCTTGGCTGGCCAACAAGATCGCCGCGCAGGGGCTGGCCCTGGAACCGGGACAGGTCGTGCTGGCCGGCTCATTCATCCGGCCGATCGAGGCACGCAAGGGCGATACGATTCAAGCCGACTACGGTCCGTACGGGACGGTAAGCTGCTATTTCGGCTGACGCCAGCGCGAGACAAAAACCGAGAGCAAAGACCGAGAAAGAAGGGCATGCCGCATTTCAGCATCGAATACTCGGCCAATCTCGACGAGCGCCTCGACATGGCCGAAGTCTGTGAAATCGTTCGCAAGGCCGCCGGCGAAACCGGCATCTTTCCGATTGGCGGCATCCGCGTGCGCGCCATCCGCTGTGAGCATTACGCGATCGCCGACGGCAAGCCCGACTATGGCTTCCTCGCGATGCTGCTGCGGCTCGGCGAAGGCCGCGATCTCGCAGCTCGGCAGCGCGCCGGGGAACACGTCTTCAAAGCGCTCTCAGCGCATCTCGACCCGATCTTCGCGAGCAGCAAGTTCGCGCTGTCCTTCGACATGCAGATCAACGACGCAGCGACCAGCTGGAAACGCAACAACATCCACGACGCCCTGAAAGCGGAGGCATCACATGGATAAGGCCACACCCAAAGCCGACATCTACAAGGCCAATCTCGACCGCGCCGCCCCCCTGCTCGCCAAGCTCAAGGACGAGGGCATCGGCCACTTCATCGATGGCAAGGTGGTACCGGCGATTTCGGGCGCGACGTTCGAGACGAAGTCGCCAATCGACAACACCGTGCTGGCCAAAGTAGCGCGCGGCAATGCCGAGGACATCGACCGCGCGGCGACCTCCGCTGCGCTCGCTTTCAAATCCTGGCGCGAGATAGCGCCGGCGATGCGGCGCAAGCTGCTGCACCGCGTGGCCGATGCGATCGAGGATCATGCCGACGACATCGCCGTGCTCGAATGCATCGACACCGGTCAGGCCTATCGCTTCATGGCCAAGGCGGCGATCCGCGCCGCCGAGAATTTCCGGTTTTTCGCCGACAAATGCACCGAGGCGCGCGACGGGCTGAATACGCCGAGCGAAGAGCACTGGAACATCTCCACGCGGGTACCGATCGGCCCGGTCGGCGTGATCACCCCGTGGAACACGCCGTTCATGCTGTCGACCTGGAAGATCGCCCCGGCGCTCGCGGCAGGCTGCACGGTCGTGCACAAGCCGGCCGAATGGTCGCCGATCACGGCGCACTGGCTGGCAAAACTCGCCAAGGACGCCGGTATCCCCGATGGCGTGCTCAACACTGTCCATGGCTTCGGCGAGGAGGCCGGCAGGGCGCTGACCGAACATCCTGCCATCAAGGCGATCGGCTTCGTCGGCGAGAGCACGACCGGGTCGGCGATCATGGCGCAGGGCGCGCCGACTCTGAAACGCGTGCATTTCGAGCTTGGCGGCAAGAACCCGGTGATCGTGTTCGACGATGCCGACCTCGATCGCGCGCTCGACGCCGTCGTGTTCATGATCTATTCGCTCAACGGCGAGCGCTGCACCTCCTCGAGCCGCCTGCTGGTGCAGCAGAACATTGCCGAGACATTCACGGCCAAGCTCGCGGCGCGCGTGCGTGCGCTGAAGGTCGGTCATCCGCTCGATCCCGCGACCGAGGTCGGGCCGCTGATTCATGAGCGGCACCTCGCCAAGGTCTGCTCTTATGTCGACATCGCGCGCCAGGACGGGGCGATCATTGCCGTCGGCGGCAAGCCGGTCGCTGGTCCGGGCGGCGGCCACTACGTCGAGCCCACGCTCGTCACGGGCGCGAGCCAGATCATGCGCGTGGCGCAGGAAGAGGTGTTCGGGCCATTCCTGACCGTGATCCCGTTCGGCGACGAGGCGGACGCGATCGCGATCGCCAATGACGTGCAGTATGGCCTCACCGGCTATGTCTGGACCGGCGACATGGGCCGCGCGCTGCGCGTCGCCGACGCGCTGGAGGCCGGCATGATCTGGCTGAACTCGGAGAACGTCCGCCATCTGCCGACGCCGTTCGGCGGCATGAAGGCGTCCGGCATCGGCCGCGACGGCGGCGACTATTCGTTCGACTTCTACATGGAGACCAAGCACGTCTCGCTCGCGCGCGGCACCCACAAGATCCAGCGGCTCGGCGTGTAAGGAGAACAGCCCATGACCTCCCCTCGCCTCGCCACCTATGCCGTCAAGGGCTCGGTCCGCTACGGGCTCGTGACCGACACCGGCCTCGTCGATCTCTCGGCGCGCTTTGCCAAGGAGTATCCGACTCTGCGTGAAGCAATTGCCGCCGGCGCCCTGCCCCGGCTGATCGATGCCGCAGCCGGGCTGTCGCCGGATCACGGCCTCGATGCGATCACCTGGCAGCCGCCGATATCAGTGCCCGAGAAGACCATCTGCATCGGCGTCAACTATCCCGACCGCAACGCCGAGTACAAGGACGGCCAGGACGCGCCGAAATATCCCTCGATGTTCATGCGCACGCCGCGCTCCTTCGTCGGCCACGAGACGCCCTTGGTGCGCCCGCGCGCCTCGTCGCAGCTCGACTATGAAGGCGAGCTGGTGCTGGTCATCGGCAAGGCCGGCCGGCACATTCCGGAAACCTCGGCGCTGGATCACATCGCCGCGCTGACCTTGTGCAACGAAGGCACGATCCGCGACTGGGTGCGGCACGCCAAGTTCAACGTCACGCAAGGCAAGAACTTCGACTCCACCGGCAGCCTCGGCCCGTGGATCGTGCCCTACACCGACGAAAGCCAGATCGCCGATATCAGGCTGACGACGCACGTCAATGGCGAGCTGCGCCAGGACGACCGCACGTCGCGGCTGATCTTCGGCTTCCGCTATCTCATCAACTACATCTCGACCTTCACGACGCTCGTTCCCGGTGACGTCATCGTGACGGGCACTCCGACCGGCGCCGGTGCGCGGTTCGATCCGCCGCGCTATCTCAAGCCCGGCGACGTCATCGAGATCGCTGCCGAAGGCGTCGGCACCTTGCGCAACGGCGTCGTCGACGAAGCACTGTAAGATCAGAGAACAGGACCTACGCATGACCACCATGACCGGCGGCGAAGCCATCGTCAGCGGGCTCGTCGCCCACGGCGTCGACACCGTGTTCGGCCTGCCCGGCGCGCAGGTCTACGGCCTGTTCGACGCATTCCACCAGGCGCAGTTGAAAGTCGTCGGCGCCCGCCATGAGCAGGCCTGCGGCTACATGGCGTTCGGCTATGCCCGCGCCAGCGGCAGGCCCGGCGTGTTCAGCGTGGTGCCGGGCCCCGGCGTGCTCAACGCCGGCGCGGCGCTGCTGACCGCGTTCGGCTGCAACGAGCCGGTGCTGTGCCTCACGGGCCAGGTCCCGACCGACTATCTCGGCCGCGGCCGCGGCCATCTGCACGAGATGCCGGACCAACTCGCCACCCTGCGCAGCTTCGTCAAATGGGCCGAGCGCATCGAATATCCGGACTCGGCGCCGACACTGGTCTCCCGCGCCTTCCAGGAGATGCTGTCGGGACGGCGCGGCCCTGCCGCACTGGAAATGCCGTGGGACGTGTTCACGCAAAAGGCCGAGACATCCGCTGCAAAGCCGTTGGGGCCGTTCACGCCGCCGCAGCCCGATCCCGATCGCATCGCCAAGGCGGCGGCGCTGATTGCGGGCGCGAAGGCACCGATGATCTTCGTCGGTGCCGGCGCGATCGAGGCGCGCGACGAGATCCTGGAACTGGCCGAGATGATCGACGCGCCGGTTGTCGCCTTCCGCTCCGGGCGCGGCATCCTCTCCAACGCACATGAGCTCGGACTCACCATGGCCGCGGCCTACAAGCTCTGGCCGACCACGGATCTCATGATCGGCATCGGCACCCGCATGGAGCTGCCGACCACGTTCCGCTGGCCGTTCAAGCCGGACGGCTTGAAATCGATCCGCATCGACATCGATCCCGTCGAGATGCGGCGCCTGATCGTCGACGCCGGTATCGTCGCCGATGCCAAGGCCGGCACGGCCGCACTGGCCGCGGCAGTCAGCAAGGCTGGCTATCGCAAGACGGCGGGCCGCCGCGCAATCATTCGCGAGGCCAGCGCGGCGAGCTTGCAGGAGATCCAGAGGGTGCAGCCGCAGATGGCCTATCTGAACGTGCTGCGCGCGGTGCTGCCGCATGACGCCATCGTCACTGACGAATTGTCGCAGGTCGGCTTCGCCTCCTGGTACGGTTTTCCGGTCTACGAGCCGCGCACCTTCATCACGTCGGGCTATCAGGGCACGCTCGGCGCCGGCTTCCCCACCGCGCTCGGCGCCAAGGTCGCGCATCCCGACAGGCCGGTCGTGGCGATCACCGGCGACGGCGGCTTCATGTTCGCCGTGCAGGAGCTGGCGACCGCCGTGCAGTATAATATCGGCGTGGTCACGCTGGTGTTCAACAACAACGCCTATGGCAATGTCCGGCGCGACCAGCGCGAGCGCTTCGACGGCCGCGTCGTCGCCTCCGATCTCGTCAATCCGGATTTCGTCAGGCTCGCCGAATCCTTCGGCGTCGCCGCCAGCAAGGTCACGTCGCCCGACCAGTTCAAGTCGGCACTGGAGACCGCGCTCGCCCATGGCGGCCCCTATCTGATCGACATCGAGATACCGCGCGACAGCGAGGTCTCGCCCTGGGCGTTCATTCACCCGCCGAAGCCGTGAGCGCGCTCAACGCGCGCGACGGAACGTCAGGTTGATGCGCTGGCGGCCGAGCAGCGCGTGCTCGCCGTCGGCGAGCGGCGCGACGCCGTGAAAGGCGAGTCGCGCCGGGCCGCCCCACACGACGACATCGCCGTGCGCCAAACGGTAGCGCTGCGTCTTGTCGGCGCGTTTCAGGCCGCCGAACAGGAACGTCGCCGGCAGGCCCAGTGACACCGACACGATCGGCGCACCATTGTCGCGCTCGTCGCGATCCTGATGCAGCGACATCTTGGCGCCGGGCTCATAGCGGTTGATCAGGCAGGCATCCGGCGCGAAGCCGGCAAAGCCGACCTCACCCGCGGCGCGCTCGGCGAGCTCTCGAAACCGCGGCGGCATCGCCGGCCATGGCTGACCGCTGTCCGGATCGAGGGCATCGTAGCGGTAGCCGCTGCGATCCGTCACCCAGCCGAACGATCCGCAACTGGTCATGGCGACGGACATCTGGTGGCCACCCGGCGTCACCATGCGGCGGAACGGCGCCTGAGCGGCAATCGCCTCGATCGCGGTGATCAGCTCCGTCTCATGTCGCCGCGCGAAGCCACGCAATAGCGCCGCGCCGGGCGCGAGCGGCTCGCGCGCCGGTCCCTCGAATCCATCGAACAGATCAGCCGTCATGCCCCTCACTTCGCATCGTGAAAGATCACGCCGAGCGTGTGCCGCCGTCCCGCACGCAGCCGGCTGACGCCATGGCGCATGGTGACGCGGTAGCTGCCGCGCGTGCCCTGCACCGGACGATTATGGACCGCGAACACCACCGCATCGCCCTGCCGCAGCGGCACCACCTCGGCACGCGACTGCATGCGCGGCCGCTGCTCGGTCAGCACGAACTCGCCGCCCTCGAAATCGCGCCCCGGCTCGGACAAGAGGATCGCGACCTGCAGCGGAAACACGTGCTCGCCATAGAGGTCCTGATGCAGGCAGTTGTAGTCGCCCTCGACATATTGCAGCAGCAGCGGCGTCGGCCTGTTCTGGCCGGCTTGATGGCAGCGGGCGAGGAAGTCGGCATGCTCGGCCGGATAGTGCACATCGATCCCCATCGTCGTAGTCCAGCGATTGGCGATCGGGACAAGTTGCGCATAGAGATGCGGCCGCAGCTGCGCGATCGGATCCGGCAGCGGATAGTTGAAATATTTGTATTCCCCGCGCCCGAAGCCGTGACGCGCCATGACGACACGGCTGCGGAAACGCGCGTCGTCCGGATAGAGCGCCGCCAGCGCGCGGCAGTCATCGGGCGACAGCAGCTGCGTCAACACGGCGCAGCCGCGCGCATCGAGGTCGCGTTCGACTATGGCCCAATCAATCGCGTCGATACACGGAGAACCAAGGACTGGCGGAACCGGGGTCAATTTGCGTACGTTCGTCATCCACACAATGTGGCCCTCAGACCCCTGTCACGCCACCCGTTTCCGGATGAACAAGGTGTTCCGAGGCGACGCTAGTCGGTCAGATGAACTCAGCCCCGCACCACACCCTCGACCCCCGCGGCGATCTCCAGCAGCTTGCGGTCATTGCCGCCGGACTGTGCCAGCATCAGGCCGACCGGGACGTCGCCGTGGCGATGCGCCGGCAGCGAGATGGCGCAGCCGTCGATCATGTTGATGAAGGTGCAATTGCGCAGGGCCCGGATGTTCTCGCGGGCGAAGGCCTGGTCGTCGGCGAGATCGGCGATTTTCGGCGGCGCATTCGCCGTGGTCGGCATCACCAACGCGTCATAGGGCGCGATGCGCGCGGCCGCCCGCGCCACCAGGGAGCGTCGGGCGTTGAGCATCTCGATGTAGTCGGGCACGGTGATCGCCTCGCCGCGCATGATGCGGACCGACACGCGCGGATCATAGACGTCGCCCTTGGCTGTGAGCAGGAAGCGGTGCCAAGCATAGCTCTCGGCGGCGGCAAAGCCGCCCTTCATGCCGATGAGGCCGACGTCGAGGAATTCCGGGAATTCGATGCGCTCGATCAGCGCGCCCTGCTTCGCCAAGGTCTCCAGCGCGCGTTCGAACGTCTCCGCCACTTCGACGTCGAGCTCGTCGAGCACGACGGTGGTGGGCACCGCAAGCCGCAGGCCCTTCACCGGGCGCGGCGCGAGCGGCCGGATCGGCTCGTATGCCAGCACGGAATCCAGCACCGCACAGCAGGCCACCGTGTTGGCGAGCGGACCAAAGCTGTCGAGCGTGGTCGACAGCGGCACGCCGCCGTCGAGCGGCACGCGCGCCTGCGTCGGCTTGAAGCCTGTGATGCCGTTGAAGGCGGCCGGGATGCGGCAGGAGCCACCGGTGTCGGTGCCGAGCGCGCCATAGGCCATGCGGTCGACCACGGACACCGCCGCGCCCGACGACGAGCCGCCGGGCACGTAGCCAACGTCGCGCTTCCAGGCGCTCTTCGGCGTGCCGTAATGGGGGTTGATGCCGATGCCCGAATAGGCGAACTCGGTCATGTTGGTGCGGCCGATCACGACGAAGCCGGCCCGGCGCAGCCGCGCCACCGCGGGCGCATCCGCCTCGGCCGGCGCGGAATCCTCCAGGGCGCGCGAGCCGGCGCGGGTCACCTGGCCCTTGATGTCGAACAGGTCCTTGATCGAGACGGGAATGCCGGCATAGGGCGACGGCGCGGCCCCCGCCTTGCGCAGCGCGTCCATGCCGTCGGCCGCCGAAAGCGCCGCCTCCTTGTCGACATGGATGAAGGCGCGCTGGCCTTCGCCGGCAGGATCTGCGATGCGGGTCAGACACGCCTCGACGAGCTTGCGGGACGTGGTGCGGCCGGCGGCGAGATCGTCGGCGAGTGTGGCCAGGGTCGGATTTGAAACGGTCATGGCATCCTATCGGGTGTCTGCGGCATCCGCCGAAATGTCGAGATCGAGCAGCGCGGAACTCAGCGATTTGCCATGCGCATCGAGCGCCAGCGAGCGGGTGACACCGCCGCCGAGCGCCCGGCTCATCACGAAATTCAGCGCCGCAATGTTGGGCAGCTCATAGCGGACCACCTCGCCCTGGACAATGCCGACAAAGTGCGCCCTGACCCGCTCCGCCGTCACTCGCGCGACCAGCAGCGGATAGTCCTTGGCGTCATAGGCGATGACCGAGATGTTAGAGGTATCCCCCTTGTCGCCGGTCCGGGAATGGGCGATGTCGCGCAGCTTCATCTCGTCTCCGATCCTACGCGCCGCATCAAAGACCAATTTTCATCAGGCGGCAATTGCCGTCCCCGGCACCTCTGCGCTCGCCGGAGGGCCGCATGCGCGGCGTGATGGACCGTTGACGCATCTGCGCCAAATGGCGCATCACATGCGGCAAATGAGCGGGCGACGGAGCCCGCCTGACGGGAGGATCGATCCGGATGGCCGAGCCGATGCGCGCACGTCCCAAGCCGACACCGGAGACGCAGCATTTCTGGGACGGCACCAAGACCGGCGAGCTGCGGCTGCAGCGCTGCGACGCCTGCGCCCACGTCTACTTCCCGCCGCGCCCGTTCTGTCCGGCCTGCGCCAGCCGCAAGGTCAGCGTGTTCAAGGCCTCGGGGAAAGGCACGCTCTACAGCTATGTGATCAACCATCGTCCGGCCGCCCCGGGCTTTACGCCGCCCTACGCGATCGCCGTGGTGGCGTTGGAGGAAGGCCCGCGCATGATGAGCAACATCACGGGCTGCCCGCAGACACCCGAGGCACTCGAACTCGACATGCCGCTCGAAGTCACCTTCGAGACGCTCGACGAGCAGATCACCCTGCCTTTGTTCCGTCCAGCGAAGGGCTGAGCCGATGCGCCAAAACCAGGTTGCCGTCGTCGGCGCGGCCGAGACCACCGAACTCGGCGTCATCCCGACGATGTCGCAGATCCAGTTGCATGCCGACGCCGCGCTGAACGCGATTGCCGACGCCGGGCTGAAACTGTCCGACATCGACGGCTTCGCCACCGCGGTCGAGACGCCGCAGCAGATCTGCCATTATCTCGGCATCACGCCGACCTGGGTCGACGGCACCTCGGTCGGCGGCTGCTCCTTCATGCTGCATGTCCGGCACGCCGCGGCCGCGATCGAGGCCGGGCTGTGCAAGACGGTGCTGATCACCCATGCCGAGAGTGGCAGGTCGATGATCGGCAAGCTGCCGCGATCGATTCCGCCGGACAGCCTGCAGGGCCAGTTCGAGGCGCCGTTCGGCGTCTACGGGCCACCCAGCATGTTCCCGATCCCCGTGCTGCGCTACATGAAGACCTACGGCATTACCCATGAGCAGCTCGCGATGGTCGCCGTCGTGCAGCGCGAATGGGCCGCGAAAAATCCGCGCGCGATGATGAAGGATCCGATCACGGTCGACGACGTGCTCAACTCGCGCATGATCGCCTATCCGTTCCGGCTCTTGCAATGCTGTCTCGTCACCGACGGCGGCGGCGCGCTGATCCTGACCTCGGCCGACCGCGCCAAGGATTTTCCGCAGAAGCCGGTCTACATTCTCGGCACCGGCGAGAGCGTGGAGACGCCGATGGTCAGCCAGATGGAGACGTTCAACTCGTCGCGCGCCTTCAAGGTCGCAGGCCCCCTCGCCTTCAAGGAGGCTGGCATCAGCCATGCCGACGTCGACCATCTCATGATCTACGACGCATTCGCGCATCTGCCGCTGTTCGGCCTCGGCGATCTCGGTTTCATGCCGCATGCGGAGACCGGGCCGTTCATCGCAGCCGGGCACACCAGGCCGGGCGGCAAGCTGCCGCTCAATACCAATGGCGGCGGCCTGTCCTACATGCATTCGGGCATGTACGGCATGTACGCGCTGCAGGAAAGCGTACGCCAGATGCGCGGCATCGCACCGGCACAGGTGCCGGGAGCGAAAATTTCCGTGTGTCACGGCGTCGGCGGCATGTTCGCTGCGTCGGGAACGATCATCTTCACGAACGAGAGGTAACAACGCTCGTCAGTCGTGGCGGTCAGCATGGCCTCCAACGTCCTTCGAGACACCCGCCTTCGGCGGGCTCCTCAGGACGAGGACTGATTTCGCGGAAAGAGGACTGATGTCGTGAAGAGATATCAACCCTCATGGTGAGGAGCGCCTCTTCGGCGCGTCTCGAACCATGAGGCCCCGGCCGCCAGACATTCGAGCTCCCCGTCGCAGCGGGGGCGAGGTAAGAATACACATCAAGCCAAGGAAACCACCATGACCAAATCGCTCCAGGACAAAGTCGTCATCGTCACCGGCGCCGGCCGCGGCATTGGCCGGGAGATCGCGCTGCTCTGTGCCTCCGAAGGCGCCAAGGTCGTGGTCAACGATCCCGGCGTCGCCTCCGACGGCTCCGGCACCAGCGCTGCGCCGGCCGAAGAAGTGGTCGAGGAGATCCGGAAGCACGGCGGCACGGCGGTTGCGAATTTCGAGAGCGTGTCCGAGGCCATCCCGGCCAGCAAAATCGTGAAGGCCGCGACCGACCATTTCGGCAGGCTCGACGGCGTGGTCAACAATGCCGGCATCCTGCGCGACATGATCTTCCACAAGATGAGCATCGAGGCGTTCGAGGCCGTCATCAAGGTGCATCTGATGGGCTCGTTCTACGTCGCTCACTCCGCGGCGCGGCTGTTCCGCGAGCAGGAGAGCGGCTCCTTCGTCCACTTCACCTCGACCTCGGGCCTGATCGGCAATTTCGGCCAGGCCAATTACGCCGCCGCCAAGCTCGGCATCGTCGGCCTGTCGAAGTCGATCGCGCTCGACATGGGCCGCTTCAATGTCCGCTCCAACTGCGTGTCGCCATTTGCCTGGAGCCGCATGATCGGCACCATTCCGGCCGAGACCGAGGCCGAGAAGGAGCGCGTCGAGCGGATGAAGCGGATGGGGCCGGAGAAGATCGCGCCCGTCGTCGCCTATCTCCTGAGCGATGCCTCGAAAGACGTCACCGGCCAGATCTTCGCGGTGCGCATGAACGAGATCTTCCTGATGGGCCAGTCGCGTCCGCTGCGCTCGGTGCACCGCGGCGAAGGCTGGACGCCGCAGACCATCGCCGAACACGCGATGCCGGCGCTGAAGCCGTCATTCTACAAGCTCGATCGCTCGGCGGACGTGTTCGGCTGGGATCCGATCTGACATTGCGGCGCGCAAAAACGCCGCTTGCAGTGCACACCATCTGAAGTTGTTTTTTGTCTAAACGACCCGCGCATAGCCATGATTTCGTCGTAGGATCGCCTCCCAACAAGAAACTGGGAGGAGACCATGACAAATCCACGACACGATATCGCGCAGGATTCGCCGACCGGGGCCGATGGCTTCGACCGGCGCACGCTCCTCAAGGGCGTCGCCGGCTTTGCCGCGGCCGCTGCGGCCGTCTCGCCTGCGCTCGCGCGGGACTACGGCCCGCAGGCCGAGCCGCAGCGTTATCCCGATCCCGACATCGTCGTGATCGACGAGAAGCGCTTCAAGGCCAAGGTCGGCAACACCACGATCAAGCGCCTGTTCACCGGCTGCCTGTGGGCGGAAGGACCGGCCTGGAACACACAGGGCCAGTATCTGGTCTGGAGCGACATCCCGAACAATCGTCAGCTGCGCTATCTCGACGATGACGGCCACATCTCGCAGCAGTTCCGCAAGCCCTCCAACGAGTCGAATGGCAACACCTTCGACTATGAGGGCCGCCAGATCACGGCCGAGCGCACGCGCCTCGTCCGCTTCGAGCACAATGGCACGGTGACCGTTCTCGCCGAAAAGGCCAATGACAAGCCGCTGAACGGCCCGAACGACATGGTCGTCAACCCCAATGACAAGTCGATCTGGTTCACCGATCCTGGCTACGGCTCGATCAATCTCTATGAGGGCCAGAACGTCCGCAACGGCTCCAACCAGCCGTTCCAGAAGGAGGCCGTCTACCGCGTCGACGCGCAGTCGGGCGCCATCACCAAGGTCGCCGACGAGCCGTTCAAGCCGAACGGCATCGCCTTCAGCCAGGACTACAAGAAGCTCTATGTCTGCGACACCGGCATCACGCATTATCCGAACGCCAAGAACGTGATCTGGCAGTACGACATCAATGGCGACAAGCTCGCCAACCCCAAGGCGTTCATCGACATGACACTGGACGGCAAGTCGGGCTTTCCCGATGGCTTGCGGGTCGATATCGACGGCAACATCTGGGTCGGCGCCGGCTGGGTCGGCGAAGGCTATGACGGCGTCCACATCTTCGCGCCGGACGGCGTCCGCATCGGCCAGATCAAGCTGCCGGAGATCTGCGCCAATGTCTGCTTCGGCGGCAAGAAGCGCAATCGCCTGTTCATGACCGCGAGCCAGTCGCTCTATGCGGTCTATGTCGAGACGCAGGGCGCGCATATCTGTTGATGAGCGAATAAAGAAAGGCGAATAGCGAAGTGGGAGTAGCAAATAGTGACACCTATTCGCTACTCGCCACGCGCTATTCGCATCATCCCGTATTTCTGAGACCGGCCGAGATGCCGTTGATCGTCAGCTGGATCCCGCGCAGCACCTGCTCATCCGGGTTCTGCGCGCGATGCTCCTTCAAAAGCTCGACCTGCACATGGTTGAGCGGATCGAGATAGGGAAAACGGTTGCGCACCGAGCGTTCCAGCAGCGGGTTGCCCTGCAACAGACGCTCCTGCCCCATGATGTCGAGCAAGGTCTCGATCGCAAGATGCCATTCACGACGGATGCGGCCGAAGATCTTCTCACGCAACGTCTCATCGGGCACCAGCTCGGCATAGCGCGAGGCGATCGCGATCGAACTCTTGGCGAGCACCATGTCCATATTGGACAGGAGCATGCGGAAGAACGGCCATTCCTGATAGAGCTCGCGCAGGAACGGCATGCCCTGCTCCGGGTTCTCGGCGATCCAGGTCTCCACCGCGCTGCCGAAGCCATACCAGCCGGGCAGCATCAGCCGGCATTGCGCCCAGGAGAACACCCAGGGGATCGCGCGCAGGTCCTCGATCGCGCGGGTCTTCTTGCGCGACGCCGGACGGCTGCCGATGTTCAAGGTCGCGATCTCGTTGATGACGGTCGAGGCCCAGAAATAGTCGACGAAGCCGTCGGTCTCATAGACCAGGCCGCGATAGGCCTTGAAGGCGAGCTCCGAGAGCCGGTCCATCGCGGTGAGATATTCGCGCTTCGGCGCCGGCTGGCGCGGATGCAACAGGCTGGCTTCCAGGGTCGCAGCGGCGAGAATCTCCAGATTGTTGCGACCGACCTCGGCATTCGAATATTTGCTGGAGATGATCTCGCCCTGCTCGGTAATGCGGATCTGGCCGTTCACGGCGCCGCCGGGCTGGGCGATGATCGCGTCATAGCTCGGGCCGCCGCCCCGGCCGACCGAGCCGCCGCGGCCATGGAACAGCCTGAGACGGATGCCATGCCGCTCGAAGATTTCGACGAGGCCGATCTCTGCCTTGTACAGTTCCCAGCCGGAGGTGACGAAGCCGCCGTCCTTGTTGCTGTCGGAATAGCCGAGCATGACCTCCTGGACGGCGCCGCGGCTGTCGACCAGGCGGCGATAATCATGCAGCGCCAGCATCCGGTCCATGATGCCGCTGGAGGCCTGCAGATCCTCGATGGTCTCGAACAGCGGCACGATGTTGACGGCGCAGCGGCCGGACGGATCGATCAGACCGACTTCCTTGAGCAGCAGCGCGACCTCGAGCATGTCGGACATGCCCTTGCACATCGAGATGATGCATTGCGAGATCACGTCGGCGCCGAAGGTGGCATGGGCCTCGGCGGCGGCCCGGAACAGCTCGAGCTCGCCGACCGTCTCGTCGCTGTATTTGACGAACTGCGACACCAGCGGCCGGGTATTGCGCAACTCGCTGACCAGAAGCCCGACCCGCGCATCCTCGCTGAGCGCCATGTAGGACATGCCGGGCATGGCGGTATCGATCAGCTCGGCCACCGTGCGCTCGTGCACCGTCGAATTCTGCCGGATGTCGAGCCGGGCCAGATGGAATCCGAAACAGTCCACTGCGCGCCGCAACAGCCGCAGCCGGCCGCGCGCGATCACCTCGGCGTTGTTGGCGATCAGCGAACGGTGCAGCACGTCGAGATCGTCCTGGAACTGCTTGACGCTGTCATAGGGCGCCCCCGCCCCCACCGGCAGCCGGCTGATCTGGATGCCGAGCTTTTTCGCCGTCGCCGCCAGCCGCGCATAGATGCCGGACACCGCCAGACGATAGGGCTCGCCGCTGCGGTGGGGTGAGGTGTCGGGCGAGCGTTCAGCCAGCGCGCGCAGCTCCTCGGAGACATCGGCGAGATGCGCCGCAATCGACAGTTCGCCGCCGAGCAGATGCAGTTCCTCGAGGTAATAATGCAGCGCTAGGCTGGATTGCAGCTTCAGCGTTCCGCGCATCACCTCCGCGGTCACGAACGGATTGCCGTCGCGGTCGCCGCCGATCCAACTGCCCATGCGCAGGAAGGAGGCGAGATCACCCGCGACCTCGGCGCCGTCATTGAGACGATCCTCCAGCGTGCACAACAGGCGCGGCACCTCGCGCAGGAAGGTGTAGTCGTAGAACGACAGCCCGTTGGTGACCTCGTCAAGCACCGTCAGCTTGGTCCGGCGCAACAAATTGGTCTGCCACAGGGTCAGCACCGCCCGGCGCAGCGCCTCGTCATTGGCCTCGCGCTCGTCCGGCGTCAGCTGCATCCGCTCGCGGCGGTCGAGCAGCATGGCCACCTCCATCTCGCGGTCCATCGTGCTCTTGCGCCGCACCTCAGTCGGGTGCGCGGTGAGGACGGGACTAACGAGCGCGGTCGAGAAGAACTTGCGCAGGTCGGCGGCCTCGAACCCGGCCGATTTGGCATGGGCGAGCGTGGCCGCCAGCATGCCCGCCCCGCCATTGGCGTCGCTCCTGGCGCGCATGCGGCGGATATTGTTCTGATCTTCGGCGATGTTGGCGAGATGCGAGAAATAGCTGAAGGCGCGCACGATGCGCACGGTTTCAGCAATCGTCATGCCGTCGAGGATCTGTTCCAGCTCACGCCTGGCCTGGCGGTCCTCGTCGCGGTGAAAGCGCACCGAGGTCTGGCGGATGCGCTCGACGAGATCGAAGACGTCGGCGCCCTCCTGGTCGCGCACGGTGTCGCCGAGAATGCGGCCGAGCAGCCGGATATCGTCCCGGAGGCGGGCATCCTCCTCCATGGCCTGGGCGTCAGCAGCGCGACTGGGCCGGATGTCCTCGGACGGCATGGTTTGCGGCGACATGGATGATCTCTCCAGCTGCTGCCCATTTACGGGTCAGTCTGCCGTATCTGTACCGCAGCGCAAGATCAAGAAAGAGGCGTCGCCTGCCTTATTCGATGCTGATGTCGTCCTCTTGCGATGGGGCGTGCAACATTGCGTCAGATCTGACGTCCTGCCCGCTCCCAATAGGGATCGCGCAACCGCCGCTTGAAGATCTTGCCGGAATCCTCGCGCGGCAATTTGTGCTGGATTTCGATGTGCTTGGGCACCTTGTAATCGGCCAGCGAGGCCTTGAGCCGGGTCCTGATCTCCATCGGGTCAAGCACGCGACCGGGCTGCGGCTCCACCACGGCCATCAAGGCTTCGCCGAACTCGGCATCCGGAATGCCAAAGACCGCGCAATCATGCACGCCCGGCACGGCGTGCAGCACCGCCTCGATCTCGGCCGGATAGATGTTGACGCCGCCGGAGATCACCATGTCGCGCTTGCGGTCGCACAGGAACACGTAGCCCTCGGCGTCCATGTAGCCGACATCGCCCGAGGTGATGAAGCCGTCACGGTCGATCTCGGCGCGCTTCTCCGGCTTGTTGTGATAGGTGAAATCCGGGTTGCCGGCGATGCGCGAATAGATCTCGCCGATCTCACCCTGCGGCAGGATGCGGC
This sequence comes from Bradyrhizobium denitrificans, assembly GCF_013179005.1. Lineage (NCBI taxonomy): Bacteria > Pseudomonadati > Pseudomonadota > Alphaproteobacteria > Hyphomicrobiales > Nitrobacteraceae > Bradyrhizobium > Bradyrhizobium denitrificans. Next base: position 26,039 of record NZ_JABFDP010000010.1, on the reverse strand, counting down.
CGTCCTCGCCGACGAAGCGCAGCTCCGCCCCCGGCGAGACCTTGCCCACGGTGCCTGGCTTCCTCAGTGCGTCCTCGGAGGTCGCGAAGGTGACCGCGCCTGATTCGGTCGATCCGTAGAACTCATAGATCACCGGCCCCCACCACTCGATCATCGCGCGCTTGACATCGGCCGGGCACGGCGCCGCGGCATGGATGATATGGCGCAAAGTCGACATGTCGTAGCGGCGGCGAACCTCCTCCGGCAGCTTCATCAGCCGGATGAACATCGTCGGCACCATGAAGATGGTATCGATCCGCTCCGCCTGGATGATGTCGAGAAACGCCTCCGGCTCGAAGCGCGGCATCAGCACCAGCGCGCCGCCGAGCCGGCCCGCGCGCAGGCCGAAGGCATTCGGCGCCGAATGATACAGCGGCCCCGGCAGCAGCGCGCGCGAGCCGGGCTTCAGACCGTAGATCAGGGCCCGCATCCGTTCCGCGGATTGCGACTGCTCGGCCGTCGGCGCGTTGCGGCGCACGCCTTTCGGATGCCCGGTCGTGCCGGACGTGTAGATCATGTTCTGCGGCTGCGGCACCTGCGGACCGTCATAGGGGCTTTGCTGGGCGAGCCAGCTCTCCAGCGCGATGGCCGATTCCGGGGCCGCGAGCAGATGCGCATCGATCCGATAGGCCGACAGGATCTCCGGCGGCGTGGGCACGCTGAGAACGGTGACACCTGCAGGTATCAGCCCGGCGAGCTGATGCAGCAGGTCGGCATGGCCGATCAGCACCTTGGTCCCGGAATCCTTCAGGATGTAGTCGATCTCCTCCGGCTTGAAGTGCCAGTTCACCGGCACGCCATAGGCGCCGAGCCGCATCGCCCCATAGGCCGCCTCGATGAAGGCGATGTCGTTGCGCATGAGGATGCAGACGCAGTCGCCCTGGCCCACGCCGAGCTGCGCCAGACCGCTGGCGATGCGCGCCGCGCGATCGGCGATGTCGGCATGGCTGCGGCGGCGATCGCCCGAGATGATGCCGCAGAACAAAGAGGACGTTTCCATTTTCTTGTTATCCGATCTGGCGTCGGTTCAACTTCAACACGGGGGCGATGCCTCGCATCCCCCCGTGAAGGACGGTATGAAGCAAGGACCGTGTTAATCTGTGAATTTCGGCGCGCGCTTCTCGATATTGGCGCGTACCGATTCGAGCTGGTTCGGGCTGCCGATCAGCTTCTGCTGCTCGACCGATTCCGCGAGCAGCGCCGGGCCCGGATCGACCGAGAGATTGTTCAGCATGCGCTTGGCGGCGCGGATCGCATCAGGATTCTTGCCGGCGATCTCACGCGCGGTCTCCAGCGCCGCCGCACGCGGATCGGCGCAGATGCGCGTGACGAGGCCGTAGGACTGCCCCTCCTCCGGCGAGAACACCCGGCCGGTGTAGGTCAGCTCGCGCAGAATGTCGTCGCGCATCAGCGTTGCGAGGATCGGGGTGCCGGCCATGTCAGGCACGAGCCCCCATTTGATCTCCATGATCGACATCTTGGTATCCGGCGCGACGTAGCGCATGTCGGCCCCGAGCGCGAGCTGGAAGCCGCCGCCATAGGCGACGCCATGCACCGCAGCAATCACCGGCACCGGCAATTGCCGCCAGCCCCACACCGCCTGCTGGGCGAAATTGGCCTTGCCGTGGGTGCGAACCGTGAGATCGCGTTTCTCGCCGCCCGGAATACCATTGCCGCCGGACTCCTTCATCGCCGCGAAACGGCCCATGTCGAGCCCGGCGCAGAAGGCACGCCCCTCGCCGGACAGCACCACCGCCCGCAGGCCCTTCTCCTTTGACAGCCGTTCGGTGGCCGCGACCAGCGCCTCGAACATCTCCATGTCCAGCGCATTCATCTTGTCGGCGCGAACCAGCCGAACATCGGCGACGCCGTTCTTGATCTCGATCGCGAGGCGGTTGTCCATCGAGCGGTCTCCCTACGGATGTCTTTGTGACTTTACAGAAGGCTGTCAGAGCGATTTAGTCAATCGACCAATTAACTCACAAGATGTCAGGCGGAAACTCCCATGTTCAAGGACAATCTCCTCGAAGGTCGACGCATTCTGGTGACCGGCGGCGGCACCGGCCTTGGCAAGGCGATGGCCGCGCGCTTCCTGCAATTGGGCGCAGAGGTGCATATTTGCGGCCGGCGGAAAATCGTCTGCGACGAGACCGCGACCGAACTGATGGACCTCTACGGCGGACGGGTCACCAGCCACGGCGTCGACATCCGCAATGCGATGGCGGTCGAGGAGATGATCGAGGCCATCTTCCAGGAAGGCGGCCTCACCGATCTCATCAACAACGCCGCCGGCAACTTCATCTCCCGCACCGAGGAATTGAGCCCGCGCGGCTTCGATGCCGTCGCCAACATCGTCATGCACGGCACGTTCTACGTGACGCATGCCGTCGGCAAACGCTGGATCGCCGCGAAGCAGCCGGGCAACGTGGTGTCGATCACGGTGACCTGGGTGCGCAACGGCTCGCCCTATGTCGTGCCCTCAGCGATGAGCAAATCGGCGATCCACGCCATGACGATGTCGCTCGCCACCGAATGGGGCCGCTACGGCATCCGCCTCAACACCATCGCGCCCGGCGAGATCCCGACCGAAGGCATGAGCAAGCGCATCAAGCCCGGCGACGAGGCCGGCGCGCGGACCAAGGCGATGAACCCGATGGGCCGCGTCGGCACCATGGAGGAGTTGCAGAACCTCGCGGTGTTCCTGATCTCCGGCGGCTGCAACTGGATCAATGGCGAGACCATCGCGATGGACGGCGCCCAGGCGCTGGCGATGGGTGGCAATTTCTATCAGCTGCGCGACTGGAGCGATGACGACTGGACCAAGGCCAAGGACTCGATCAAGGCCCAGAACGAGAAGGATCGCGCGACGCGCACGAGCTGAGGACACAACCAGACTGTTGATCGGCGCAGCCCGCCCTGTAGACTGCTCGAACGAAAGCCGCTCCGGCGTATCCGGAGCGGGAACGACGACAAGACCTACCACAACGAAGAACAAGACATCATCGGAGGGGAAACATGTCCGTCGCGACGGCAGCGTCGACGCTCGTCGATATCGTGCGCAAGCAGGCGCAAGCGCTCGGCTCCGCCACCGCCTATGAGTTCGAAGGCCACGTCACCAGTTTCGCCGAGTTCGACCGCAAAACCAACCAGGTCGCCAACGCGTTGAAGGCGCTCGGCGTCAAGCCGCATGAGCGGATCGCCTATTTCGGCAAGAACAGCGACATCTATTTCGAGCTGCTGGTCGGCGCGATGAAGGCCAATGTGGTGATGGCGCCGGTCAATTGGCGGCTTGCGGGCCCAGAGGTTGCCTTCATCGTCGAGGACTGCAAGGCCCCTGTCTTGTTCGTCGGGCCGGAATTCATCACGATGATCCGGAACATCAGCGGCGAGATCCCGAGCGTCCGGCACATCATCACCACCGAAGGCGGCGCGCCGGAATGGCAGGACTACACCGCCTGGCGCGACGTACAGAGCGCGGAGGATCCGGGCGTTCCGATCACGCCGAAGGACATCGCGCTGCAGCTCTACACCTCCGGCACGACCGGCAAGCCGAAGGGCGCGATGCTGTCGCACGCCAACTTCCTGAATTTGGTCAACACCGGCGATCCCGCGGACAGGCCGGACTGGAACAAATGGTCGACCGACGACGTCTCGCTGATCGCGATGCCGATCTTCCATATCGGCGGCTCCGGCTGGGGGCTGATGAGCCTCTATCACGGCGCCCGCGGCGTCATCGCGCGCGAGTTCGATCCGACCAAGATCCTGGACTTCTTCGAGCAGTCCGGCATCACCAAATTGTTCATGGTTCCGGCCGCGATGCAGTTCGTGGTACGACAGCCGCGCGCGCGACAGGTCGATTTCTCGCGGCTGAAATATATGCTCTACGGCGCCTCGCCGATTCCAGCTGCGCTGCTGAAGGAATGCATCGAGGTCTTCAAATGCGGCTTCGTGCAGATGTACGGCATGACCGAGACCACCGGCACCATCATCGCGCTGCCGCCCGAGGACCATGTCGAGGGCCTGGAGCGGATGCGCTCGGCCGGCAAGCCGCTGCCGGGCATCGAGGTTGCGATCATCGATCCGCTCGGCAATCCGCTGCCGCCGCGCCAGGTCGGCGAGATCGCCACCCGCTCCGGCTCCAACATGGCCGGCTATTGGAATTTGCCCGAAGCGACCGCGCGGACCCTCGGCAAGGATGGCTGGCTGCGCACCGGAGATGCCGGCTACGTGGACGAGGACGGGTATGTCTACATCCACGACCGCATCAAGGACATGATCATCTCCGGCGGCGAGAACATCTATCCGGCCGAGGTCGAGAGCGCGATCTGCGACCATCCCGATGTCGCGGAGGCCGCTGTCATCGGCATCCCCGACGACAAATGGGGCGAGGCGGTCAAGGCGATCGTCGTGATGAAGCCCGGCAAGCGCGCCACCGCGACCGACATCATCAATTTCACCCGCACCCGCATCGCCGGCTTCAAGACGCCGAAGAGCGTGGACTTCCTCGACGCCTTGCCGCGCAACCCCTCCGGCAAGATCCTGCGGCGGACTCTGCGCGCCCCCTATTGGGCAGGCAAGGACCGGCAGGTGAATTGATTGCCGGGCCCGCGGTGACCATTCTGGATCGCATCGCTTACGCTCGCGATGACGAGGAGAGAGTTCGCGCTCTCTCTCCCGTCATTGCGAGGCGCTCTTGCGCCGAAGCAATCCAGGGCCACGTAAACAACCCTGGATCGCTTCGCTACCGCTCGCGATGACGGACGAGAGAGCCCGCGCTTTCTCCCCGCGTCATGGCGATGCGCCCTTGCGCCGAAACCATCAAGAGTCCCGCCCACAGCCCTGGATCGCTTCGCTGACGCTCGCGATGACGGTGCGCAGTTCAAGCTCGTCTCACCTCTTGTTCGCCCCCATATAGCCGAACAGGAAGCCTGCCACCTTGCGCATCTGAATCTCCTCGCTGCCCTCGGTGATGCGGTAGCGGCGGTGGTGGCGATAGATGTGCTCGAACGGCTTGTGGCGCGAATAGCCCATGCCGCCATGGACCTGGATGGCGCGATCGGCGGCCTCGCAGCACAGGCGGTTAGCCCAGTAATTGCACATCGAGACCTTGTCGGAGAGCGTATGCTCCACCTGCGCCTGGGTGAGCTGGTCCATCTCCCATGCAGTCTTGCGGATCAGCAGCCGCAGCATCTCGGCCTGGGTCGCCAGCTCCACCAGCGGCCATTGGATCGCCTGGTTCTCGGCCAGCGCCTTGCCGAACGGCTTGCGCTCACGCGCGTAGTTCACGCTCTCATTGATGCAGAACACCGCGGCGCCGAGCGAGCTCGCCGCCTGCCGGATGCGGTTCTCGTGCACGAAGCATTGCGCCAGCGACAACCCGCGCCCGACCTCGCCAAACAGCGCATCCTCAGGTACGAACACATCGGTGAAGCTGACGCGGGGATGATCGGTCGGCATGTTGAAGGTCCAGAGATACTCCTCGACCTTCACCCCTTCCGCCTTCGCCGGCACGAGAAAGCAGGTGATGCCGCGCGCATCGCCGTCATTGCCCGAGGTGCGCGCGAACAGCGCGCAATGGGTGGCGACGTGCATGCCCGTCGTCCACATCTTCTCGCCATTGATCAGCCAACCCTTGACGTTGTCGCGAGTCGCAGGCACCGCCTTGGTCTCCATATGGGTCGCATCGGAGCCGTGGTGCGGCTCGGTGAGACCAAAAGTGATGCGGTACTTGCCGGTGATCGAGCCGTCGATCATCGCCTTCTGGTCGTCGCGGCCGTAGCGGTCGAGCATGGTGACGATCGGCAGATTGCCGACGATCGAATGCTCGTTCTGCAGGTCGTTGTGCAGGCCGAGGCCCTTCGATGCGAAATGCTCGCGGATCACGGCCATCCAGAGGTTCGAGCCGTCCTTGCCGCCATAGCGCTTCGGGATCGCGAAGCGCAGGTGCCCGGCCGCGTCGGCGCGGTCCTTGGCCTTGCGCAGCAGCTGCTCCCAGTCATGCCGCGGCAGGCCGCCATTCTCGAAATCGGTGCGCGCCCATTCGCGGCGATGATCGAAGAAGCGGATGTTGTCGTCGGCCTCCTCCAGCGGCTTGATCTCGGTGGCAATGAAGCGATCGAGCTCGTCGAGATAGGCGACCAGTTCCTTCGGCAAGGAAAAATCCATGGCGTGTCTCCCTGTGCGTGTTGTTGTTGTTCGTTATCTTGGTCGGCGCCGCCTCCTGCCATGTGCTTGTGGCGCGCAGCGCGGTTGCGTATTTGGATGACTGCGAACGCTGCCCAGCCGCTAAGCTCGCGCAGGGCTGCCAATCATCGGACATCAGGAGGAACGGGCGATGGAGCTGAAATACTCGAAGATCACGCGCAAGGGGCCGGTCACGATCGTCACGCTCGCCCGGCCCGAGGTCTACAACGCGCTGCATATCGAGGCGCATTACGAGCTCGAGCGCGTGTTCGATACCTTCGCCGCCGATCCCGAACAGTGGGTCGCGATCGTCACCGGCGAGGGCGACAAGGCGTTCTGCGCCGGCAACGACCTCAAATGGCAGGCCGCCGGCGGCGCGCGTGGCTGGGGCAAGAGCGGCTTTGGCGGACTGACCTCGCGCTTCGACTGCGACAAGCCGCTGATCGCGGCCGTCAACGGCGTCGCGATGGGCGGCGGCTTCGAGATCGCGCTCGCCTGCGACCTGATCATCGCCGCCGAGAATGCGACCTTCGCGTTGCCCGAGCCGCGCGTCGGCCTCGCCGCGCTCGCGGGCGGCCTGCAGCGGCTGCCGCGCCAGATCGGCATGAAGCGCGCGATGAGCATGATTCTGACCGGCCGCCATGTCGGGGCGCGCGAGGGCCACGAGCTCGGCTTCGTCAACGAGGTGGTGCCGCAAGGCGAGGCGCTGGCGGCCGCTGAGCGCTGGGCGGAGACGATCGCCAAGAACTCGCCGATGTCGATCCGCGCCTCCAAGCAGGCGATCGAGAAGGGCCTCGCGGTGTCGCTGCAGCAGGCGATCACCGAGCAGCGCGACTACCCGGCGGTGCAGGCGATGATCCATTCGCAGGACTATATCGAGGGACCGAAGGCATTTTCGGAGAAGCGCCCGCCGAACTGGCTGGGGCGGTGAGCTCCATTGACGTTCGTCATTCCGGGATGTGCCGCCAAGCGCAGGCCCGGAATTCATAACCTCGATCGGACGTCTGGATTCCGGGCTCGCGACTGCGTCGCGCCCCGGAATGACGAAGCCTTTGTTTGCGACGGTGCCGCCTCGTCCACCGCCGTCATTGCGAGCGAAGCGAAGCAATCCAGACTCCCACCGCCGAGGCAGTCTGGATTGCTTCGTCGCTTGCGCTCCTCGCAATGACGGCGGAGAGTTATGCGTCATTCAGGCCCCTTCCCGCCTCGCGCTTGTAGGACGCGTAGTTCGGCTGATCGACGGCGAGCTTGTCGAGCGTGGTCTGCCAGAGGTGGTCCTTCAGGCCCGGGGTCTCGAGAGAGACCGTGCCGCTGGCGATCTGCGCAGCGAGCGCTCGATTGAGTTCGAGCAAATCACCATCCTGTCCCAGCAGCTGCTTCAGCCGCGTGAGCTCGGCAGCCTCCGCCGGCGAGGCCTGCGTCAGCTGCCGCACCACGAGATCGAGCGCGTTGATGCCGACGCGTAGCTTGAACGCCTGGTGGCCCGCGATCAGCGGCGCGATGTCGGTGCGCAGGAAATCCGCCACGGCCTGCACCAGTTCGGTCGGCGTCGGTTCGTCCTGCATCAGCCCTCTCCTCGCGGCGCAAGCAGCCGCAACAGGTCGATCTCCGTTTCCGACGCGCGCCGGCCGATCATCGCGCGCTCCATCGAGTGGTCGGGACCCAGCCGAAACCGCTGCATCATGCCGCAGCACATCACACCCCAGCGCAACGTGCCCATGACCTCCCAGAACTTCACGCGTGCAGCATCGACTTTTCGTCCAGCGGCTTCATAGCCGGCGAACAGGTCCTCGCGGGATCCGAAACCGCCGACCGGCTTGTCGATCTCGCCAAAGCGCCAGGAATTGACGCAGATCCAGCCGAGATCCTCCATCGGATCGCCGAGATGGGCGAGCTCCCAATCGAGCACCGCGCGCACCCCGTCGGGGCCGATGATCAGATTGCCGTTGCGGAAATCGCCATGCACCAGGGTCACATCGGCCGAGGGACCGGGATCATTCTGCGACAGCCAGCGCAGCGCCAGATCGAACACCGGGCGCGGCCAGTCGAAGCTGCGATACTCGCGCGCGAGCTCCGCGATCTCCTTGGTCGCATTCATCTCGCGCAACGGCGGCAGCGCTTCGCGGGCGATGCCATGAATGCTGGCCGCAATGCCGCCGAGCTGGCGCGCAAGACGCGGCCGCGCCTCGGCATAGTCAGCATCGCGCAGGATCTTGCGCGCGATGGTCTCGCCGTCGACGCGGCGCATGATGAAGCCGGTGCCGAGATCATCCTTGGGCGTCAGCACGTGCAGCACCTCGGGCGACGGCACGCCGGCCGCATGCGCAAGCCGCATCAAGGCCGCCTCATTGTCGAGCCCCGCCGCACGGCCGGGCGCCGCGCCGTAGCCTTTCGGCGAGCGGCGCAGGATGGCACCGATCGCGCCATCAGGGTGCATGATGTCGAAACGCCACGTCTCCTGGCTGGCGCCGCCGGAAAGCTTTGCGGCGCCGCGCACGCCGATCGCCCCCGGCATGAACGCGGCGACGCAGCGGGACAGTTCGGTCTCGATCATTGGCCCTTGAACTTGGCGGGACGCTTCTCGAGGAACGCGGTGACGCCCTCCTTGAAATCGGCGGTCGCGCCCGCGATGCGCTGGGACTGGAACTCCTCGTTGAGCTGCTCCTCGAACGAGTTCTCCGGGCTCTCCCAATACAGACGGCGGATCTGCGCCAGCGCGACCGTCGGACCGTTGGCGAGTTCGTGCGCGACTTTCATCGTCTCCTCTTTCAACGCGGCGTCGTCATACACGCGGTTGACAAGGCCCCATTGCAGCGCGGTCTCGGCCGGCAGCTTCTCGCCGAGCAGCGACAGCTCGATGGCGCGCGCCTTGCCGACGAGACGCGGCAGCAGCCAGGTCGAGCCGCAATCAGGCACGAGCCCGATGCGGCGGAACGCCTGCAGAAAGTAGGCGGACCTGGCGCACAGGATCATGTCGCCCATCAGCGCGAAGCTCATTCCGGCACCGGCGGCCGGCCCGTTCACGGATGTCACGATCGGACAATGCAGGTTGCGCAGGCGGCGCAGGAACGGGTGGAAGGCGGTCTCGAGCGCGGCGCCTGCATTGCTGCGGCCGGGCTTGGCCTGCGCGTTGCGGCCCTGCAGATTGGCGCCGGTGCAGAACGCGCGTCCCGCCCCTGTCACCACCAGGCAGCGCACCTCCGCCTTTCTCTCCTCGATCTCGTCGAGCGCCTCGGCAAGGCCGCCGAGCATGTCGATCGAGACCGCGTTCATCACCTCTTGATGGTCAAGGGTGAGGACGGCGACGGGTCCGTCGAAATCGAGCGTGACGTGCTTGAACTGCATGGTTTCCTCTCAATGGCTTGTCGAGCGCTGCATTCTTCGCGGCGGAAATTCGAAGCAGAGCCTGGTTCGTGCAGCATATTTGATTTTTGCGCTTCGCTTGTCCATGGTTGCGTCATCCAAATAACCAAGCGGCGCCGGGCGCGCTGACATCATCACGGAAACGCCAAAGAGAACAATCATGACCATGTTCGATCTCACCGGCCGGGTGGCCGTCGTCACCGGCGGCAATGGAGGCATAGGCCTCGGCATCGCTCAGGCACTTGCGTCAAGTGGCTGCAATGTCTCGATCTGGGGCCGCAACGCCGAGAAGAACAAGGCAGCTGCGGCCTCGATGGCCGCAGGGCCCGGCAAGGTCGACACGCGCATCTGCGATGTCACCAGCCCCGCCTCCGTGGCGGAGGCGATGAAGGCGACGCTCGACACGTTCGGCCGCGTCGATGGCTGCTTCGCCAATGCGGGCATCGGCGGCGGCGGTCGCAAGCCCTTCATCGAGCGCAGCGAGGAGGAATGGCGTACGATGTTCGCCACCAATCTCGACGGCGTCTTCCACGCCTTCCAGGCGGCGGCCAAGCACATGACGGCGCGCGCCGAAGCCGGCGACCCGTTCGGCCGGCTGGTTGCGACCTCGAGCCTCGCCTCGCTGTTCGGCACCGCGCGCAACGAGCACTACGCGGCCACCAAGGCGGCGATCAACGCGCTGTGCCGCGCGCTGGCGGTCGAGCTCGCGCGCTATGGCGTCACCGCGAATGCGATCCTGCCGGGCTGGATCAAGAGCGACATGACCGCAGGCATCATGGACAACGAGAAGTTCGTCGCCAATGTAATGCCGCGCATCCCGGTGCGGCGCTTCGGCGAGCCGTCGGATTTCGGCGGCATCGCGGTGTACCTCATGAGCAAGGCGTCGTCCTACCATACCGCAGACTGCTTCGTGATCGACGGCGGCTACACCGCCTTCTGACCCGCTCCGGCGCGAGGTGGACCGGTGCGCCGGTCCACGAAACCCGGGTTTGTTCCGGTCCCATATTCCAAGATTTCCGAAATTTAATCCGGTTTCAGGTGCCACGCCCCCGTGACCCCGGCGTTGTCCCTCATCACATGACGGAGAGAATTCCAAGGGGAAGGACGCCATGAAGCGCGGTGTGACGGTTTTGGCCTGTGTGTCTGCCCTGGCTGTTGCCGGTTACTTTGCAATGGCCAAATGGGGCATCCAGCACGAGAGTCGGGAGTTCTACGACGCGGCGCGGCAGCGGCCGATCAACGTCGATATCGCCGTGCGCAAGGACTACGAGATGAAGGCCAATGCCGGGCTGTGGCGACTGCCGGTCGCGGTCATCTCGAACGGCAACACGGTCAAGAACACCGAGTACTCCTTCCTCGCCAACGTCTTTGCCGCCCGCGGCTACCTCGTCGCCAGCGTGCAGCAGGACCTGCCGACCGATCCGCCGCTGGTCACCAAGGTCGGACTGCCCTATGTCGGCCGGCTCGACGTCTACAAGAAAGGCGAGGCCAACATCCTCTGCGTCTTGAACGAAATGAAGCAGCGCCATCCCCATGCCGATTACGATCATCTGACCCTGGTCGGCCATTCCAATGGCGGCGACACCGCGATGTATTTCGCCAAGGAGCATCCCAACATCGTCTCCCAGGTCGTGACGCTGGACAATCTGCGCGTGCCTTTCGTTGTCAGGGACAAGCTCAAGATCCTGTCGTTCCGCTCGGACGATCCGCAGTTCAAGACCGACCCGGGCGTGCTGCCCTCGCAGGTCGGAGCCAAGAGCGGCATCGACATCATCAAGACCGAGTTCCAGCACACCTGGATGAGCGATCGCGGCCCCTATACGGCGCGGGAACGAATCCAGGCGACGCTGGACAAATATCTCGGCGGCGAGACCACCAGCGAGCTGGCGCCGGCTGATACGGATAATCTGATCGTAACCAACGCCGCGGCGGCGCTACCGTGACGAGGTCAGCCGGGCCTTGCCGGTTCGAGACTGCCGGATACCGGCGGTTCAAAATATACGGGGCGGCCGCGCCAACGCGGCCCCCCCGTAGCGCTTACTCCTGCGGCTTCTTCGCGGGTGGGCCGTTCTTGTTGCCCGGCATGCCCTTGATGTTCGACGTGTCCTGATTGCTGACGTCCGTGTTGTGACGGTTGATCGTGGAAGACGATCCAACCGTGCCGGATTCGGTCGCCGCGGGTCCATTCTTGTTGCCGGGGGCTCCTTGAATGCCGGCTCCGGAATTCTGTGCGCTCGGCGGCATGGTGGTCTGCTGCTGCGTGCCTTGGGCATAAGCCGAACTGGCTGAGACGACGAACGCACAGGCAATCAAGCTGATCATTGGTTTCATGGCGCGACCTCCTTTGTAGTTGCTGTGCTGTTCGAACGTGGCGTCCCCCGGAGCCGTTCCAGGGAACACCTGATTTACCCGGCAACCGCCGCCGACACGCGCAGCTCCTGCCCGCTTTATCGCCTTCCGCATTGCATCACGGGTCACTACGGTCGGGCGACCAACGCATCAGAGGCCGTGACCATGCAATACCTCTCCACCGATCTCAGCCCGCGCGAGCGCTACAAAATCCTGACCTCCTTCGTGCTGCCGCGGCCGATCGCCTGGGTGACGACGAAGAGCGAGAGCGGGGTCATCAACGCCGCCCCCTTCTCGTTCTTCAACGTGCTCGGCGAGGACCCGCCGCTCTGCGTGTTCGCGATCAATTTGCGGCCCGACGGCCGGGTCAAGGACACGCTCGTCAATATCCGCCACAGCAACGCGTTCGTGGTGCACATCACCGACGAGCCGCTGGCGCAGGCCATGCACGAGACCGGCGGCGACTTTCCGCCAGAGGTCAGCGAGCCAGATCATCTCGGGCTCAAGCTCGCACCGTCACACATGATCGGCGTGCCGCGGCTGGCAGATGCGCCTTTCGCGATGGAGTGCAAGACCTGGCAGCTGATCGACGTCAATGGCGATCGCGTGCTGGTGCTCGGTGAGGGCCTCGCCTTCCACATCCGCGATGAGCTGTGGGATTCCGAGAAGATGCGGGTCGAGATGGAGCTGTTCCACCCGGTCGGCCGCATGTTCGCCGACCGCTATTGCCGGACCAACGACCGGATGGATTTCCCGCCGGCGAACGGACTCGGCTGAGAGGCGATCGCCGTTGCGAGCGCAGCGAAGCAATCCAGGGCCCGGGACGACTCTGGGAACGCGTCGTCGCCGCGCTCCTCGCAATGACGGTGGACACGCTTCAAGGGCGCGGACTGGGCCCGGATGAGCGTAGCGCTATCCGGGCCAAGGGACGACGCTGCGGCCTATCCGCTTTTCCCGATCTTGTCCTGCGTCTTGGTGTCGAAATCGTTGGCGTCGTGGCGCTCGTGCAGCTGGCTGGCGGGGTCGCCGGAAACCCGGTTGACCATGCGACCGCGCTTCACGGCCGCGCGCTGCGCAATCTGGTCGGTCCATCGCTGGACGTTCTTGTAGTCCTGCACCGACAGGAACTCGCCGCCTTCATAAAGCAGCCCCTTGGCGAGCGCGCCGTACCAGGGCCACACCGCAATGTCCGCGATGGTGTAGTCCGGGCCGGCGAGATATTCGGTTTCGGCGAGACGGCGGTCGAGCACATCGAGCTGGCGCTTGACCTCCATCGCGAAGCGATCGATGGCGTATTCGATCTTGGTCGGCGCATAGGCATAGAAGTGGCCGAAGCCTCCGCCGAGATAGGGCGCGGCCCCCATCTGCCAGAACAGCCAGGACAGGCATTCGGCGCGCTTGGCGGGCTCCGTCGGCAGGAAGGCGCCGAACTTCTCGGCAAGATAGACCAGGATCGCTCCGGACTCGAAGACGCGGATCGGCTCGGGCCCGCTGCGATCCAACAGCGCCGGGATCTTCGAGTTCGGATTGATGGCGACGAAGCCGGAGCCGAACTGGTCGCCCTCGCCGATGCGGATCAGCCAGGCGTCATATTCGGCGCCGGCATGGCCGAGCGCCAGCAGCTCCTCGAGCATCACCGTGACCTTCACGCCATTTGGCGTGCCGAGGGAATAGAGCTGCAAGGGATGACGGCCGACAGGCAATTCCTTGTCGTGGGTCGGACCCGCGATCGGACGGTTGATGTTGGCGAAGCGGCCGCCGCTGGCCTTGTTCCAGGTCCAGACCTTGGGCGGCACATAGCTGTTCTGTTCGGACACGAAAAAACTCCGGCGTGAGCGGCAAAGGAGCGAATGTTCTAGGCGGATATGCCGCGGAGCGGAAGCCACGCCGCGCGCGTGCGGCGCCCGCATTTTCTGCATTGCGCCACCGAACCTGCAATGACAGAACGGAGACAAGATCAAGATGGTGGTCCGTCACGGGCCGCCCGTTCGGAAACGCCCATGACTGCAACTGCCCTGCCCGCGGACCGCATTCCCGTCATCGTCGGCGTCGGCGAGATCGTCGACCGTCCCAAGGACATCGCGGAGGGGCTCGAGCCGCTGGCGCTCCTGGAACAGGCGATCCGCCGTGCGGAAAATGACGCCGGAGCCAAGCTGGTCCAAGACATCGGCTCGCTCGACGTCGTCAACTTCCTGAGCTGGCGCTACCGCGATCCGGAGCAGCTGTTGGCGCAGCGGCTCGGCGTGACACCGTCGCACTGCTATTACGGTCCGGTCGGCGGCGAGAGCCCGATCCGCTATCTGCATGAAGCCGCCCTGCGCATCGCGCGCGGCGAATGCGAGGTCGCGGTGGTCTGCGGCGCCGAGGCGCAGTCGACCGCGACCAAGGCCGAGCGCGCCGGCGTACAGCTGCCATGGACACCGTTCGCCCATGACGTCGAGGAGCCGAAGCGCGGCGCGGCGTTCCAGAATCCGCTGGCGGTGAAGCTCGGCGTGTTCCGCCCGGTCTCGGTCTATCCGTTCTACGAAGTCGCGAGCGCGGCGAAGTGGGGCCAGACGCCGCGGCAGGCGCTCGCCGAATCCGGCGAGCTGTGGTCGCGGTTCTCGGCGGTCGCGGCCTACAATCCGAATGCCTGGCTGAAGCGGCATTTTACGCCGGAGGAGATCACGACGGCATCGGTCGACAACCGGCCGATCGCCTGGCCCTATACCAAGCTGATGGTGGCCAATCCCATGGTCAACATGGGCGCCGCGCTCATTCTGACCAGCCTCGCAAAGGCACGCGCCTCCGGCATCGCCGACGCGCGCATGATCTACCCGCTCGGTGGCGCTTCGGCCGAAGATCCACGCGATTATCTCACCCGTGATCAGTTCGCCGAAAGCCATCCGCAGAACGCGGTGCTGCAGGCGGCGATGGATCTCGTCGGCGGCAAGGGCACGGCCTTCGACGTCATCGAGCTCTACAGCTGTTTTCCTTGCGTGCCGAAGATGGCGCGGCGCACCCTTGGGCTCGGCGCCGACGTCGAGCCGACCGTCACCGGCGGCCTGACCTTCTTCGGCGCGCCGCTCAACACCTACATGACACATGCCGCCTGCGCGATGGTCCGCCGGCTGCGCGGCGGCGGCGCCAAGCGCGGCCTCCTCTACGGCCAGGGCGGCTTCGTCACCAAGCACCATGCTCTGGTGATCTCGCGGGAACCGCCGCCCTCTCTGTCCCAGGACGTCAGCGTCCAGGCGGATGCTGACCGGCGTCGCGCGGCCGCGCCGGACTTTGTCAGCGAGGCGCGCGGCCACGGCAAGGTCGAGAGCTTCACCGCGCTCTATGATCGCAACGGCGAGATCGAGCATGGCGTGGTGATGCTGCGCACCGAGCAGGATACGCGTACCCTGGCGCGTGTGCCGGCGCAGGACCAGGTCACGCTGGCGCAGCTGATGAGGCCCGACCGGACACCGGTAAGCGCGATCGGTACGATTTCCATGTCCGCCGACGGCGTGCCGGAGTGGCGCGCGAATTGAGGATCGATGCCGCTGCAGCGAACTCCTCTATCGCTGCGCGCCCTGGATTGCTTACGCGTCCCGCGCCTCGCGCTGCCAGCGCGCATAGGCCGCGTCCCAGCCGGGATCCGCTTCGGCGACGAAACCCAGCGTCTTGCCGCCGCCGAGATCACGGAAATTCATCATCGCGCGGCGATGCGCACCGCTCCGGACATAGGCCCGCATGCTGGCCTCATCCGTCCAGACTGTCAGCGTGTGATAGATGCCATCGACGGGACGCAGCTCGACGCGCAGATTACCGGCCGCCCGGCGAGCCTGCCGGCCGGCCCGCAGCACGTGCCACCAGAAGCGGACGAGCCGGAGCCAACCGCGATGGGGCCGGAAGCCCGTCACAGAGACGTAGACACTCATCGCGGCTCCTGCGCGTGGTTGGCAGGCGTCGCGATCGCGCGCCCGGACAGCTGCAAGGGCAACGCTGCTGAACGCAGCTTGGATGTCGGGTTCCCGCGACGGAGACGAGATCAGCGCGGCGGCGTGTTCGACGGCGCCTTGGGCGGCAATGTCCCCGTCGTCTCGTTCCCGGGGGCTCCCGGTACGCTGCTGTCGTTCGCCATTCGCTGCTCACGCTTGCGATCCAGCGCCTCGTCGCGGCGCGCGGCAGCGACCGCCAGGGCCGGATCGAGCTTGAGCGCCTGGTTGAAATCGGCGAGTGCGCGGTCGTAGCGCCCCTTTGCCAGCCAGACCGCGCCCCTGTCGCTGTACAGCCGCGCATCGCTGAAGCTCATGCGCACCGCGCGATCGAGATCGATCAGCGCACCGTCGAGTTCGCCCTGCTGCTGGAGCGCCAGGCCGCGATCATGAAACAGCGCGGGGTTGTTCGGGTCCAGGCGGATCGCCCGGTCATAATCGGCGAGCGCGCGCTCCCAGCGTCCCCTGCGGCCAAGGTCGCGGGCGCGGTAGCGATAGATGTCGGCGTTTCGTGGCGCCAGCCGTACCGCCTCGTCGAAATCCGCAATGGCGCCGTCGAGATCGCCCAGCCGGCTGCGGTCGAGCGCGCGCTTCAGGTAGGATGCAGCATCCGTCAATGCGGGCGCCTCAGGGAGGCTGGCGGTCTGAGGCGGCTTGGTGGGAGGCAACGCGCCGGTCGCCTGCGGCGCTGCGGGCCCCGGCACGGTCAGGCCACCGACATCGGGCTGTGGCCTGGATGGCAATGGCGGCAAGGGCTGGACCGTGGCCGAGCGGGTCTGCGGCTGCCTGCTCATCCAGTCTCCGACCGAGGGCAGCAGCAGGATCTCGAGCCCGATCAGGATCGCGCTGAGCACGGCGGTCGCCGCGACGAACTGCAGAACCGCATCCCAGCGCTCGCGCCGCACGGACTCACGTTCGAATGCGAGTTGAGCGTCGTACTCGGCGCGCAGATTGGGATCACGCAGCACTTTATAGGCGGCCAGGATCACCTTGAGCTGATGATCCGCGGCTGCATCACCGCCGCCCGTGAGATCAGGATGATGAGCCTTGGCGGCCCGCCTGAAGGCCCGCTTGATCGTGTCGAGATCGGCGCGCGGCGAAACACCGAGCACCTGATAATGCGTCTTCATGGCTCAGCGCCCCCGCGCTTGCTCTGGGGCCGGACCGGAATCAGGCGGGAAGCAGGTCGAGCGCATAATGGGCGCCATCGCGAACGAGCCGGCCGAACCCGGCCCAGGGAAAATGAGATCCGCAGATCATCATCTCTTCGGCGACCACCCGGTCGAGCAATCTGCGCCGGCTGACCTCGGCGGCAGCGCCGTCCTGGTCATAGGCGCCGTGCCATTCGGGATGGCGCAGGCAAAGCGCCGGAACATAGGCAGTATCGCTTGAGATCATCAATTGCTCCGCACCTGAGCTGATATGAAATCCCGTGTGCCCCGGCGTATGACCGAAGACGCTGACGAAGCGAATGCCAGGCACAACCTCGTCCTCGCCCTCGACCGGCAGCACGTTTTTCCAGCTCGGGATCACACTTTGAATTCGCCGTGCCAGCGACTGCCGCCATGGCGGCAGGCGGGCGGTCGATGATGAATCGGTCCAGAATTTGTATTCCGCCGCAGCGACGATGATCTCGGCATGAGGAAACACCTGGGCGTTGGTGTCCTCACTCAGCAATCCAAAAATATGATCGGGATGGAAATGTGAGATCAGGATGGTGTCGATATCCTCAGGGCGAATGCCAGCCGCTTTCAGATTGTTCAGCATTCGCCCCGAGACGAAGATGGAATCGGAATTGTAGCCCTGCACCTGGCCGCCGCCGCCAGCATCGCAGAGCACGGTCTTGCCCTTCAGCCGCACCACGAAGGTGGAGATCGGCACCGGGACGAAGCTGGCGTCGAGACCCGCCGTGCGCAGCGCCTGCTTGACGTCGCTGACGCTGGCATTGCTCAAGAACCCCGCCTCATGCGGCTTCTCCCACATGCCGTCATAGAGCGCGATGATTTCAGCCTCACCGATGGCGATCCGGCGGTAACCAGGCTCGGGGTCCGCGGTCCGGCGGCGCGGCCCGGCAGCGACGATGGCAAGGCTCGCATCGAGACCAAAGGCCATGGCAGCGGTCGCCGCCGACAGCACCAAGGTCCTTCGGGAAGGTTCGCCTGCCATCACATCGTCCGCCACCAATCAAATCTCTGGTTGATTGACCAGTCGGGCGGCAAAGGACATGCGCACCTTAGCGGGATTAAGGCGCGACGGCGGCGTTTCTGGCAGGTGCCGGCCAGTGTGGGATCGCTGCAACGCTACGGCGTTGGTAGATCAGCTACATCATACCACATGCCAACCTGTTCGCTGTCCGGGCGATACTGCAGCCGACGAAAGGCCCCCATATTGAGGGCGTCGCCGGCCGGGTCGCGCTCATCATTCACATCAGGCGGCGCGAACCGATTGCAGGAAGCGGCTGACCTCCTGCTTGAGGCGATGACTATCCTCGGAGAGCTGGCGCGCTGCGTTGAGCACCTGGTTCGATGTGTCCCCGGTCTCGCTTGCGCCGCGCTGGACGTCTGTGATGTTGGACGAGACCTCCTGGGTCCCGGTCGCAGCGTGCTGAATGTTGCGAGAGATCTCGGAGGTCGCCGCGCCCTGCTGCTCCACTGCGGCGGCGACGGTGGCCGCGATCTCGGACAGCCGTTCGATCGTCGTCGAAATCTCCCGGATGGCGCCGACCGATTCCTGCGTCGCAGCCTGGATCCCCGAGATCTGCTGCGCGATCTCGCCGGTGGCCTTGGCTGTCTGCTCAGCCAGCGCCTTGACTTCGGACGCCACGACCGCAAAGCCGCGGCCCGCTTCACCGGCGCGCGCCGCCTCGATGGTCGCGTTCAGGGCCAGCAAATTGGTCTGGCCTGCGATGGTGTTGATCAGTTCGACGACGTCGCCGATGCGGGTCGCAGCCCGCGACAGCTCGCCCACGCGGTCATTGGTGCGACGCGCCTGATCGACGGCATCGGACGCGATGCGCGCGGACTCCTGCACCTGGCGGCTGATCTCCTTCACCGACGACGTGAGCTCTTCGGTCGCCGACGCGACCGCCTGAACGTTTGCCGACGCCTCCTCGGACGCCGCAGCAACAGCCGTCGAAAGCTCCTGGCCCCGCATCGCGGTGCCCGACAGCGAGTTCGCCGAGCTCTCGAGCTCGTTCGAGGCCGAGGACACGGTCTCGACGATATTGCCGACGGCTCCCTCGAAACTGTCGGCGAGCTTGGACATCTCCTGCTTGCGCAGCGAAGCGGCGCGCTGTTCCTGCTCCTTGAGCTCCCGGGCGTTGAAGCGCACCATCGTCTGCACGGTCTGCAGGTTGCGCAAGGCGCGGCCGATCTCGTCGTCGCGCTCGATGCGCATGCGGGTGTCGAGCTTGCCCTGGGTGATGGCCTCCATCGTCTCGTTGACATGATCGAGCGGACCGACGATGACGCTCATCGTACGATAGCCGACCAGGCCGCAGAGCACGACACCGAGAGCCGCAATCGCCGCGGCCGTCATGCCGCCGCCCGCACCGAAGGACATCGCGCCCAGCACGATCAGAAACAGCGTCTGCAGCGCGACCAGCGTCCGCAGCCGGGCGGCAATGGTGCCGGTGAACATCGCGAGGTGGTCGAACACCGAACGGCGGCGAATGATGCCGTCCTCGATCTTGTAGTTGTGCGGCTTGTTCTCGCGAATCGCGGCGTAGACCTGCTCGGCCTCGGTACGCTGGTCGGACGGCAGCTTGGTGCGCACCGACGTGTAGCCGACGACTTGGCCGTCCTTGCAGATCGGCGAGGCCGTCGCCAGGACCCAGTAATAATCGCCATTCTTGCGGCGGTTCTTGACCGCGCCGACCCAGGGGCGCTTCGCCTTCAGCGTGGTCCAGAGATTGTCGAACGCCTCGGGCGGCATGTCAGGATGGCGCACGATGTTGTGCGGCTGCCCCATCAGCTCCGTCTCGGTGAAGCCGGCCGCCTTGACAAAGTCCTCATTGAAGAACGTCAGCTTGCCCTTGGTGTCGGTCTTCGAGACGATCAGAGTATCGTCGGAGATCGGATACTCGACATTGGTGATGGGCAGGTTCTTACGCATGCGGGATTTCCGATCCACAATGACAGTCAATCGTCATACCTGCGTTGGCATGACTACTTTTAGGGCAATGAAGAGCTCGAACATCGCACGGGTAAATTAACCCAAGATAAAGCCCTACCCCCGTGGAAGTACGGCGCGTTACGCTCATGACTGTTGTTCGCTGTTCTGGGCAGCGCTCCGCTCATGAACGAACGGCGGCACCGTCGCCGCCGTCCTCCGGAATGATTCGCTCGCTTCTGCGACCCGGCCGCGTCAAGCGGCGCGAACAGTTTGCAGGAAGCGGCCGACCTCGAGCTTCAGCCGGTTGCTGTTGGCCGCAAGCGATTTGGCGGCCGACAGCACCTGGGCGGACGCGCTGCCCGTCTCGGTCGCACCGCGTTGCACCTCGACGACGTTGGACGACACCTCTCCAGTGCCGACCGCAGCCTGCTGCACATTGCGCGCGATCTCCTGAGTGGCCGCACCCTGCTCCTCGACGGCAGCCGCGATGGTCGACGAGATCTCCGACAGCTTCTCGATCGTGACCGAGATCTCCCTGATCGCCGTCACGGAGTCGTGGGTCGCGCTCTGGATGCTGCCGATCTGCTGGCCGATCTCGCCAGTGGCCTTGGCAGTCTGCTCGGCCAGCGCCTTCACTTCGGAGGCGACCACGGCGAAGCCGCGGCCCGCCTCGCCGGCACGCGCCGCCTCGATCGTGGCGTTGAGCGCCAGCAGGTTGGTCTGGCCGGCAATGGTGTTGATCAGTTCGACCACGTCGCCGATCCGTGTCGCAGCTTTCGACAACTCGCCGACGCGATCGGTGGTCGAGCGCGCCTGACCGACCGCTTCGCCGGCCATGCGCGCCGATTGCTGCACCTGGCGGCTGATCTCGGTCACCGAGGACGACAGCTCCTCCGTGGCAGAGGCGACGGACTGAACGTTGGTCGAGGCTTCTTCCGATGCCGCAGACACCGTCGTGGCCAGCCGTCGCGAACGGTCCGCACTCGATGACAACGACGTGGCGGAGGCTTCGAGCTCGGTGGAGGCCGATGACACCACCTCGATGATCTGTCCCACTGCGGCTTCGAAGCCGTCGGCGAGTGTCTGCATCTCGACCCGGCGCTGCTCGGCGGCGATCTGGTCCTGTGCGATCTTGGCCTCCGCCTCGTGGCGCGCCTTCTCGGCCAGCATCTGGCTGACGCCTTCCACCGCCCGCGCGGTGTCGCCGATCTCGTCCTTGCGGTCGAGACCGACCATCGCCGGCGCTTCGCCGCGCGCCATGCCCTGCAGCACCAGAACGAGGGCCCGCATCGGCTGCGCGATGCCGAACACACCGATCGCGAGCGCACCGGAGAGGGCTGCAAGGGCGGTCAGCACCGCCATGATCAGCGTATTGCGCGTCCCCGCGACGGCCAGTTCGTGCTGCTCCCTCGCCCTGGCCTCCGAGAACGCGATCGCTTCGCGTTGAAGCTCGACCGAGAGGTCCACAGCGGCTCTGAGCTTGTCATTGCATTCTGCCCGCATGCGTTCTGCGGCCTTCGCCTTTTCCTCAACCGTGGAGGCTCTCGCTGCGATCTGGATCACCGGAGCACAGGCTGAAAATGCGTGACCGTAAAGTCCCTTCAGCCTCGCGATGCCGCTCGCCTTCTCCGGCAGATCGACCTTGTTCAGACCGTCGATGACCTGAGCCGACATGTCCTGCGTCGTCTTGAACAGGCGCGCATTGCCCGCATCGGAGGTTTCCGTCAGCAGTTCGAAGGCAGCAGCACGATACGTCTCGGCCCGGCGGGTCGAGCGGATCAACCATGAAGTGGAGGCATCGACCCGCTGCACGACATCGGCATAAGCGCGATCGATGGACGATGTCTGGCTGGACATGTAACTGACAAGACCGATCATGGCGGTGCCCATCAGAAGCGCAATCAGACCGACCTTGAAGACCATACGAGTATTGTTGAGCACGAGAACGTCTCTCTGTTGCGTATGAAAAGCTGCGTGAAGGGACGATTGTGCGCGCCCTATTAACGTTGGTTAAAGGATACTGAATTCACCGTAATCCTACGGATCCAGCGGGCCGCCGCGCGGGATCAGCTCTTTTCCGACTAAGCGAGATCTCTAGCCGACGAGAACGCGGCCGCAATGCAAGAAGGCGTAGCTGATCACCACGCCTCCCAGCGCTTGGGGTCTCCGATCAGGCGGCGCGCACGGTTTGCAGGAAACGTGACACTTCGAGCTTCAGGCGGTTGCTGTTCGCTGCGAGCGATTTGGCGGCGGAAAGCACCTGCGATGACGCGCTGCCCGTCTCGGTCGCGCCCTGCTGCACATTGCCGACATTGGCCGAGACCTCTTCGGTGCCCGCGGCGGCCTGCTGCACGTTGCGGGCGATCTCCTGAGTGGCCGCGCCCTGCTCCTCGACGGCAGCCGCGATCGTCGACGAGATCTCCGACAGCTTCTCGATCGTGACCGAGATCTCCCTGATCGCCGTCACCGAGTCGTGGGTCGCGCTCTGAATGCTGCCGATCTGCTGGCCGATCTCGCCAGTGGCCTTGGCGGTCTGCTCGGCCAGCGCCTTCACCTCGGAGGCGACCACGGCGAAGCCACGGCCCGCCTCGCCGGCACGCGCCGCCTCGATCGTGGCGTTGAGCGCCAGCAGGTTGGTCTGGCCGGCAATGGTATTGATCAGTTCGACCACGTCGCCAATGCGGGTGGCGGCCTTGGACAACTCGCCGACGCGATCGGTGGTCGAGCGCGCCTGACCGACAGCCTCGACCGCCATGCGCGCCGATTGCTGCACCTGGCGGCTGATCTCGTTGACCGATGAGGACAACTCCTCGGTCGCCGAGGCGACGGACTGGACGTTGGTCGAGGCTTCCTCCGAGGCCGCCGACACGGTGGTGGCGAGCCGGCTGGCGCGGTCCGCGCTCGACGACAGCGACGTGGCGGACGCTTCGAGCTCGGTGGAGGCTGACGACACCACCTCGATGATCTGCCCCACCGCGGCCTCGAAGCCATCGGCGAGTGTCTGCATCTCGGCCCGGCGCTGCTCGGCGGCGATCTGGTCCTGTGCGATCTTGGCCTCCGCCTCATGGCGCGCCTTCTCGGCCAGCATCTGGCTGACGCCTTCCACCGCCCGCGCGGTGTCGCCGATCTCGTCCTTGCGGTCGAGACCGACCATCGCCGGCGCTTCGCCGCGCGCCATGCCCTGCAGCACCAGGACGAGCGCCCGCATCGGCCGCGCAATGCCGAACACGCCGGTGGCGAGCGCGCCGCCGATGGCAACAAGGGTGGCCAGCACCGCCATGATCAGCGTGTCGCGCGTGCCGTTGACGGTCGCCTCATGCTGCTCCCTCGCCTTGGCCTCCGAGAACGCGACGACATCGTTCACCGCCGCGAGCAGGACGCTCACCGCGGAATTGAGGACATCCCGGCATTCGTCGTTCAACTTCTGCCCCGCTTTGACGTTCTGCTCCGGGGTCATCGCGGCGCTCGCGGCCTGGATGCCCGGCTCGCAGGCGGCGAAAGCCGTCTTGAAGCGATCGGCGATCCTGCCGATCTGATCGGCCTTTTCCGGCAGATCCGTCCGGATCTTGTCGAGACCGTTCCGCACCTGGGCCGCGGCATCCTGTGCCGCCTTGAGCAGGCGCGCATTGCCCGCCTCGGTGGTTTCGGCGAGGAGCTCGAAGGCCGAGGCGCGATAGGTCTCGGCCCGGCGCCCGGTCCGCGCCAGCAGCACCGTGGAACTGTCGATCCGCTTCACGACATCGGTATAGGCCAAGTCGATGCCGGACATCTGGCTCGACATATGGCTGACCAGGCCGATCATGATGACGCCCATGATCAGGGCGATCAGGCCGATCTTGAAAACGATGCGAAAATTGCTGAGCACGGCGAATGTCTCTCATTCCAAAAGTTGTAGAGAGTTAAAATTCGCCTGATCAGTTTAACATAGGATAAAGTTTAAGCCGCCGCGCCCGTAGTTTCGCGGATTGCATGGCGCTCATGCATCTCACGATGGCGCTCCTTTGCGTTGCTCCCGCGCCAAGCGAAAGGGCGTGGCCAGCGGCCACGCCCAGGACGAGTACGCCGGTCGAACGCCGCAATCAGGCGGCGCGGACGGTATTGAGGAAGCGGCTCACTTCGGCCTTGAGACGGTTGCTGTCGGACGACAGCGCCTGGGCCGCAGACAACACCTCGGAGGAGGCGGAGCCGGTTTCATTGGCGCCGCGCTGGACCTCGACGATGTTGGTCGAGACATCCTTCGTGCCCTGGGAAGCGTGCTGGACGTTGCGGGAAATCTCCTGGGTCGCGGCGCCCTGCTCCTCGACCGCGGCGGCAATGGTCGACGCGATCTCCGAAAGCCGCTCGATGGTCGCCGAAATTTCCTTGATGGCGCCAACCGATTCCTGGGTCGCGCTCTGGATGCCGGAAATCTGCTGACCGATCTCGCCGGTCGCCTTCGAGGTCTGCTCGGCAAGCGCCTTCACTTCGGTGGCGACCACGGCGAAGCCACGGCCCGCTTCGCCGGCGCGCGCCGCCTCGATCGTGGCGTTGAGCGCCAGAAGGTTGGTCTGGCCGGCGATCGTGTTGATCAGTTCGACGACGTCGCCGATCCGCGCGGCCGCCTTGGAGAGCTCGCTCACCTGCTCGTTGGTGCGGCGGGCCTGGTTGACGGCCTCGCCCGCCATCCGGGCCGATTCCTGCACCTGGCGGCTGATCTCGGTCACCGCGCCGACCTCGTCACGGCGATCGGCCATAGGGAATCGTGACGCTGAGATCATTGTTGGCCAGCCGCCCCATGGCGGCGGTCATGCAGGTGATGCCGCGGGTCACGGCGGAGTTCAGCACGAGCAGCGCGATCACCGCCATGACGGTGCCACCCACCACGATCGAGGTCTTCGACGACGCCAGAGCGGCCTCGGCTGCGTCTGCAGCAGGGCCGCTTCGACGTCGATCACCTCCTTCACGAGGCCGCCGAGGCCATCCATGTACTTCTTGCCGGCGCCGGAGGCTGCGAGGTTGCGCGCCTCCTGCACGGTCTGCGGATTGCGCATCAGCGCGATCTCTTTCTCCGCAACGTCCTGGCGCCAGCCGGTCGCAGCCTTCTCGCTCTGCTCAAGGCGGCGTTGCTGAGCCGATTGTCGGAGGTCAGCTGCTTCACCTCCGTCAGTGCCTTCTTGAAAGCGGTACACGTACAAGGCGCGGCCTTGCGGCCGCGCCTTGTTCGTCGACGAAGCAAACTCGACTCGACCGCCGCGCTCAGGCGGCGCGCACCGTGCTCAGGAAGCGGTCGACCTCGACCTTCAGCCGGTTGCTGTCGCCGGACAGCATCTGCGCTGCCGAGAGCACCTGGGACGAGGCCGAGCCGGTCTCGCCGGCGCCACGTTGCACCTCGGAGATATTGGCCGAGACCTGCTGCGTGCCGATGGCCGCCTGCTGGATGTTGCGCGAGATCTCCTGCGTCGCGGCGCCCTGCTCCTCCACCGCGGCGGCGATGGTCGAGGAGATTTCCGACAGTTTTTCGATGGTGCCGGAAATCTCGCGGATTGCGCCGACCGATTCCTGCGTCGCCGCCTGGATACTGCCGATCTGCTGGCCGATCTCACCGGTGGCCTTGGCGGTCTGCTCGGCCAGCGCCTTCACCTCGGAGGCGACGACCGCAAAGCCGCGGCCGGCCTCGCCGGCGCGCGCCGCCTCAATCGTGGCGTTGAGCGCCAGCAAATTGGTCTGGCCGGCAATGGTGTTGATCAGCTCGACGACGTCGCCGATCCGGGTTGCAGCCTTCGACAACTCGCCGACACGCTCATTGGTCCGGCGCGCCTGGTCGACGGCATCGCTGGCCATGCGCGCGGATTCCTGCACCTGCCGGCTGATCTCGTTGACCGAGGAAGCCATCTCCTCGGTCGCCGACGCCACCGACTGCACATTGGTCGAGGCCTCGTGCGAGGCGGACGCCACGGTGGTGGCGAGCGTCTGTGAGCGCGTGGCGGTCGTGCTCAGCGAGGTGGCCGAGGCTTCGAGCTCGGTCGAGGCATGGGACACGGTCTCGACGAT